>JBARBP010000155.1:0-6085 GCA_049793195.1 Occallatibacter sp. | reverse complement strand
TCACCGCTGAAAGCCAGAACAGATCGGTGCCGGGGCGCGGACGAAGGAATAAGTCGGCTCGCTCGGCCATCTCATTCTTGCGCAAGTCAGAGACAATCAGCTTCTGGCCATGCAGCTTGTGTGCGCGTTTGACCCGCGTTGCCAGCACCGGGTGGTTTTCAGCCGCGTTGGAGCCAATAAGCACCACCAGGCTTGCTTGCTCGATGTCCGAGATGGAGCCGGAATCGCCCCCGTAGCCGACGGTACGAAAGAGCCCGGTGGTGGCCGGAGCCTGGCAGTACCTTGAGCAGTTATCCATGTTATTGGTGCCGATCACCGCGCGGGCCAGCTTCTGCATCAGGTAGCTTTCCTCGTTGGTGCACTTTGAGGAAGAGATGAAGGCAAGCGCATCGGGGCCGTACTCGGTTTTGATCTCCCGGAACTTATGCGCTACAAGATTCAGAGCTTCGTCCCACGTGGCCTCGCGGAAGGTTTCGCCAGTCCGAATGAGGGGCTTGGTCAGCCGGTCCGGACTGTTGACGTAATCCCAGCCGAACTTGCCTTTGATGCAGGTCGAAACTCCATTGGCTGGGCCGTGCTCGGGTTCAACCTTGAGGATGTGCCGGCCCTTGGTCCAGATGTCGTAGCTGCAACCAACGCCGCAATAGGTGCACACCGTTTTGGTGCGCTTGATCTGGCCTTCGCGCATCGCCGCTTCCACTTCGGAGATTCGCAGGATCGCGCCGTACCCGAGTTCCCGCTCGATGCCCTTCACCACCTCGATCATCCCGCTCACAACACTCAGCGCGGTCTCTCGCAACGACGTAAAGTAGCCCGCCTCACCCAGCATGGATCTCTCCATAAGCGCGTTGCAAGGGCAAACGGTGACACAGTGGCCGCAGGAGACGCAGCTGGATTCGCCGATCTTCGCTCCACCATCCCAAAGCACACGGGGATGCGGATCTTCCCAGTTGATCGACAAAGTCTCGTTGACTTGCAGGTTCTGGCACGCCTCCACACATCGCCCGCAAAGAATGCACTGGTCGGGATCGTAGCGGTAAAAGGGATTCGACAGATCGACCGCATACGGCTTCGGCTGGTAAGGGATCTCCTGGTGCTCAATGCCGAGCTGAGCGGTCGTGTTGTGAACGGTGCAATTGCCGTTGTTGTTGTCGCAGACCGTGCAGTAGAGCAAATGATTGCCAAGGATGCGGTCAAAGGCCTCGCGCTGCGCAGCGCCGGCGCGCGGCGACGCCGTGTCCACAACCATGCCGTCCGCGACCTGGGTGCCGCAGGCTCTCACCAGCTGGCCGTCCACTTCAACCATGCAGGTATCGCAGGTCTGGATCGGCCCCAGTTGCGGATGGTAGCAAACCTGCGGGATCGGAACGCCGCTGCGGTTAATTGCGTCAATCAGGCGCTCACCGGGCTGAATCGCCAGGCTCTTGCCATTGATGGTTGCAGACATGGGGAATCGACCTTCAGTGACTCATTTGAGATAGTAGTATCGAAATCGCAGTTCCGTAAACTACTTTCATTTCAATCTTCTGAAAGCCTGCGTGAATTTTCTGTTAATCGGCTGGCCAGCCGAAAAAAACTCGTCTCAGGGCCGGGATCAGGCGCCCGAAGGATTCGTCGATGGCGCGCCAAGGCAACGGCTTTCACCTGAATAGATCACAAAGCGCCGCCCGCGCAAAAATCCGACCAGGGTCAATCCCAACTCGCGAGCAAGCTTAACGGCCAGGCTGGAAGGCGCCGACACCGACGCCAGAATCGGGATTCCCGCTGCCAGCGTTTTTTGAACGATCTCAAAACCGCCTCTGCCGCTGACCAGCACTATGTGCCGGGATAGCGGCAGACTCTTCTGGAGAAGCGCCCATCCGGCGATTTTGTCAACGGCGTTATGCCGGCCAATGTCCTCGCGCAGGGCTATCAAATGGCCGGAAGCGTCAAAGAGCGCGGCTGCATGCAGGCCCCCGGTGCGGCTGAAAACCGCCTGCTCCGAGCGGAGAGTCTCAGGTAACCGGCATAGGACCTCAGGATCGAGACAGAAGCCGGTATCGGGCCTCTTCAGGCCGCGGGCGCGGACTGCATTGATGGAAGCTTTCCCGCAGATGCCACAACTGGATGCGGCGAAGAAATTGCGCTGCAGATCCTTTAACTCAAAGTCGGTATTTTTCAGCTCGACTTCCACCACGTTGCTTCTGCTGCCATTTTCCGGCGACACGGCGCGAAGGCCGGCGATTTGGTCTGCGGACTGGATGATCCCCTCGGTGAGCAGGAATCCAGCCGAAAGCTCGAGATCGTGCCCTGGGGTTCGCATCGTTACCGTAAGCGGGACACCGCCAATCCGAATCTCAAGAGGCTCTTCGGTCGCGAGGGAGTCTTGCAGCGTGCGAACACGCCCGTCTTCCCATACCGTGACCTGCGTCAGTTCAAGGCTTCGCTCTGGTGCGCGCATCGGGGCTCCGTCCTGCCCTACCAACTTGACGTTGAAGTACTTAAATCAATCTGTCAAGTTGGACTGGCTGGCATTTTCTTCAACGAACACGGCTGTCGGGAACTGATCTCACACTTTGACAGGCAACTCATTACGGCTTCGCGTGTCGCCATCGGAGATGGAGCACCTGCTGAGTGCAGGACGAATCGAGAAGATCATCCGCTTCGCGCGGGAACCGTCGGCGAGAAGAGACTCATTGACATGTGTGTAGATGGGCGATGACGCCGAGGCCTCGGGACTGCTGACGGTCCGCGATGTCTGCACCGGCCCTCGCTTATGCCTGCGCTTTAAGGCAGAGAGTCCCGGAGCGCGAAGGTGACCAGTGTGTGCCCAGAAATGACCGAGACATACTGCTGCCCGTCGATTCTGTAGGTGATCGGCGCCATCACGATCGAGCCGCCCAAACTGGCCTTCCAGAGTTCCTTTCCAGTCCTCGCATCGAGCGCGTAGAAATACCCTTCTCGACCCCCGGTGAAGATCAAGTCCGATGCCGTCGCCAGCATGCCCGCATCGGTCACATCGAACTGAGGAAAGGTCCAGACGCGCTTGCCGGTTCGCGGGTCGAGCGCCACGCTTGCGCCACTGCCTACTTCGTTCGTCCAGTCGTCGATTGGGCCGCGACGGCCGATGCCGATGGTGGGTGCGCCGGGGGTCGGCGTCGCCACGGTAAAGCTTCCCCCCATGAAATTGCGGCCCGGCTCATATTTTTGCTCGTCTTTGCGGTAGATGGACGCGTAGTTCTCCCAGACTGAGAAATAGAACAGTCCCGTGCGTGGACTGAAGGAAGGCGCATACCAATTGGTACCACCCTGGTTGCCCGGCCGGGTCGGCATTCCGGGCGGTTGCGGCGTCTGGATCGGCCGTCCTTTGGGATCGAGGCCACTCGCCCAGTTCAACTTCACAAAGGGCTCACCGAGCAAGAATTTTCCAGTCACGCGATCCAGCACATAGAAATATCCGTTGCGGTTCGCCCACATCATTACCTTGGCGGGCTTGCCCTGCCATTCCATGTCAGCGAGTACCGGAATCTGCACGGAGTCGTAGTCGTAGCCGTCGTGCGGCGTGAACTGGAAATACCATTTGAGCTTGCCGCTGTCCGGATCGAGCGCCACTACAGAGTCGGAATAGAGGTTATCGCCGGGGCGCTGATCGGGATTCCAATCGGGGCCGGGATTGCCGATGCCCCAATAGGTCAGGTTCAGCGACGGATCGAAGGAACCTGTGATCCATACCGATGCTCCGCCATGCATCCAGTCATCGCCGCTCCAGGTCTCGTGTCCAGGCTCTCCCGGTCCCGGTATGGTGTTGAAGCGCCAGGCTTCCTTCCCCGTTTTTGCATCGTAGGCCGCGATGAATCCGCGGATGCCGAACTCGCCGCCGCCGACGCCGACGATGACTTTGTCCTTCACCACGAGCGGCGCCAGGGTGATGGAATAGGCGAGCTTAACGTCCGCGACAACGATGTTCCACAGCGGCTTGCCGTTTTTCGCATCGATTGCGATGAGATGCGCGTCGAGCGTACCCATGAACAGCGTGTCGCCCAGTATCGCGACGCCGCGGTTATTCGCGCCACAGCAAACGCGGGCATCGGGCGAAGGCGTGTAGCGGTAGATCCAGAACACCCTGCCGGTCTTTGCATCGAGCGCGATGACGTCGTTGGGACGCTCGGTCACATACATGATGCCGTCGACGACAAGCGGGTTCGATTCCCAGGCTCCAAATACCTGGTCCTGCAGCACCCATTTCTCTTCGAGGTTCTTCACATTGGCGGGCGTGATCTGATTGAGTGTGCTGTAGCGCTTGCTGTCATAACTGCCATTGTAGGTGAGCCAATTCTGCGGCTCGGCCGACGCTCGCTCGATACGCTCCGGTGTGACCTGGGCATGCGTGGCGACGAGAGCCCACAACCAGAAAACCGTCGAAAGAGAGAAAACGTATCGCAGAGAGATTCGCATTACTGTCCCCTTAGCGAAAGAAGGTAGGCCAACAGATCCGCTAATTCATCGCTGGTCAGCTTTCCGGCGAAGGACGGCATGCCGGATGTCGTACCAACTTCGAGCTCACGGATGTCGGCCTTTGAAAGCGAGACAAGGCGCTCGGAATCATCGATTAACTGTACTGTGGCAGTGTCCTCATTGAGCCGTCTACCGCGGATGATTCGTCCATCACGCGTGACAATGCGTACAGGGCGATTGATGGGCATCATCCCGCTTCTAGGTTCGAGAAGGGTGCGCTGAATCGCAGCCGGCTGGCGAATGGCTCCGATCTCGCTCAGATCAGGCGCGGTGCGCGCGCCCTTGCCAGCGATGCGATGACAGGTCGCGCAAGCCCCTTTTCCGTCATAGATGGTCTTCCCGAGCCCGGCGTCGCCCACAGAAAAGGGTGTCGCGCTGATGTCGAAGCCAGAACGGATGAAGGCGACGAGCGCGTCGAGCTCGGCGGGCTGTAACCGAAACGGCGGCATGCCGGCGGCGGCCACGCCGGTCGTGATGGTGTTGCGAATATCGTCATCGGACGAAGCGCGGCGGAACTGCTGACGGGGAAGATTCACACCCGCGACGCCATCACCGTTCTGACCATGGCACAGCGCGCACTCCGCCCGGTAGACGCGAGAGCCGGCTTGGATCTTCTCGGCACTGTATTGGTGGTCATCGAGGAGCCCTATCTGCTGGGCGTCCGGCGAAAGGTGGGCGCTCCTTAGAAAGCCTTCTGTGCCGGTGAGCAGCTTGATTTCCAGGGTGTCGAATCCCCTTCGATACATTCCCTGTCTGTTACCCGCGACGGAGGCGAGAGGAGCCAGCGTCTGAACTTGCGCGCAGAGCGGCGCCGCGGTCGCACCCAGCAAGATCCCGCAAGCCGTAGATACCAACAATTGGCATCGCATGATGTAACCTCTCTCCTCCGGAGCCGCGAACCGGACTTCCGCACAACCCACTTTTGGCCAGGCGCCTGAGAGCACTCTTCTTATTTCTTCACAACTCTTCTATGGCTCGATGTCCTTTGCATTCGAGCGTGGAATCTCGCAGACTCCAGCTGCATTCCTGCGACGACCACCAGCTTGCCAGCCTATGCAGCGACCATAGCCGTGGGCTAGAAATGAAAGCGCGTCATACCTTTTCGGCGGCGGCGTTCCTGCCGGCGATGAGGCCCCCGACGATGCAACGGGCCAGGCCGTGCTCACTGAATCCACCGGCGGACTCGCCCGCGCAGTAGAGGCCCGGTATTACCTCGCCGTTCAGGTCCTGCACCTGGTTGCGCGCGTTGATGCGCAGGCCGGCGCGGCAATCATGAATCACCGGTGTGGCCCAGGCGGCGTAGAACGGAGGCGTCTCAATTTTGTACTGGGGAGCGGGTTTGTCGAAATCCGCGTCCTTGCTCGCAACCACAAAAGAGTTGTAGCGCTCAACCGTATCCTGAAGCGCCCGGGCAGGCATTGGGGTCTTCTGATATTTGTTCTTTGAGATGTTGGCCGCCAGCTCGGCAATGGTGTCGCCGGAAAAGAAGAAGCCGGCCTCCTTATCCACATAGGGCGGCTCCACGGTCCAGTTCTCGCGCTTCACCGCCTCTGCGTCGAAAATGGCCCAAATCGGCCCGCCGCCGTTGCCG
>JBARBP010000154.1:0-17589 GCA_049793195.1 Occallatibacter sp. | reverse complement strand
GGCTCAATCACCTGACTTCGCCGCGGCAAAGGGCAGAAGGTTTGGGCCTGAACGTGGGGTTCACTGTTTTTCTGGGCGCCGCAGAATTGGCCGGCGCGCTGGGTTTGCGCAGGGAGCCCTCAGCCTTTTCTTCTATAGAGAATCTGGAAATCGTATCCGGCATTGACGGGGAAAAGGCTGGCGACGTGGCGCAGTCGTTCGGCCAGCGCCGGTGCTGCCAGCAGCGGATACTCGCGCTCACGCAAGTCGTGATAATCGAAGTCGACGGCGAGCGAGAGCATGTAAACGGCCAGTGCGTCAGAGAAGGACGACTCGAAGAAACTATTCCGAGCGCGCTCGTCGATGGCCTTCTGTCCGGCCTTGCTGTCGAGCGCGCGGCGGCGGGTCTCCCACGCATCCTGGCTGGTTTCGCCGCGCACTTGGGCTTCGGCTTGCGACCATACCAGTGAAGAAAAGCTCTCCGGGACCCCCGCGGCCTCGACAAAGTTGTGAGCTACGTTGATAAAGAACTCAAAGGCCAGGCCGAAGCGGTCCTCGACCAGGCGAGTGGAGATAAACACCGCCTCGGTAGAGCCGAAAACTGCGTTGCGATGGCAGATGGCGCGGTCGCCCAAGTCGACACTGTACGCTGGAGCGATCATGATGTCGCCGGTATCGGCGATGGCCAGCGGAACGAAGTAATAGGCGCGACGCTCAAGCGCGGCTGAGAGTGTGGCGGGCACCGCTCCGACCAACTGTTCGAGATCGGAGTCGGAGATGCGGGTCTCGCCCCAGGCTGCGTAGTGAATCCCGTTTGCAGCTTGGACGATGGTGACCTGAGTGGCCACTTTTTCCGCGTGCCAAAGCTCGATTTGTGCAGTGCTGGCCATCAACATTTATTCTAGACGAGAGAGGTTGGATTCAATGGCGCAGTCGGTGGAACAAAGGCACGGAGGCGCGAGGGTGTTTGGCTTTCCGCTGGAGGGCTTCGGATTCTTTACCAGCCTACTGCTGTCGTTTGCGGCCGCCTTCTTTACGTTTTTCGCAACCACCTGCGTATCGATCTTTGCTCTCCTGGCCTGGAACCTGATCGGCGGACACAAGGTCGACTTCGCCGATACCTACCTGTATGTGGGCTTGCCTGCCGGCGTTCTGGTGCTGCTGATAGCGCTGCCTTTGTTTGGGACGCTCTGGGTAAGGGCCAAGCTCCGCGGGTAGGACTCGAGCCAAATTCAAGAAAACATTTCTCAGCAGACATAGATGCGGCCTTTCCTCGGCGGAAAGGCCGCATCTATGTCTCGTAACATTGTTACCGTATGCGCGCATAATGGAACGCGCTCTCTATGCACCGGCCGGCTTGGGATTTTCCTTATCGAACCTTGCAACTTGAATCTTGCGCGCGAGGCCGACTTTTTCCAGCAGCCAGATGCCCCAGAAGTTTGGGTCGACCTCATACCAGGCCAGGCCGTGACGCGCGGAAACAGGATGCGCGTGGTGATTGTTGTGCCAACCTTCGCCGCCAGTCAGCAACGCCACCCACCAGTTATTCCGTGAGTCGTCGCGGGTCTCAAAACGGCGACTGCCCCAAAGGTGGGTTGCCGAATTCACGAGCCAGGTAGCATGCAGGCCAAGCGTCACTCGCAGCAGAACACCCCACAGCACCATGGCGACGCCGTTCACCCATCCGCCCCAGAGCCATCCGCCGGCCAGCAGCAACACCCCGCTCACCGTAATGGGAAGCCAGTGATACTTGCTGAGCCAGACATGAAAACGGTCGCGGCTGAGGTCAGGCGAGTAGCGCGCGAGCACCGCGGTTTGAGCGTGCAGCGCTGCGCCGAAGAGGATCCAGCCGGCGTGTGCCCACCATCCGCCTTCCCGTGGAGTGTGCGGGTCGCCGTCCTGATCGCTAAGCTGGTGATGGACTCTATGAGTGGAAACCCAGAAGATGGGCCCACCCTCGAGCGAGGTAGTGGCACAGATCGACATTAAGTATTCCAGCCACTTGGGCACGTGGTAACCACGATGCGTGAGAAGGCGGTGGTAGCACATGCCGATACCGACGTTGATGGCCAATACATATAAGACCGCCATCACTACCAGGCGCTGCCAACTGAACAGGAACAGCGCAGCCAGTGCGCCTGCATGAAACAGGACGATGACTGTGAGCGTGAGCCAGTTGAGGCCATAGCTCGTGGTGGCGGCCCGGCCCATGCGAATCTCGTCGCGTGCCGGGACAGCGCGAACCGCAGGTGTGTCGGCAGTTTCACGCGTTACTGAAATCGAATTCGATGAAACGACAATTGTAGTTTCAGGGGTTGTTACGGATGTTACTGTTGCCATCTTTAGGGAAGAACCTCGCAGGGCGGCATATCGCCACTCTCAGACTCCATTGTATAAGAGACCTTTATACAAAGAGGCGCATGGAGTCAAATGGTTTTTTCCGGAATTGCTACAACTTCCGTAATATGTGATCAGGACTGACCAGCGAAGCGTCGCGACGCAATCTTCCCGATTTCAGCCGGAGGCCAATGACTAGAGACACCAGCCGGATCGAAGCCTTTTCCGATGGCGTATTCTCAATTGCCGCAACGTTGCTCGTGCTCGAATTGAAAGCTCCGGCTGCCGGGCTGACCTTTTGGCAGGGAATCTGGCAGCAATGGCCCGGCTATGCCAGTTTTTTGCTCAGCTTCCTATTCATCGGCATTATGTGGATCAATCACCATCGCCTCTTCTCGCACATTCAGCACTCGGATGATGCGCTGATGGCAGCCAATCTTCTTCTTCTGCTTGGGGTCGTCTGGATTCCTTATCCTACCTTGCTGCTGGCGCGGGCTTTGGATACCGAGAATTTTCGCGATGCCGCAATTCTTTACAACGCCTCCTACGTAGCGCTTGCGCTGCTATTTAATCTGCTGCTTTTTACCTGCATCAAACGCGGCCTGGTCGATCGGAATTACGCGGAGGTGCGCGGAATTGCCTGGCGTTTCGCGTCCGGCCCGGCGCTGTATGTGCTGTCGCTGATCGCAACCTTTTGGAATGTCCCGCTCAGTCTCGCCGTCAACGCGGGCTTGGCACTGTTCTACCTGGTTTCGCCGGACGAGAGCGCGAAAGCACACGCCGCGCGCCACCAGTAGCTACTATCCCTTTGGGGGCGGCGCAATGCCTCCGGACCCGCTTGTAAAAAGCTTGTCCGCCTGACCACGCAATACACGGTAGAGCGCAAACTGGCGCTGGGTGGCCCCGCGCAACTCGAAGAGCAATTCGCCGCGGTTGTCTGCCATTGCATCCACGGCGTCTACCAGCCGCATGCGCGGCGTATCGTCCAGATGTGCGGCATCGGTTACATTCTTGAGCAAGACCAACACGTTGCCATAAAGGTCCGGTTGCGCCACGAGGGTCACGAACTTTTCCTGGGCGCCTGTGCCGTCGGTGTGAGCTGAAAGCACCATGGTCGCTCCCGATCCATAGGCCAGTTCGAAGACCCGGAACTGCTCATCGAGCAGAGGCGCCGGGGGCGGCGGAGGCTGAGCCGGTTTGGCTTTCTTCTGCGTGGTCGCAGCCGTCCGCCTTGGCGCAGGTTTGGCCGGAGGCGCGGGCGGCGTAAGCCCGAGGGCCTTCCGCGCAAGGTCCTCGAGAGCCGCTTTCATTTTGGCTTCGTCGTCCGGATTCGACCAGCTAAAGGCCCACAGATGCTCAGGGCGAGTTTTCGCATCGGAGACGGCCACGGCCTGATTCATGTCCGCAGGCAAGCCCATCAGGGTGGGCTGTACAGACTCGCCTTCATCGGCTGGCTTGCCGCGCTGGAGACGCGGCCGGCTTGGGTCCGTGACATTCGGCATCGACTCCACGTAGCCCTCATCGGCCGGCGTCTTCGCGGCTTTTCCCTTCTTCGTCAAGGTGGGACGATCCGGATCGGCAGCCGGCGCGTCCCCGCCACTTGCGGAGTCTGTATCGGATGTCTTCTTGTGCAGCGTGGGCCGGTCCGGGTCCGATGCCTGAGTCGATGTGCCGGCATCGCCAGAGTTGTCGCCGGATTCCTTCTTATGGAGGGTCGGGCGGTCAGGGTCCTGGGCCTCTCGGGTGGAGTCAGAGCTGTCCGAGGTGGATTTGTCGTCCGTGCCGTGTTTTCGGTGCAAGACGGGCCTGTCGCTTCGCACGTCGTCGCCCCAGGAATTGTCGAGTGCTGCTTTTGCCATATGCGGGGCGGGCTTGGGTTTTGGCAGCGGCTTCCAGACTCCAAATCCAACCCACGAGCCTTGCTCCTGTCCGGCGTTGTTGATGTCGAACAGGCCCACGGTTTTTCCGTCCTGCTTCAACTCGTACTCGACTTCGCTTGACAGGGCCAGTGGCGCGGGCTGCGCCATATAAATACCGCCGTCCTGGAGTTCCTGGCCGTCGTACACGCTTACGGGGACCAGACGGCTGGCCTTCGGATGGCCCTCCTCGCCGGTCCACTCGAGCACTGCAACGGCACGCATTTCGGGGGCATCCTGGCTCGTTTTGCCCGTCTGAACTGGGTATTGCGCACAGAGCGGCAGCGCGGCCAGAAGCACAACCTCCGCCGCCAATGTGCAGCAAATCGACAAAAGACATCTCCCGCGCAATGACACCCGGCCCCCACGTCGTAAATAATCGAAACTGATGGCCACTATCGGCCCTCCAATACCTTGAATCCCGCGAGGACAATCCCCATGGAGCTTAACAAGAAAGTCGCCGACTTTACGCTGCAAACCGACGAGGACAAGACCGTCAGTCTCTCAGACTATGCCGGCAAGCCCGTCATACTCTTCTTTTACCCCAGAGCGGATACTCCTGGCTGCACCATCGAGGCCTGCGGATTCCGCGACACCTTCAAAAAGATCCTTGCGGCCGGGGCGGTTGTCCTAGGCATCTCCCGCGACACGCCGCGCGACCAGGCCAAATTCCGCGCCAAGTACGAACTGCCCTACACACTCCTTGCTGATGTAGACGAGAAAGTTTGCAATCAGTTTGGCGTGCTTAAGGAAAAGAACATGTATGGGAAGAAAGTCATGGGAATCGAGCGGACAACCTTCGTTATCGGGCCCGACCGCACTTTAATGCATATCTTTCCCAAGGTTACGCCAGAAGGCCACGCGGAGGAGGTGCTGGTACTGATTGAGGAATGGAACAAGGCGCACAATTGAAACTCGTTGCCGTGAAGAAGGCGATGGGCGACCTACTTCCACGCGCCTTTTTTGAGGCGCCGACGGAGCAGGTGGCTCCACGGCTTCTGGGCAAGGTTTTGGTGCACAGGACAAATGCCGGTCAGCTGGCCGGGCGGATTGTGGAAACAGAGGCCTACCTGGGCCCGCATAACAACCCGGCTGACCCGGCTGCACACTCGTTTCGCGGCCCCACTCCCCGCAACCGCGTGATCTTTGGCCCGGCAGGTCATGCCTACGTTTATGCGATATACGGCCGCTACTTTTGCATGAATGTCACCTGTGAGGTCGAAGGTAAGGCCGGATGCGTGCTGCTGCGCGCTCTTGAGCCTCTTGGGGATATGAGCCAGGTACAAATGGCCCTGAATCGCGGTCTTGCGTCTGGCGCGACGGACCGGCAGCTCACCTCCGGTCCCAGCCGTCTGTGCCAGGCGCTCGGCCTCACCCGCCAGGACCACAATGGATTGGACCTGCTCGATCCTGCTTCTTCGCTTCAGTTGCGCGACGATGGATATGCTGCCAGCGAAGTATTGATTACGCCGCGCATCGGCATCAAGCACGCAGTTGATTGGCCGTTGCGCTTCGGCCTGCAGGCGCACCACTGCGTTTCGGGGCCAAAGTCCTGGAAGAAGGCGGATTCGAAGAAGATAACAGGCACCAAGTAGGCAGGTTCATCTTTATCCGTTAGAATTCCGTCCATCGGAAAGAGATCATCTCAATCCACGAGGAAAATCCGCTTGAAAATTACTTCCCTGTCCCCGCTCACCACCCTGGCTCTGTCAGCCATGGTCGTTCTTGCCGTCGCCACGGCTGCCCAGACCCCGCAACACCCGGCATCCGGGGGAGGCGGCCACCCGCCGCGCACTTATCCCGCGCCCAAAAACCTGAAGGTGCTGCCCAAGGACACAACGGGACAGCAGATCCACGAGATCATGGAAGGGTGGGCTGGATCGCTCGGCGTGCACTGCGACACCTGCCACACGGCGGACCCCAAAAACGTGGGTCCCGACGGACGGCCGCGCCTGAAGTTTGAGGACGACTCCAAGGATGAGAAACAGATGGCCCGGATCATGTACACCATGACCGAAGACATTAAGAAGAACTACGTCAAGAAGGTTGCGGACATGGACAAAATGGACACACCCGCGGCGCCTTTGACCTGCGGCACCTGCCATCGCGGCCATTTGGATCCGGAAAAGTTCGTGATTCCGAAAGAGGGCGGACATGGCGGCCCGCCACCTGCCGGAGCCATGCCTCCCATGCAGCATTAAACCTGCTCTTACTTCCAGACAAAGGTGGCTAGCGATCCTGCCGGCAGGATTGTAGCCACTTTTTTTCCGTGGAAACCGATTTGAAAGGTCTGGCTCGCGGTTCCCGAATTCAGCATGTAGAGCACGATGGTCCCATCGGGATTGCTGAAGGCGACGTCTTTCAAAATGCCATCGGCAGGCTCGTTTGAAGCGATGCGAACCGCACCCGGAAGCAAGAACTTGCTGGCGTGCCCGAGCACATAAAAGTCACGTTCAGGCGTGACAGGATTTTCGGGATTGGAGGGGTCGATGGTGACAATTCCCCGGCAGGTGGCGCATCCGCCTACGTGCGGACCGTGGTCCTTGTCAGTGGCCAGAGCCCATAGCACGTAGCTTTTGGACCAGTTGCGCATGACGTCAATCAACTCCGCTGCCTCGATCGCCAGCACGCTGCCTTTCTGCCAAGTTCCACCACTCGATTCTGTGACCCATTGATCCTTCTGCGGGAACTCGTCATGAAACTCGGACATGACGGAGGGATCGCCGCCGTAGTGGTGCCATGCGACTCCCGCAGCAACGGGGCCGGCCTTTGGATCCTTGAGCACGGTCTCCGGGTATTCAGGCTGGTTCCAGTTGTGGTCGTAGGCCATCACCTTGGTCTTCAAACCTGCGGCGGCCATTGCCGGTCCAAGCGCTTCGCCGAAAAAGGCTGCCTGCTCCTCGGGCATCATCCGCATGCCACTATAGGTCGGCGGCGCATAGAGCGGCTCATTCTGCACGGTGAGCGCATATACCGGCACTCCGGCGGCCTGGTAGCCTTCCACCGTTTTTACCAGGTATTTTGCGAACTCAGGGTAAAACTCTGGGCGGAGGCTTGAGGGCTCCTTTGTTTCGGGATTTGACCCCAACAGGGAACCGGACGTCTTCATCCAACCAGGCGGGCTCCAAGGCGTTAGCATCACCTTGATGGATGGATTGAGGGCAAGCGCCTGCTTGAGCTGAGGCAGGATGTACACCTGATCGTGGGCCAGAGAAAAGTGAGCAAGGCCGGGGTCAGATACGCCTGCGGGAGTTGTGCAGGCTTCGTCGGTCTGCTGGCAGAGGTCGTCGTAGGAGTAAAACGTCACTGCCAGGTCGGGAGAACCGATTGGCACGCGAAGAAAGCTCAGGGCAATACCGTCTCTGCGGCTGAAGAGCGTTTTGAACGCCGCGTCGGTTTGCGCCGCTGTGAGTTTCTTGGCGAAGAGCCACGCGGCCGCATCGGTCAATGAGGCCCCAAAGCCATCGATCTCCTGGAAGCGCTGGCCGTCGTCTACGGTGATGGTGGGAGCAGCTTGTCCGGGATCGGGTTTGGCGGAGAACCGCAGTGTATTGCGCTGCGAAAGCGATTCGAGCAGGTCTGGCGTGGTTTGGTAAACGGAGATGGCTTGGCCGCCGGCGTTGGAAACGGCAGCAAGTGCAAAAGAAAGAGCAAGAATCGCAAAGCGCGGCATGACGCCTCCCTCAGGCGGAAGCAGAATCGTAGTCCATTTCCGGTCTCGCGGAAAAGCCGATGGTTGAGGTTCTCTCAGACAGCGCCCCGCGAATAATCTCGGCTCTTGCCGCCCGTCTTGGATTCAAGCTGCACATTGCGGATGACGATGGCCTTGTCCAGTGCCTTCGTCATGTCGTAGACAGTGAGGGCAGCGACCGACGCGGCAGTGAGCGCCTCCATCTCAGCGCCAGTGGGACCGGTAGTGGCCACGGTTGCCGTAATGCGGACGCCGCCCACCACAACATCTGCCTGCACATCCACATGCGTAAGGACTAGGGGATGGCACATGGGAATCAGTTCGGAGGTGCGCTTGGCTGCCTGGATGCCGGCGATGCGCGCCACCTCGAGTGGATTCCCTTTGGGGTTGGACGGCAGTGCCGCCAACACGGCTGCGGACAGCTCGACAAAAGCCGAGGCTGCCGCAGTGCGCCGCGTCGGCTGCTTGGCGCTTACATCCACCATGTTGGCCTGGCCGGTGTCGTCGTAATGGGAGAGGCGTGAGGATTTGGGTCTCATATACCCCGATTCTTTGTTGTGTGCCTCAAGAGAGCAAAACCTTCACTGTTCCTCGGTGCTCCAAAGAGCCGGGCTCCTCAGGCACCACGAGAAAGCAATTGGAGTGGGCCATCGCTGCCAGGTCCCCTGAACCTTGCCATGGAACAAGCGCCACCTCCGGCAGCTTGCCCGCAGTTCCAAAAGTGAACTTGGCAGGAAGAAAACGCGTCAGGCCCGCCTTTTCGTGGTTGCCGCTTTTTGGGGCCAGCTGCGCCAACGCAAAACGCGGACCTGTTTCGAGACTCCCGGCAAGCGCAGCCAACAGCGGCGCCGCAAAGAGCAAGAATGTGACCGCCGAAGAGACCGGATTGCCTGGCAGCCCAAAGAACGGCAACGTACGCGGCACGACTGGCGAGCGGGCTCCGGACCTGTCATTTGCCTTGTTTGAAACATTGCTTGCTGCGTTCTGGCTCCTGGGCATTTCACCGAAGACCAGCGGCTTGCCTGGCTGGATGCGTACGCCCGTGAACTGGAAACTAGCTCCCGCGCGAATCAAAGCGGGCTCTACGAGGTCGAATTTTCCAGCCGAGACACCTCCGGTGATCAAAAGCAGGTCGGCTTCGGCGGCTTGAGCGAGGGCAGTATCGAGAGCCCGCGCGTTGTCTGCCGCAGTCGGTAGGATCCAGGGCTCGCCGCCCGCAGCGACGACCATTGCTGCCAACATGGGGCCGTTCGAGTTGCGAATCTGGCCGGGTGCGGGAATGGACTTGACCGGCACAATCTCATCGCCGGTGGTAAGAATCGCCACGCGTGGCCGGGTGAAGACCTCAAGAACGGAGTGACCGCACGCTGCTGCCAGGGCCACTTGAGCGGCAGTAATCGGCACTCCAGTGGCAAGCAGTTCGTCTCCCTTGCGTGCCTGTGCACCCTGAGCAACGATGTTTTCTCCAACGGCAACGGTTCGCTTTGGCGCCAGCTTCGCATGTCCGTTGGTTATCTCCACATGCTCCAGCATGACAACGGCATCTGCGCCCGGCGGGACTGGAGCGCCAGTCATGATCTCCCATGCCGAATTCGGCGGCAGCTCCGCGGCTGGCGGTTCGCCCGCGCGCGTGACGCCGGCGATGGCGAGAGGCACATGCGCGGATGCCTCAATTGCGCGGCAGGCGAAGCCATCGCGGGTTGAGCGGGCAAAGGGCGGCTGATCGCGATCTGCGCCCAAAGCCCTCGCAAGCACCCGGCCTGGCGTTCTGCCTAGCTCCACGCGCTCCACCGAGGGGCGGAACCGGCCAAGCTGCCCGGCGTAGGCGGCCACCTGCGCCGCCGCTTCTTCGTAGCTCGGCAGACTTGAACTCATGCATTGGATTGTAGAGGCTTGCGGTGGGTCTGAGCGCCAAAGCAGAAGAACCGCGAGGAAACGCAGTCACCATTTGAAGAAACGCCGAAGGGCGCATCCGGCATAAGGACGCGCCCTTCAGGAGAGAACCAAGCGGTGTAGCGAATTACTTTTTTGGGGCCTTGTAGTTGGAGTTGATCTTCTCCCCAGCCTGGTCAAGAATTCCCTTGACCTCTGTGGCATAAGGACCGGTGGGCGCCAGCGCCAAGTACCGCTGGTAAGCCTCGGTGCAGTCGGGCGGCAGAACGATTCTATTGGTTTTAGGATCTACGGTGGCCTGCTGAATGAGCCCCTGACCCTTGATGTAGTAGAGAATCGGCTGGTTGGGATCGACCACAAGGGCCTCGTTCGCGGCTGCGACCTGGGCATCGGAGTTCTTTTCCTGGAAGAAAATGACAGCTTCATTGCGCAGGTGGAAGGCAGCCCTTGTGGGATCAGCCTTGGCTGCGGCATCAAAGGCGGCGTTAGCCTCAGTGACCTTGCCCTGCCGTGCGTAAACCTCGCCCAGGCCAGCGTCGGACACGCCGATCACTTCCGGCTTCGGCTTCTTGGAATTGGTCTCCAGTGCAAGAGCCTTTCTGTAGTTGGTTTCCGAATCGTCGTACTTCTTCAGACCCAATTCCGAGCGCGCCAGGTCGGTCCACAGAATCGACTGGTCGGGCATGAGCCCAGTGTCCTTGGTCATCATGGTTTCGATCTCGGTATATTTTGCGTTCCTGATCTCGGTCGCCTTGGCATCGACGGCATCGCGAGCAGCAGACGCGCCCAGATCCTGGGCGGCCTGGGTGTGTGCGTTCTCGGCGTCCTTGATGTCCTGATTAACAACTTTCAGATCGGCATTCAGAGTATTAATAACCTGATTGACCTTCATTGCTTCAGCGTTCTGCTTCTTGAGTTCTTCGAGGGCCTTCTTCTGATCCGCCGGCATCTTGTCGATGTATTCCTGACGCGACATGTCGATGTCCTGGAGGAGATCCTGGCCTTCGACAATCTTTACGCCCCGATACATGTCGACCATTTTGCCGGCCGGTGTATCCGCAGCGCGGAATACGGCGGAATACGTGCCGGGAGAGGCCTCGCCAGCAAAACTGCCATCCGCGCCAACCGGGAATGTGAACTTCAAGGTAACGCCACCGTCGGTTGACAGGCTCACCGTGCCGCCGCCCTGAGGCGCGCCGGTTGGGTTGATCACACGGCCGTGAATCTTGCCTGTGGGTCCAGAGGGCGCTTGTGCAAATGCGGGCAATAAGGCAAAGGCCGCCAGGCCCAGCCAAAGTGAAAAGCTGCGTTTCATGTTCTTCTCCTTGGGAGCGGCGCGAACCATCCTGGCAGCGCGCTCAAAAAAATCGTGTCTCTCAATATCAGCCGGAGAGAACAATCACTTGGTCTCCGGCAAGCCTGCGTTTGTGAACCACCACTTCGCGGCACGCATCCTGCGCGAATCTCGCAAAATCTCAGTCTCTGGTTCACCCTGCGGCCGGGATTCCTTATCAGCTCGAAAGCCCGTCGCGCAGATTGCATTTCATGGCAAGACCAAAGTTAAATCCAATTACGCACCCGGCACAAGGGGACATTGCTGGAAGGATCGACCTGACTGCCGAATCCAGCTGCCACATGCCATGACACCTGGACGACTGAGCTGAGTCCCGGGTTGCATTCCGCCGCACTGAATCTCCCGTTGGATCCTGCCGGAAAAAGTTCTTCCCTACCATGGTAGTGCGTGCTTTGGTTGAATTGGTGTGGTCTGTATCACACTCTAAAATAAAAGCATGGTAACCACGATTCGGAAAGCAATTGAGGCGGATGTTCCCGAGATTCTGGCCTTCATTCGCGCCTTGGCGGTCTATGAGCGGGCACCGGACGCCGTAACCGCGACTGAAGAGGGCCTGCTGCGCGATGGATTTGGACCAAACCCCATCTATTCCTGCCTGATTGCCGACCAGGATGGCCGATCTGCGGGCTTTGCGCTCTACTTCTTCAACTATTCCACCTGGATGGGGCGGCCGGGCCTCTACCTCGAGGACCTGTTCGTACATCCGGAATTCCGCGGCCTTGGCATAGGCAAGGCGCTGCTTCAGCAGGTGGCAGCCGTCGCCGTCCAGAGGGGGTGCCTGCGTCTTCAATGGGAGGTCCTGGATTGGAATACCCCGGCTATCGACTTTTATAAGGCAATGGGCGCAGAATTTCTCGACGAATGGCGTAATGTGCGCGTCAGCGGCGAAGCACTCGCCCGGTTGGCGGGTACGGCGGCCACCGAAACCGCGGAGACGGAGGTTGGAAAGTGAAGATTCGCGTGATCGGCGGTGGACTGGCAGGCCCAGAGGCTGCGCTCACGGCTGCCCGCCTCGGTTGCGAAGTGGATCTTTACGAAATGCGCGCCATGGTCGACGGGAAACCGCGCCTCACCCCGGCTCATCAGACCACCGACTTCGGTGAGCTTGTCTGCTCCAACTCGCTCAAAAGCGAATCGCCCAACACCGCGCCCTGGCTCCTGAAGCAGGAGATGCGCCGCGGAGCTTCTGCCCTTTTGCGTCTTGCGGATGCTTCGGCTGTACCAGCAGGCCACGCACTGGCCGTGGATCGCGTCGAGTTCTCCCGGCTCATCTCCGAAGCGATTGCCTCTGAGCCATCCATACGCGTGATTCGCGAGGAAGTTACGAGTCTCGGTGATTCACTCAACGAAAGCCAGGGCGGTACGGAGTGCACGATTCTCGCCACCGGACCTCTGACCTCCGATGCGCTGAGCCGCGAGATCGAGCGCCTTACCGGCTCCGGGCACCTGGCTTTCTACGATTCCATCTCCCCCATCGTCGATGCTGAATCGATCGACATGAGCCGCGTTTACATGGCCGCTCGCTGGGACAAGGGTACCGCGGACTACATCAACTGCCCCATGGACCGCGAGGAGTTCGACCGTTTTCTTGATGCTTTGCTGGCCGCCGAGGCAGCCGAGGCCAAAGAGTGGGAGAAGCTCGACTATTTCGAAGGCTGTCTCCCCATCGAGGTGCTCGCCCGGCGTGGTCGCGACACTCTGCGGTTTGGCCCTATGAAGCCAGTAGGCCTGCGCGACCCGCGCACCGGCAAAACCCCCTGGGCCGTGGTGCAGCTGCGCAAGGAGAATCTTCGCGCCGACAGCTACAATCTCGTCGGTTTCCAGAATCATTTAAAGTTTGGCGAGCAGGCCCGCGTCTTGCGGCTCATTCCCGGCCTCGAGAACGCGCGCTTCCTCCGTTACGGCCAGATTCACCGCAATACTTACATCTGCGCCCCAGCCCTGCTTGACGAAAACCTGCGACTCAAAACGGAGCCAAGAATTTTGTTCGCGGGACAACTATCAGGCGTCGAAGGCTACACCGAGTCGATCGCCACAGGCATGTTGGCCGGTATCTACGCGGCGACTTTGGTGCACGGAAACGAGCCTATGCCCGTTCCCCGCGCCACCGCGCTCGGCTCGCTGGTTCACTACATCACCCACGCCGATCCTAAAGATTTTCAACCTGCCAACATCACATTCGACCTGCTGGAGCCGCTCGAAGAAGAGGTCCGCAAGAAAGTCCGCGACAAGAAGGATCGCCATCGCATTGTGTGTGACCGCGCCCTGGCCGCCTTTGATGCATGGCGGAGCGCATTCCCTGGCCAAGTCACGGAACTTCGCCCGTAGATCTTGCGTAATTCTGTGATACGCTGTGTCCGCTCCGGAAAGGTCACCTATGCGCGCTGTCTCTGCCGCTGATTCCGTTTCGCTCGCCGTTCAACGCACCCGGGAGTTCCTCTTCACGCGATTCACCTGGGGAACCTATCTCAAGCTCGGACTGGTCGCCATTGTTACGGAGGGACTCGGTAACAACTTTCGCTCTTCGTCGCACAACGTCCATTCCACGTCGCACATCGGTGCACCGAACGCAGATGGGTCCATGGTCACACCGCCATTTCACCTTGCGCCATTCAACGTCACGCCGGTTCAGGTCGCGGCGATCGTGGCGGCGGTTCTGCTCGCCATGATTCTGGCGGGTGTTATCTTCTACCTGGTCACCCGGCTGCGGTTCGCTTACTTCCATTGCCTGATCCACAAATCCACAGAGATTCGTCCTGGTTGGTGGATCTATCGAGCCCAGGCGGCACGTTTCTTCTGGCTAAACCTTGCCGTGGGATTCTGCTTCTTGTTGGTGGTCGGACTGTTGGTTATTCCATTCGGAGCTGGGTTTTGGCGCTTGTTTCAGGAAACTCAAAACGGAGGCCATCTCGACATCGGGTTGCTGCTGTCACTCGTTTTGCCCCTGATTCCGATCATCCTATTGCTCGCGCTCTCCGCAATGCTGACCGACCTGATCCTGCGCGATTGCATACTGCCGCACATTGCGCTCGACGATGCAACTGTGAGCGAAGCCTGGAGCCAGGTCTGGATGCGCATCAATGCCGAGAAGAGGCAATTTCTTGTCTATGCGCTCTTGCGAGTTGCGCTGCCGATTGTGGCAACGGTCGCCTTGTTCCTCTTGCTGCTGATCCCAGGACTGGTCCTGGCGGGTTCGCTTGCAGCGATCGAGTTCGGAATTCACTCAACATTCGCAGATGCCACGGGCTCATCCTGGCTTGTCGGTGTTCTGCTCCAGGTCTTCTTCGGTGTGCTTGCATTTGGCTTTGCCTTGCTGGCGGGCATCTGTCTTGGTGGGCCGTTCAGCACTGGGATTCGAGAGTACGCGCTCATCTTCTACGGCGGGCGCTACAAGGAATTGGGAGACATACTCTATCCCGCTTCGGCGAGCGCTGACTGAGACCGTCACACTCGTAAGACCGTCGCACTCGAAGGTGCGCGCCCTTGTCTTCCCATCGCCGCAGTGCAATCGTGGCGCGGGAACCTTTCTCGTGCTCTCAGTGTCCAAGTCAGGAGGGACTGCGCTGCTAGCGGCGACGGGCCAGGCGTGTACCCTTGAAGACAGAGCTTCCTCAAGTCGAAGTGTCCTGAAGACGGAGCACATTCATGCATTGGATTCCAGTTATGGTTTGCTCGGCCCTGATTGCCGGCAGCGCAGCGTCTGCCGCGGCGCAGGCCGCGCCGGCGAAGACCGCTCCGCCCTCTCATTCAGCGAGCAAGCCATCTTCAAAAGAGGCGGTTACATCTATTGTGCTTCCGCCGTCCACCAGGGCCCTGCTGCCCGATGCGCTTGACGGGTGGGCTGAGGCTGCGCCCCCCACATCCTTCGCGGATGGCGCACAGGCCGATCCTGCCAACGCTGCCGCTCTCAAAGAGTACGACTACGCGGGCGGCGCCTTCGTTACCTACAAGCGCGAAGACGAGACGCTCAGCGTCCGCGCGCTGCGATTCCAGGATGCCAGCGGCGCCTATGGCGCATACTCCTTCTACCGCAAGAACGGGTGGGCCAAAGAAGATATCGGCGCCGGCGCAACCTCCGACCACAACCGCGTTTTGTTCTGGAAGGGAGACACCGTGGTCGACGCAACGTTCTCGCATATCGGCCCCATGTCTGCCGGAGAAATGCGCGAACTGGCAAGCCATGTGCCCAGCCCGCCGGGAACCAGGGCTCTGATGCCGCCCATCCTGGCGAACTTGCCCCAAGGTTCGCTCGATGGACAAACAACGCACTATGCCATCGGTCCCGCAGGCTACGTGGGTGGGGGAGGCGTGTTGCCGCCGGAACTGATTGGCTTCGACCGTGGCGCGGAGACGGTGACTGCAAACTACTCGCTCAACTCCGGGCCCGCCACGCTCACCATCATTGACTATCCGACGCCGCAGATGGCTGAAGCGCAGGAACCCAAGATTCGCGATTACATCAAAGCCGGGAGTAAGGCCCAGCCGGCATGGCCAAAGGCGCTACTGGACTCCGACGTGGCTTCGTTAGAGGTCAGACGCAGCGGTCCGCTTGTCGCCATCGTCAGCGGCGATGCCATTCCCGACGAGAGCCACAAGCTGCTCGAGATGGTCCATTTCGAGGCCAACCTTACCTCGATTCCCCAGCCAACGGAATCGGAGGTGAAAAAGACCGCAAAGCTTCTGATGAGCATCGCCGCAATCGTGATCGTGGGGGGTAGCGCGGCGCTTCTGCTCGGATTCTTCCTTGGCGGAGGCAGGGCCCTGTACCGCATTATGCGAGGGAAGCCGGCCTCGTCAGTCTTCGACGAGGAATTTATTCGCATCGATTTGCGAGAAGAATGGGACGAAAAGCTCAGGCCGATCAAAGGTCCGCATCCAGAGGGTTAACGATGCGGGTTTCTTGTGGAAAACAGGGCATTAATTGGAAGAAACACCCCTAAAAGACGGCAAATACCGGAGATTCAAAGGCGAAGATACATCGAAGAGTTCCGCCGCGTCATCGCTGCAGAGCCTCCTATAACTATATGAAACAAAGCAAGTTATTTCGGACGAGATTTGTCCTTGACACTCCTTTCCCCCGCTCCTACTATGCAGCCAGAAAGTTCTGATGGTTTTGCCTCCGTTGGAACTATTCTCCCTGAGGGAAGAGCTGCCCTGTTGCCGGGCGGCTCTTTCCGTTTCTAGCGGTCAGGATCAGGCTTCTTCCGAGCTGTCCTTTGTGGCATCTGCCGACTCTGTCCACCGATTCCCGCAGGCCTCGCACAACCAGGAGTTGACGGGGTCCACGTCTTCAAGCACGGGGTCGCCAGCTCCACATTTTGGGCAAGCAGGCAGCTCAAACTCCGGCACCTGCATTCTGGATTGCTCGGCAATCTCTTTTGGGATTGGTCTGGCAAGGATCTCGCGCGCTTCTTCGAGCCGATCTGCCGGGACCAGAATGCGAGGAGCGCCCTGGTCCAATTGAGAGTAGGGAGAATACGATCTTCCCCCCGGCCCCTCGAGCCAACTCTCGATTCCCGCTTGCTTCAACACTTCGGAGATTTGCCATGCCTCATCTCGGCCATCACACACACACAACAATGTCTTCCAGGTATACTCTCGCGGTCCATCGGAGCCCTCGTCATCGCTGCTCGTGTCAGTGGAACCGGGAACAAGGTCCGGCGCGCCTGGATCGACGCCAAGCGCAATGGCTGCTCGTTCGACTATGGAATCGGTTCGTGTTCCTGCTGTGCGTTTTTCGCCCGGCTTATCCAGACCGCGCTTGCTTAACTCGCCGCCGAGTACCTGCCGCGCCTGTTCCGTCAGATTGGCTGAATCGGCCGACAATTCGAGCAACTCATCGTCGTACATGTTGCTGTAAGTCTCCGTGAGTCTCTGCCATTCCACGAGTGGGTCGTTCTGCATGGGGAGAAGTATAACCGGCTTTCGAGGTTAAGCCTCGGAGACATTCTGAGTCGTGAATAGCGCTCTAGTTGAACGAGCGCCAGCCAATGTCGGTGAGCATGGCCCGCACAACCACCAGGGCAGTGACCGTCACCGCCGCCAGCAGACAGGTCCAGAATCCGATGCGGTTGAATGGCACCATCAATGTCGTCTCACTGCCGGTAAGTGTCAATCCCACCTTGTTGGGAAGCAGTGCGTTCACCGCCACCGCCAGCAGAAACCCGCCGGTCCAAACGATCGCGATTCTGAATGCAAGCTGTACAGTTTGTGCCAGAATGGTCATGGTTCACCTCGCCTGAGATAAAAGCCCCGCATTGGGTGCGGACGGACGGCGTAGTCCGCTGAGCCTAGCAGTCTAACTTTACCTTCCACCGGCGCAACGATACAATCGAAAGAGCAGGCCGAAGTAGCTCAGTTGGTAGAGCAGCTGATTCGTAATCAGCAGGTCGTCGGTTCGAGTCCGACTTTCGGCTCCA
>JBARBP010000153.1:0-5440 GCA_049793195.1 Occallatibacter sp. | reverse complement strand
ACCACTCCAGCTACGACTACAAAGCCCTCGTCAAGCAGTCCAAGCTAGTCGTCGACACCCGTAACGCCACAAAAGGAATCGACGCTCCAAACATCGTCCGCTGCTAAACAGACAAATCAGAACTGGGAAATGGAGTGCCCCAGGTCTCGCTCCTGAGACCTGGGATCAACACAACCTTAGAGCGGTGCGGCAACCCACAGGCCCATCCAGTATCGTTGCGCTATAATCTTCCGTTGCTTCCTTATGCTCGTTTATCTCCCAGCCTTCGCTGAGCCGCAGCACTTCTCGCTCGCAGAGAAACTCCTCTTCGCCGCTTTGGTTGTCGCCTCCGTCTGGGCCTTCTGGCTCCGCTTTGGCGTCGTCCTCAACAAAATCCTCAAATCGAAAAAAGATCCCGGCTTCCACCTCTTCCCCATCGGCAAGCGCATCCGCGACTTCGTATGGGAAGTCCTCTTCCAGGCCAAAGTCATCCGCGAGCGCCCACTCGCCGGCCTCGCCCACGCCTTCGTCTTCTGGGCCTTCTGCGCCTTCGCGCTGGTCACCCTCAATCACGCCGCAGACGCCTTCGGAATCCCCTTCCTCGATCCCGCCGGCACCATCGGCCGCTTCTATTTCTACTTCGCCGCCGTCTTTGCCGCGGCCTGCGCCGTCGGAATCCTCGCCCTCTTCATCCGCCGTTTCCTCATCCGCCCCAAGTGGCTCGGCGAAAAGCTCTCCTGGGAATCCGGCTTCATCGCCCTGCTCATCTTCGTCCTCATGGTCACTTACCTGGCCTCCTTCTTCGTCGCGGACACCGGGACTCCCGTTCGTCTCCTCTGGTGGGTCCACACCCTGGCGCTGCTCACCTTCTTGCCCATCATCCCCCACACCAAGCACCTGCATCTGCTGCTCAGCCCCGTCACCGTCTTTCTCTCCCGCGGCAGCTTCAGCCAGATTCCGCCCCTCAACGGCGACGAAGACTTCGGCCTCATCGCCGGCGCAGACCTCACGCAAATCGTCAGCCTCCAGGCCTACTCCTGCGTGGAGTGCGGCCGTTGCACCGAGCACTGCCCCGCCGCCAACACCGGCAAGCTCCTCAACCCCAAAGAAATCATCCTCGGCGTGCGCGCCTACCTCAACGATCTGGGCCCCGCATCCGATCAGCCCCTGCTTGGCAAATACAACGCGCAGCAGGCCGTATTCCAGTGCACCACCTGCGGCGCATGCGAGTTCCAGTGCCCCGTCGGCATCGAGCACGTCCCCATCCTCGCCGGCCTCCGCCGCGGCGCAGTCAACACTGGCGCTTGGGAAGACGACTACGGCGCAAAGCTCTTCCTCAATCTCGAGCGCGGCTCCAACGCTCTCGGCCTCAACCCCGCCGACCGCGACAAGTTCATCGAGCGCCAGCAACTCCCCCTCTTCGATGGCACGCAAGAGTATTGTCTTTGGCTGGGCTGTATGGGCGGCTACGACCCCAAAGGCCGCGAGATCGTCGCCGACTTCGCCCGCATCATGAACTACCTCGGCGCAAGCTACGGCGTTCTCCGCAAGGAGAAGTGTACCGGCGACCCCGTCCGCCGTCTCGGCAACGACCTCCTTTTCCAGCAACTCGCAGAAGCCAACCTTGAAGCCCTCGCTCAAAACAAAGTCAAAAAGATCGTCACCATCTGCCCCCACTGTGTCCGCACCATCCAGGAAGACTGGAAAGAATACGGCGCCCCACCCGAGATCGAACACCACAGCGAATTCCTGGCCCGCTTCGCCGACAAGCTGCCGTCAAAGATTTCGTCGGGTGCCCCCGGTCCCTCGCACTTGGGGACCGGGGACGACAACCATCACCTCCCACTGGTCCCAAAATCAGTATCCGGACCGGAAACAATCGTCTTCCACGACCCCTGCTACCTCGGCCGCTATCGCGACATCTACGCAGAACCCCGCACCGTAGCCGCCCTCGCCGGCGAGCTGGTCGAAGCCCCCCGCAATCATGAACGCAGCTTCTGTTGCGGAGCCGGCGGCGGCCTAAGCTTCCTCGGCGAGGAAACCGGCGACCGCGTCAGCCAGGTCCGCGCCGCCGAACTCGTCGCCACAGGTGCCCAAACCATCGCCACCGCCTGCCCCTTCTGCAATTCCATGTTCCGCGACGCTCTCGCCTCCACCGGCGAACCCGCGCCGCAGTTGCTAGACATCGCCCAGTTAGCCGCCCGCAGCTTGCCAAAGGAATGATCCTGTAACCGGCGCAAGCTAAGATGTACCGGAGCACTGAACCATGAAAATCATCGTAGCAATCAAACAAGTTCCCGACCGCGACGCCCCCGTTCGCATCGACGCCGCCGGTAAATGGATAAACGAATCCGATCTCCAGTACGCCATGAACGAACCCGACGCCTACGCCCTTGAAGAAGCCTTGCAGCTCAAGGAGAAGAACGGCGGCGAAGTCATCGTTCTCACAGCAGGCCCCGAAAACGTCGGAACCACCATCCGTGAAGCCCTCGCCAAGGGCGCAGACCGCGCTATTCACATTCTGTGCGGCGATCTCGCCTCCCGCGACGCCCTCGGCGTAGCCCGCCTCCTCGCCGAAGCCGCAAAGCAGGAAAGCCCCGACCTCCTCCTCACCGGCCTTCAATCGGAAGACCTGGGCCTCGGCCAAACCGGCGTCATCGTTGCCGAGCTCCTCGGCCTGCCCCACTCGACCCTCATCCTCCACGTCGAAAAAACCGACAGCGGCATCGAGGTCAAACGCGAGCTTGAAGAAGGCTGGTTCCAGACCATCCAACTCCCCACCCCCGCCGTCCTCACCATCCAATCCGGTGGCTCCAAGCTCCGCTATGCCACCCTCATGGGCATCAAGCGCGCCAAAATGAAAGAAGTAAAGCAACTCGCCGCGGCCGATCTCGCCCCCGCCACCAGTCCCGTCGTCGTCCTCGAACAAATCGCCCTGCCCAAAAAGCAAAAATCCACGCAAATGCTTGCTGGCACACCCAAGGAAGCCGCGGCAGCGCTGGTAGAAAAGCTCCGCACGGAGGCACACGTCCTATGAGCGGCATCCTTGTAGTCATCGAACAGCGCGGCGCCACAGTCGCGAATAAAAGCATCGCCCGCATCAACTGGGAAGCGCTCTCCGCCGCACAGCGCCTCGGCGCGCCGGGCTCCGTCACCGGGGCCATTCTCGGCGCGCAAACTGAAGCCCTCGCCGCCGAAATCGCCGCCCGCGTCCCCGGTAAAGTCATCCGCGTCGAGCACCCGCTTCTGGCCCAATACACAGCCGACGGCTTCATCGCAGCGCTCCAGCAACTAATCAAATCCGAAAGCCCGACGTACGTAGTACTTCCCCACACCTATCAGGTCCGCGACTATGCCCCTGCCCTCGCCGCCCGTTTCGGCCAGGTCCTCATAAGCGACGTAACCGCCATCGCCCGCGCGTCCGACAGTGACGCCCCGCTCTTCACCCGCCAGCTCATGCAGGGCCGCCTCAACGGCGCTTATCGCCCGACGGGCAATAGCCCCTGCTTTGTCTCCGTTCAAGCCGGTGCATTCCCTGCCGAAACCGCTCCAGCCGCGGCCCCAGCCACAATCGCCGCCTTCACCCCCACCATCGACGCCGCCCAGATCCGCACCAAGCCAGGCGAGCCCTTCCGCGCCGCCGCCCAGGCCGTCGACCTCTCCTCGGCGCAAATGATCGTCAGCGTCGGCCGCGGCATCAAGACCCAGGAAAATCTCCCGCTCGTCGAGAACCTGGCCGCTGCTCTCGGCGCGGAACTGGCCGCCTCCCGCCCCATCTGCGACAGCGGGTGGCTCCCCATGGAGCGTCAGGTCGGCAGCTCTGGCCAAACCGTCGCGCCCAATCTCTACATCGCCGCAGGCATCTCCGGAGCCATCCAGCACGTCGTCGGCATGAAGGCCTCGCAGTGCATCGTCGCCATCAACAAAGACCCTGAAGCCCCCATCTTTGAAATCGCGGACTACGGCATCGTCGGCGATCTCATGGAAGTGGTGCCGGCTCTCACCGAGGCCGTCAAAGCGGCCAAGCAATAAGCACGCTTTGATCCCGCGACCTCTCGCAGATTCGGCAATCACGAACTATAGTCGCGCGACTTCCAGAACACAGTGCGATCGATCTCTGCCAGGCGCGTGCGTCCCGTCAGGGCCATTGCGGCCTCAAGCTCCGTCTTCAGAATCCTCACAACATCCCGCACCCCATCCGGTCCCGCCACGCTTAGACCGTACAGATAAGCCCGCCCGATCAGCACCGCTGAAGACCCATACGCCAATGCCTTCAAAATGTCTGTGCCCCGCCGGATCCCGCTATCGAAAAGCACCGGCACGCGCCCCGCAACCCTATCCACCACCGCAGGCAGCACCTCAATCGACGCAGGCACCGTATCCAGAATCCGCCCACCATGATTCGAAACCACAATCGCCGCCACCCCCCTATGCACCGCCTGTTCCGCATCGGCCGGGTCCATGATTCCCTTCAAAATAATAGGTGTCTTTGCGTACGATTGAATCCACTCAAGATCGCTCCAGTTGAAATGTTTGCGCGAATGCCCGCGCGCCCCTGGCCCCGCCGCCGTGTCCAGGTTCGGAAAGGGAAGCTTCGGCGTCTGAGCTTTTGCGCGCTCCTCCCGGTTCCGCGCATAAGGCAATGGGTTATCGACCGTGATCACCAGCACCTTGTTGCCTGCCGCCTCCGCCCTCTCAATCAAAGAGCGCGTCAACCCTCGATCGTCGTCTACGTACAGCTGAAACCAGACAGGCAACGTCGCCGCCTTGTAGACATCTTCGATGCTGCGGTTCGAATTCGTACTCAGCATCATGATCGCCGCGGCCTCCGCCGCTCCACGTGCCGTGGCCACCTCACCCTCAGGATGCGCAAACTGGTGCGACGCAGCCGGCGCCAGCAGAATCGGATGTTCCATCTTGAATCCGAGCAGCGAGCAACTTGTATCGATCTTCGTCACATCCACCATCGCCCGCGGCTTCAGTTGCAGCCCATCCAGTGCCGAGCGATTCCGTTGCATCGTGATCGCGTCCCCCGTGCCTTCGTCGTAGTACTCCCACCCCCCAAAAGACAACTTCTTCTTCGCAGCCGCTTCATAGTCGAAGACCGATGCCCGCGGCATCTCTGCTCCAACCGCTCCAGCCGTCTCATTCGCCGCCTCGCGCTCCACCGCGTGCAGCCTCCCCGTTGAGAAGCTGGTAGTGACACCCATCGATGCCGCACCTATAAGGCTCCCCTTCAATACCTCTCTTCTGTCCATGGAATCATCCCCTCCCTGGAGGCTCACTAGCGCTCGCATTTGAGCTCATCCGTGTTGCTCTCCGTTTGTATCACGACCCGCAATGCGCTCGAAAGCATTTGTGCTTCCATAGCCTCAGGCTTTCTGGCTTGTTGTTTGCCAAGCAGGTATTTGGAGGATTCTTAAATGACTCGTTTCATCGACGAGCCACTGCGCAGGCTGTG
>JBARBP010000152.1:0-25005 GCA_049793195.1 Occallatibacter sp. | reverse complement strand
CTCATGGCCGCGCCGCTCTTCTGTTTCGGAATGAATCGGATCGATGCATCATGCTTTCCCCATCACATCAACAAACACGCTGTCATCCAGAGCGCAGCGGGTCGAAGGATCTGTTGATGTGCAAGTTCAATCCAAATCTGGGCGGCGAGCGTATGATGCAGAGTTCCATCGAAGTCGGAATCAGAATCGATTAAATCGTCCGCGCTGGAGTGTTCGCCATGAGAAAGCTCCGCCTCGCACTTATTGCAGTGGGATTCATCTGTTTCATTGCCGCTCACGCCCTGTCCGAAGAACCACAAAAAGTCACCCTCTGCCAGCTCCAGAAAGATCCTGCCGCCTTTAATCACAAGCTGGTCGAAGTTGAAGCCTTCGTTTCGCACGACTTCGAGGACTTCACCATATTCGATCCGGCGTGCTCCAGATGGTCAGGTGTCTGGCTTGAATACGGTGGCAAGGCAAAATCGGACACCACATACTGCTGCGGACCAACCGCCGGAAGAAACCGTCCGCAGGAACTGACCGTCGAAAACATCCCAATTCCACTCATCGAGAACGATCAGTTCAAGCAATTCGACAGGGAGATTCAACCTCCGTTCCGCTCAGACAAGTACGGCTCAGTAGTTCATGCGACGATTGTGGGCCGTTTCTTCGCGGGCCGGAAAGAAGAAAACGGCAAAGGAGAAGCGTTCTGGCTAGGATACGGACACATGGGCTGCTGCAGCCTGCTCGCAATTGAGGAAGTGAGGTCGGTAAGCCCACAGGACCGCGACGATCTTGACTACGGCGCGTCGTATGAGCAACTGGACGTCGAGAGGGTTGGCTGTGGGCCTCTAAACCTCGTACCCCTGGAAGCAACGAACGGCCTGATTCACGATCAACAACAGGCCGACCTCGGCACCCGGGCGTGGGTGTTTGACGATCCCAGACGTGTTGCCTCTGACGCTCTCATCAGGCTTGCTAAGCTTCAAGTTCAAGGGCCTTTGAGCCTTAAGGAGACGCGAAGAGCCCAAGGGCGATTGGTTTATGAATGGCGCAAAACCCCAAAATCATTCCCTATGATGGTGATCGTCAGCCGCCCCTTCTTGCTATCCTTCTATGCCAAGGATCCAAATCACGTCGCTTGGGTGGTAGTTGCGGCTTATGAACTCTCCTGTAACTAGAGCTCGTCAGCCTCTCGTTCTCCCCGCCCCCAATTCCTCATACCCCCCTTACGCCCAATATGTTAAAAGCTAGAGTACGGGGTACATCCAGGGGGGAGCCGGAACGCCAATCTGGGATGGTCAAACCAGACCCTCCCCAAGGCCGCCGTCCCTTCCCCGGCGGCCCCTGAATCCGCACCAAGGAACCCCATGAGCGCCGGCCAATCAGTCGAAATGGAGACCCTTTTCGGAGACTATCCCCTCGACCAAGCCTTCGACGAAATGCGCGAAGCCAATGGCAACCTGCGCCCCCAATACCGCGCCCTCGCAGAGACCCTTGCCAGCCTCCCTGCCGACGAACTCCAGCGCAGCAAACAGTCCGCCGACCTCTCCTTTCTTACCCAGGGCATTACTTTCACCGTCTACGGCCGCGACGAAGGCACCGAGCGCATCTTCCCTTACGACCTGCTGCCTCGCCTCATCACCGCCTCCGAGTGGGACCGCGTCGAGCGCGGCCTCACCCAACGCATCACCGCCCTCAACCTCTTCCTGCGCGACGTCTACTCTGACGCCAAAATCCTCGCCGACCGCATCATCCCCCGCGAGCTCGTCTACAGTTGCAAACATTACCGCCGCCAGATGCGCGGCCTCCAGGTCCCGCGCAACGTCTACATCGCCGTTGTCGGCTCCGACCTGCTCCGCCTGAACACCGGCGAGTTCGTCGTCCTCGAAGATAATCTGCGTGTCCCCTCGGGCGTCAGTTACATGCTCACCAACCGCCGTGTTATGAAGCGCACCTTCCCTGTGCTTTTTCAGAGTTACGGCGTCCGCCCCATCGAGCACTACGCGCAATTGCTTCTGGCCACTCTCCGTTCGCTCGCCCCCGAAGGCCGCCCCGAACCCAACATCGTCCTGCTCACCCCTGGCGTCTTCAACTCCGCTTACTTCGAGCACACCTATCTCGCCCGGCAAATGGGCATCGATCTGGTCGAAGGCCGCGACCTCGTCACCCACGACAATGTTGTCTACATGCGCACCACCGACGGCCTCAAACGCGTGGACGTCATCTACCGCCGCGTAGACGACGACTTCAGTGACCCTCTCGTCTTCCGTGGCGACTCTGCTCTCGGCTGTGCCGGCCTCTTCAACGCTTATCGCGCCGGCAATGTCACCGTTACGAACGCATTCGGCACAGGCCTCGCGGACGACAAGGCAGTCTACGCCTACGTGCCGCGAATGATCCGCTACTACCTCAACGAAGATCCCATCCTGCCCAACGTCGAAACTTTCCTGCTTTCTGAAGACAAGGAGCGACAACACGTTCTCGCCAATCTCGACAAGCTGGTCGTCAAGGCCGTCGGCGAAAGCGGCGGCTACGGCATGTTGATTGGCCCCCACTCCTCGGCACGGCAACGCGAGGAGTTCGCCCGCCAGATCGAGGCCAATCCCCGCAACTACATCGCCCAGCCCACGCTCGATTTTTCCCGCGCTCCCTGCCTCATCGGCAATCGCCTGGAGCCGCGCCACGTGGACCTGCGGCCCTACGTTTTATTTGGAGATAAAGTCAACATCGTCCCCGGAGGACTCACCCGCGTTGCCCTCGAAAAGGGCTCGCTCGTGGTCAACTCCTCCCAGGGCGGCGGAAGCAAGGACACCTGGGTTCTGGAATAGCGCACTGCGAATTTGACGAATGGGCAAAGGGACATCGGATGGGATCGGCAGTAGTGAACTTCAAACGGGAGAATGCGACCATGCTTTCACGCGTAGCCGACAGTCTCTACTGGATGAGCCGCTACCTCGAGCGCGCCGAGAATACCGTGCGTCAGCTCGACGTAACCATGGGCCTGATGCTCGATACCGGCGGCGCCAACGTCGAAACGCGATGGCAGCGGCTTCTCGCTGCGCTGGGTAAGCCGGCTGGGATGGAGTGGAACGGTGATTTCGAGTCCATGGCCCGCAAGCTGGTCTTCGACGCCATCAGCCCGGCCTCGGTCACTTTCTGCGTCAATGGAGCGCGCGAGAACGCACGCCAGGCCCGCGAAGAAATCTCCTCCGAGCAGTGGCAGCGCCTCAACCGCCTCTTTCACCACATGCACTCGCCTAACGTGCAAGCCCAGTTCGACTCCAGCATCAACGATCTGCTGGCCGCCGTGATCGATGGAATCCACCTGTTCAAGGGCGTCAGCGATACCACCATGATTCATGGCCAGGGCTGGCAGTTCATCCGCCTCGGACGCTATCTCGAGCGCGCCTATGCCACCGCCACCATGCTCGAGGTTTACCAGCCCGATCTCTTCAAACAGGAAAAGGAAAGCACCGGATACCAGTACCTTGAACTGGTCGGCCTGCTCCGCTGCTGTACCTCATTCGAAGCTTACTGCCAGGTCTATACGGCCGATGTCGTCCCCGACCGCATCATCGAGTTTCTCCTCCTCAACCGCGACTTTCCCCACGCTATCCGTTATTGCGTTGACGGTATTCGAGACGCCATCGATTCCATTCAGCACACGGGCGGCCGCCGCGCTCCAGACGAACTCACATCCGGCATCGGACGCCTCCACGCCATGCTCGGTTACACCTCCATCGGCGAAATTCTCTCCGGCGACACGGCCGCTTTCCTCCACAACATTCGCGAGCAATGTCTCCGCATTCACGAACTGATCTACCGCTACTATGTCCATTACTCCATCCAATCCGCGTTGGCGGTCTAATCGAGAGCAGCCATGAACTTCTACTCCATCCGCCACCTGACGCGCTTCCGCTACTCGCATCCCATCAGCGAGAGCATCATGGAAACACGCATGCACCCGCGCTCTGACTCCAGCCAGCACTGCCTCAACTATTCCCTCTCCGTCAGCCCACGCTGCCGCGTCTTCAGCTATCGCGATCACCAGGGCAACACCGTGCAGCACTTTGACATCCCCGGCGAGCACAACCAACTCGTCATTGTCGCCGAATCAATCATCGAGCAGCAACCACTTCCCGACGTGCCCAGCTTCCTTGCTCCCGACGCCTGGGCGGGACTCGACGAACTCATCGATTCCGGCGATTACTGGGAGATGCTTCTCCCCTCAACCTTCGCCGTTGAAACCCCTGCCGTCACTCTGCTCGCCAAGCAGATGGACGTCGCCCGCCGCGACGATCCCCTCATGCTTGTGCAGGAACTCAACCAGCGCCTCTTTGAATATTTTGATTACGTGCCCAGTCACACCCGCGTCGACTCACCCATCGACGAGGCGATCGTCAGCGGCAAAGGCGTCTGCCAGGACTTTGCCCACACCATGATCGCCCTGCTCCGCCTTGTGCGCATTCCGGCCCGCTATGTCTCCGGGTATCTCTACCGCAGCCGCGAAGACCACGACCGTTCCACGCCCGACGCCACCCACGCCTGGGTTGAGGCGCTCATGCCGCATCTAGGCTGGGTAGGCTTCGACCCCACCAATAACCTCGTCGCTCACCACCGCCACATCCGCACCGCCGTCGGCCGCGATTACGCGGACGTCCCCCCAACACACGGCATCTTCCGCGGCAGAACCGACAGCGAACTTTACGTAGCGGTGCAAGTGGAAGCCAGCGAAACCGCCCCCGCTCTCGACCGAAAGATGCCCATCCCCGAAGATTGGAGCGTCCTCGTCGAGCGCGCTCAACAACCCCCCGAGGCCCCCATCCCCTTCATCGACTTACAGCAAATGCAGCAGCAACAGCAGCAGTAGAATTGAACCATCTAGTCAGACTGAGTCGTTGTCCATCTGACCTTTTGGCCGAGAGTTGAAGTTGCGGAAGTAAAGACTATTGCCGCACGAGTACAGTCTCCGAGTGCTCGATGCGTGTCTTCATCCGAGAGGTTACCCATCTTCGCCAAGTCGACGAGCCGGTAGCTTGGCAGTCCCGGCCATGCGCGACGGGCTCGCTTGAGTGCGCAGGTATATCGATTCGGAATCTTCAGACCGTGCTTCCGAGCTGCGTTATTCAGGAATCCCATATCGAATTCAGCATTGAACGTCACAAGGGGCATGTCACCGATAAATCCCATGAACTGACGGAGCACATCTTCCAATGGAAGTCCGTCGCGATCAACCATCTCCTGGCTGATACCCGTGATCCCAGCGATTTTCGCAGGGACCTTGCGAAGAGGCTTCACGAGGGTTTGAAATGTCGCGTGATTTTCGGTGTCAAGTGTAAAGTGTATTGCCCCAATTTCGATGATTTCGTCTCGTTCGGGATTTAGTCCCGTAGTTTCAAGATCCAAAACGACAAAGTCCTGCGGCAACAACTCCGAAAGGTCCCTCGTTTTCGGTTGAAGAGTCGCGACGGTTCGCGATGGAGCGATTTCAGTTAGTAAACTCGAAGTCTCTTCTTGAATGCTTCGCTGGCGAATGACCCTAACGAGGATTGTGAGCACAGCCAAACCACCAACTACTAATAAGAAAACTACTAATGTGTCTTCCATTTTCTTTCTCACTAAAGTTCTGAACTTGTTAATGAAATCCCGCTCGCACGGTGCCCCAGGTCTCGTTTCTGAGACCTGGGAATCCTCGCAATCCCCTCACCCCAACTCCACCTTAATCTTCACCACCGAAGCCGCCGGAAATGTACACCCGAGCGACCCTCTCCGCACAACAATCTCCTCCGTCCGCGTCTTCACCTGTTCCGGTTCACCCAGCGTGTTATGCGCATGGATATCGATCCCCCCCACGACCCACGCCTTCGCGCTCACCGCATTCGCTCCGCGCAAAACAATCTCCGCCTCGCGCGCCTGGCTCACATCCGGATTCGCCGCCGTCATCGTCAGCGTCTTGCCCTTCATTGATGCCGATCCCTTCAGCCCCGCAAACGTGGCTGCCTTGCCGTCGCGGGCATACCGCACCTCAGGTGAAGCAAACTCCGTCCGCACCGCCGTTCCGCCCTGGTGCGCCGCATACATCTCAAACACGTTGAATACCGGCGTCGTTGCAAACTTGTCGCCGCGGCTCAGGAACAGAGAATTCAGGCAGTTCACCAGTTGCGCGCAAGCCGCCATGCCCACCTTGTCGGCGTGCCGGTTAAATGTATCCAGGGACAGCGCCGTCATCACCGCGTCGCGCACCGTGATCATCTGCCCCAGCAATTGCTCCGGCCCATTCTCAGTGCCCGCCTTGTACCACGGCCCATACTCATCCACGACCAGCTTCACTTTATGGTCCAGGTCAAACTCGCCCAGCGCCGTCCAGTGATCCAGAATGATGTTCTCAATGCGCATGGTCTCCTTGCATGACTCGTACCAGTCAATCGGATCGAACTTCAGTGCATCGCCCATGCCGATGCCCCATTGCTCCGAAACGTGCCGCGAGAGGTTCCATGCATAGTGATGCACGCTCAATCCCCACACGCCGCGCATATCGTGGCTCGCCTGCCCGTGCAGCACCTTGTTGAAGAACCCGCGCGTCCACGCCTGCTCGTCCGAGTTCGGGCCCGAAGCAATAAACCGCAACGGCACGCCGTAGCTCGGAACCCACGTCGTGTACCGCTTGTACTCACCTGCATAATCCTCGGGATCGAAGTCTCCGCCACACCCCCAGCTCTCGTTCCCCACGCCCCAGTAGCGCACGTTCATCGGATCGGCCTCGCCATCCCCCGCGCGCGTCTCCGCGAGTGTTGTCGTCCCGCGCGGCGAGTTGCAATACTCCACCCAGTGATCGAAATCCAGCGGCGTCAAACTGCGCAGGTTGGCCGCAAGATACGGCTCTGCGCCGCACAGTTTGCAAAAGCGCACAAATTCCGCGGTGCCAAACGTGTTCGGCTCGAACACCTGCGGTATATTCTCCTTCTGCAGTGCCGCTGGAAACTGGTCCGTCCAAAAGTTGGTTCGCCGCGGACGTTTCTCTTTCGGCCCAATCCCATCGCGCCAGTCGTAGCTGTCAGCGAAGCAGCCACCCGGCCATCGCACCATCGGCGCCTTGATCGCTTGCATCTTCTCGACCAGCGCCGACCGCATCCCATTTTGATTCGCAATCTTCGACCCCTCACCCACATAAATCCCGTCGTAGATCACCGACCCCAGGTGCTCGGTAAAGTGTCCATAGACCTCCGGCGCAATCGTCCCGATGGGCTCATCCACCAGAATCTCAATGTGCGAATCCGCTTGTTGAGCCAGCGCACCGCGCCGCCAAAACGCCAGCGCCGCACCAGTCGAAGCCGCCGCCGTTTTCAGAAAACTACGTCTTTCCATTCTCATGCTCCTTACAATCCTTTCCCGCCGTTAGATCAAGGGTGCACCAATCACGCAATGTCATTCTGGGCGAGCATAGCGAAGTCGAAGAACCTGCGGTTGTTTTTCATTCCTAATCTCGATGCACACAGGGCGCCCCAGATCTGGATTTTGAGATCTGAGAATCAACAACTCTACCCCTTCCGTTGCACCTCAGCCGCAATCTTCCTCAACTCCGGCAACACTCTGCCCAATGCCACCGGCTTCGCATCCCGCGATCCCAAACCGAAATAAACATCCCGATACAACTGGTAAAGCCTTTCATACACCGCCGCTGCCTTCGCATCCGGCACTACCGATCGCAGTGGCAAACACACTGCAGTCTGCGCCTCTTCAATCGTCTTGTAGGCCCCAGCCGCCAGCAGCGCAAAAATTCCAGACCCCAAGCTCGTCGGAATCCCCGCCGGCACAAGCACCGGTTTGTTCAACACATTCGCATACACCTGGTTCAACACTTCGCTCTTTTGCGGAATCCCGCCTGCATTGATCACCCGATCGATCCGCACCCTATGCTCTGCCATCCGCTCCAGAATGATCCGCGTATGAAGCGCCGTTCCCTCGATCGCCGCGAACAACTCGTCCTGCGCCGTGTGCATCAGGTTCCATCCCAGCGTCACGCCGCCCAGTTCCGGATTCACCAGCACGGTGCGGTCGCCGTTATCCCAGCTCAGCCGCAGCAGTCCCGTTTGCCCAGCCTTATAGGCCCCCAACCCTTCAGACAGCTCGGCTACCGAAGTCCCTGCTCGCTTGGCAATCGCCTCAAAGATATCGCCCGTCGCCGAAAGTCCAGCCTCAATGCCGATCTGTCCCGGATGAATGCTGCCCCGCACCACCCCACAAACGCCAGGAACCAGCTGCGCTTCGCACGCCATCGCCATGATGCACGTTGAGGTGCCCACCACATTTACTGCATCACCTTCGCGGATGTTCGATCCGATCGCATCCCAGTGCGCATCGAATGCCCCCACAGGAATCGGAATCCCCGCCTTCAGCCCAAGCGCCTCCGCCCACTTCGGCGAAAGATGACCCGCAATCTCGTCGCTCGTTTCGTAGTCGCTACCCAGCTTCGCGCGCACGCCTTTCAAGAGCGGGTCCACGGCTACCAGAAACTCTTCCGGCGGCAGCCCGCCCCATTTTGGATTCCACATCCACTTGTGACCCATCGCGCAGATGCTGCGTTTCAACTCACTCACATTCGAAATGCCGGCCAGTGTGGCTGCCACCATGTCGCAGTGCTCAAGCGCGGTGACCATCCGCTCGCGCTTGTCAGGGTTGTGCCGCAGCCAGTGCAGCAGCTTTGAGAAGCCCCACTCGTGCGAGTACACGCCGCCGCACCACTCAATTCCCTCGAACCCCAGCGCATGAGCCTTCTGCGTGATCTCCTCGGCCTCGGCGGATGCGCGGTGATCGCACCAGAGATAGTAGTCGTCCAACGGCTCCAGTCCCTCGCCCACCGGAATAACACTAGATCCAGTCGTGTCCAGGGCAATCGCCGCTACATTCCCGCCATCCACGCCGGTCGTCTTCAATACTTCGCGTGTTGCGGACACAAGCGCCTTCATATGGTCGGCGTGCGACTGTGTCGCAAAGTTCGGATCCTCGCGGCGCCGGTGCAGCGGGTAAGACGCAGAGGCCGTCCCAATCGAACCTTTCTCGCTGCTCACAAGGGTTACGCGAACACTCAGTGTGCCAAAGTCAACACCGGCCACAATCGTCATTCGAACTTCGCCTCCGGTAAACGCTTTCTCGTTCGCAGACCAGACTACACTATTCCTCTCCCGCGCGTCATAGGCCCAGACCTTGCCGCCTCCCGCTGACTTATTGATTCACTGATTCCGCTTAAAGGGGAGTTGACCTGCTAAGGCCTCAAACCGGCATCTTTCGCCCAATTTGCGCTCTGCATCACGATCGAGGATTCTCCTTCCGAGGCACCTACTTCTTTTTCCCCGATAACATCCCCATAATCTTGCCCATCAGTCCGGGTTTGGCCACCGGAGCCCCCGCTGCAGGTTTCGCCACAACCTCCGTCCCTTGTTTTGTGGTCTGCGCCTCGGTTAGCACTGCACTCGGCGCCTTTCCCTCATCCGGCCCGCTTTTTGCATTGGCCGCCATCGGAGCTCCACCCACCACCTCGGCATGTTTGATGATTGGCGCCGGCCCATTGCCTTCATTTTTCACAAGAATCGAAATCCTGCGATTCGACGGGTCGTAGGGATTACTCTTCACCCGCAAGAACTGGTCCGCATAGCCGCGCACCTGCGTCACTTGATCACCGCGCACGCCGCCCTGCTGCAACAGCCGCCGCGCGGAATTGGCGCGGTCCGCCGAGAGCTCCCAATTGCTGTAGTTCGCATCGGTCGAGTATTGTGTCGCATCGGTGTGCCCCTCAATCAGCAGCGAATTCGGCAGCGTCTTCAGCTCGCCTGCCAGCAGCATCAGCAACTCCTGTCCGCTCCCGCTCAAATGCGCGCTCCCGCTCTCATAAAATGTGCCGTTCTTGCCCTCGATCAACTCAATGCGCAACCCCTCCGGGGTAATCGTGATTTCAATCTGCTTTGAAAGCTTCTCCAGTTCCTTCTTGGCCTTGATCTCTGCTTCGAGTTTTTCCTTCAGCTTCTGCAGGTTGTCGTTGTTTTCTGTCGTTACAGCCTCGCCATTGCCGGCCATCGTCGTGCCCAGCAGGTTCGCCGTTCCCTTGGGGTCGTTGAAGTATCCGGCCACCGCCTGCTTTACCTTGGAACTCGAGCCCATCAGCCACAGCACAATAAACAGCGACATCATCGCCGTCACAAAATCGGCGTAGGCCACCTTCCACGCGCCGCCATGGTGCCCACCGTGATTCCCGTTTTTCTTGATCACAATGATCGGTTGAGCTTTCGCAGTCACTGCGCCCCGCTTTTCGTTGTTCGCTTGACGGCCCTAGGCCGCAACCGCCGTTTCAACGGCTTCCACCTTGCTCTTGCAGGTCTTCTCCATCTCGTCGAAGCTGGGCCGCACATGCGCGGGAACCGCGCGCCGCCCCATCTCGATCGCAATCATTGGCGCCGACCCCTTCAGAAACGAGAGCACCAGCACCCGCAGCACATGCAAATATTCGTTGTGCTCGTCAGCCGTCTTGCGCATGTTCGCGCTCAGCGGCCCAACCACTCCATAGCAAAGCAGAATGCCCAGGAACGTACCCACCAGCGCAGCCGCTACCTTCTCGCCGATCTCCTCCGGTGGACCGCCGAGCGCCCCCATCGTAATCACCACGCCCAACACCGCCGCCACAATCCCCAACCCCGGCAGCGCGTCTGCTACCGTCGACAACGCATCAATCGGCTGCATCGCCGCATGGTGATGCACCTCCATGTCCAACTCCATCATCTGGTCCATGTCGAACGGCTCCACTCCACCGGTAATCGCCGTCCTCAGCGTGTCGCACAAAAAATCTACCGCGTGATGGTCCTGGAGAAAGTCCGGATAATTCTTGAAGATCGAGCTCTCCTTCGGCTTCTCAACATCCATCTCCACGCACAGCAACCCCTCTTTGCGCACCTTGTTCAGAAACTGGTACATCATCTTCAGCGTGTTCAGGTAACGCGCCTTGGTGAACGGCGAACCCTTCATCACTCCTGCCAGCCCGGCCGCCACTCCTTTGATAATGTGCATCGGATTCGCCACCAGTAGCGTCCCCGTTGCCGAGCCGGCGATAATCAGCAATTCAGCCGGTTGAAGGAGTACCAATATGTGCCCCTTTTCCATCAGAAAGCCGGTGATGATGGATACAAACACCAGGACAATCCCTATGATGGCAAACATTCTTGCCCCCCGGTTGTGGACGTTGTGCAGTTGCCACCCGCATGGATACTGGATTCCATGGCTTTCTGCGCGTTCTCCAGTAACCACGCCAGCCCCTCATTCTGACCGTGGCAGGCCTGAGCCGCGCCAATGCTCACCGTCAGGGATACTCGGTCGCCCCACCAGCGAAAGTCCGCTGTCCGCGCCAACCCGGCCAGTGCCTGCGCGTGCGCGGCCAGCATCTCCTGCGTGCGTTCATGCGAGATGATCAAGAACTCATCGTCGCCCCAACGTCCCACTTCCTCGGCAGGACGCAATCCGTGCGCCAGTGCATGCTGCACCTTTTCAAGCATCGCCTCGCATGCGCTCAAGCCGTGCGTCTTTCGCAGTCCCTGCGCCTGGTCCACGCTGATCCACAACACGCCGAAAGGGGGTCCCCCGCGCTCGAAGTCATCAAACTCAATTTGCAACCGATCTTCGAGATCCGCCTGGCTAGCCCCCACCACCCCGTTCTCGCCCGTCACGCCATGTGGCAGTGCATCCAGGCTCTCCGCCGGATGAAACACCGCCGCCGTCCCGATCCGTTCGCCCAGCCCGTCTCTCAACGCCACAACCCGCGTAATCGCCTGCAGCTCGTGGCCCAGCTTGTGCCGCGTCCTCACGAGCGCCCCTCGGCTCGTTCGCGGCTCTGTATCCCGATGCAGTTCTCCGTGCAGCAGTCTCTCCGGCGCTAGCGGCTCAAGCGCCTCGGGAATAGCGTGCCCCACCATCTCTGGCCCCGCGAAGCCCGTGATCGTCTCCGCCACCCGGTTCCAGAACACCACCTCGCCGTCAATGCCGAACAGCGCAATGCCGGCCGGCAGACTGTCCAGGGCGGATTCAAGTAAATCCGTGCGATCCTTCATCCACGTTCCCTCAACCAGCCCATTTCCACACCAATCGCCATCACCAAATCGTGCAGTCTGCCGGGCGGCGACAACCACTAATCTCCACACTCCGTTCATCGGCGCTTCGCGCACCAACTTCATTCCCCCGCGCCGCGTCACAACTGCCGCATTTTACCCCGATAGCCATGAACATGCTCAAACAGAAAACGCCCCCGAATGGGAGCATTTTGAGAGAGAACCTGGGAATTTGGAATCCTTCAGGCCTCCGAGCGAGACCCGAATCTCAAGCCGATGCCTACATGCCGCTCAGATGCAAAAATCGGAGGGAAGCGCGGAATTCAATCCCCGCAAGACCCGGCAGAATCGACGCGGGATTTAGCCCCAGGGTCAAGTACCACTTTTCAAAACCTGCGCACCCACTCCAGGATCGACCGCACCCCCATCCCGCTCGGCCCCTTGGCAATATACGGCCGCGCATCCTCCACCCACGCCATCCCGGCGATGTCGAGATGAATCCATGGCGTCCCCTCGACAAACACCTTCAGAAACTCCGCAGCCGTGCTCGCGCCGCCAAACCGTCCGCCGGTGTTCTTGATATCGCCGATGTCGCTCTTGATCAGTTCGGCGTATTCCTCGTCCAGAGGCAGCCTCCAGAACTTCTCCCCTGAAACCTCCAGCGCCGACTTGAACTTGGCGTAAGTCTCCTCATCGTTCGAAAACGCTCCCGCATTCACCTTGCCCAGCGCCACCCCAACAGCGCCTGTCAGCGTTGCCGCATCAATCAAATGAGTCGCCCCCAGTTGCCGCGCATACGCCAGGCCATCGGCCAGCACCAGCCGTCCCTCCGCATCTGTATTGATGATCTCGATCGTCTTGCCCGACATCGCCGTCTGCACATCGCCCGGCTTCTGCGCCTTCCCGTCCGGCATGTTTTCCGCCGCGCACACAACACCAATCACCCGCACCCTCGGCTTCAGCAGCGCAATCGCCCGCATCGCGCCCAGCATCGCCGCCCCGCCTGCCATGTCGTACTTCATCTTCTCCATGTTGTCCGAGGGCTTGATCGAGATGCCGCCTGTATCAAACGTGATCCCCTTGCCCACCAGTCCGAGAACTGGTCCGTCCTTCACACCCTCCGGCTCGTACCGCACCACAATCAGCGCCGGCGGCTCTTCCGAACCTTGCGAGACGCTCCAGAACGCCCCCATCTTCAGTTCATGCAGTTTCTCGGTCGAATAGACCTCCGCCTTCAGCCCCACCTCGGCCGCCATCGCCTGTGCCCTCTGGCCCAAAATCGTCGGCGTCAGCTTGTTCCCCGGTTCATTCACCAGCGTGCGCGTAAGGTTCTGGCTCTCCCCCACGATCACGCCCTCGGCAAACGCCGTTTCCACCGTCTTCTTGTCCGCGTTCCCCGGAGCCGCCACCGTGAACGATTGCACGCTCAAGTCCTTGCGGTCGCTGCGATAGGTGTCGGGATCGTAATTACCCACAAACGCGCCCTCTACGGCCGCCCGCGCACAAGCCTCCAGTGGCAACCCCTCCGCTTCCGGCAACGCGAATGCCAGCTCCCGTATGCGGCGCGGTTTCGTAAACCGGACCGCCGTTCCCGCCGCATTCCGAATGTTATGGACCGAAGTTTTGGCTTGCTTGCCCAGCCCAACAATCAACAGCCGCTTCGCCGCCAGCCCTGCCGGAGCATGAATCAGCAGAGTCTCGTTCGCTCCGGCCTTGAACTCTCCGCTCCCCAGCACCGCAGCCGCAGCCGCCTTCACCGCTTTGTCCGTGGTCAGCAACACTGGCTCTGGCTTGGCGTCCGGCCCCTTCGCCGTCTCCGCGTCAACGGCCAACACAGCCAGCATTTCAGTCTTGATTCCAGAGAGATTCGCAAATGTGAGTTCAGTTCGCATGGTCTCTATTATTTCACTCCTGTTCACCTTAGCCGCGCCCCAGCTGCCCTCCCGCAATAGTGTTATCCCCTGTGTCTATTAGTTCTATCTAGCAGCGTGGTAAAGTTCCCCCAAATGCCCAAACCTGAAGGCGTGCACATAAAGCGGGACACCAACAGCATCTACTATGTGCTCTTCTTTCTCTCCGGCTTCCCCGCGCTCCTCTATCAAATCGTCTGGCAGCGCGCCCTCTTCACCCTCTATGGAGTCAACATTGAATCGGTAACCATGATCGTTACCGTCTTCATGCTTGGCCTGGGCATGGGCAGCCTCGCCGGTGGCTGGCTCTCAAGCCGGCCGGGCATTCGCCTGCTTCTCGCCTTCGGTCTTATCGAGTTCTCCGTTGGAACTTTCGGCGCAGCCTCGCTCTGGATCTTTCATCGCATCGGCGCTCTCACCGCAGGAGCTTCAACTCCCACCACCGGCCTCATCGCCTTTGCCCTCCTGCTTATTCCCACCATGCTCATGGGCAGCACTCTGCCCCTACTGGTTGAGCACTTTGTCCGTCGAACCGGCAATGTGGGCGAGTCGGTCGGCTTGCTCTATTCAGTCAATACGCTCGGCTCCGGAACGGCCTGTCTTGCCGCCGCATTTCTGCTCATGCGCGTGTTTGGCGAATCCGGTTCGGTCCATCTTGCCGTCTGCTTCAACCTCGTCGTCGGTGTCAGCGCATTCATTCTTCAGCGCAAATTCCCTGCACCCGCCCGTCAGAAAGACAACACTCCGTCCGCAACCAATCAACAGACCATTCCATTTTGGATTGGCTTGGTTCTCGCTGGAGTCACCGGATTCATCGCTCTCGCCTACGAAATCATCTGGTACCGTCTATACGCCTTCGTTTCCGGCGGCTCGGCGCCGTGCTTTGCCATGCTCCTCGCCTTTTATCTGCTCGGCATCGCCTACGGCTCCTTCGCGGTGCGTGACGCCTGCCGACACAAGCTCGGCAACGATGTCCGGCAAACACTCGGTGCCACCTCCGGCGTTGTCATGCTTGGCTCCATTGCCGCCTTCCTGCTCGGACCAGTCCTTTCCCGCTGGGTCGTTCACGTCGACTACCACATAAGCTACGTCCTGGTCTTCGTCGCCGCTGCGCTGCTGGGCTCGGCATTCCCGCTCCTCGCCCATGCCGCTATCGATCCGGCCCAAAGTTCCGGAAAACACATCAGCTTTCTCTACATGAGCAATATCGTCGGCTCAACTCTGGGCAGCTTCCTGGTCGGCTTTGTCATCCTCGACTTCTGGTCTACCCGAGCCACATCGTTGCTCCTGCTTGGCCTGGGCCTCGCGGCGGCCTCGGTTCTTGCCTACTTGTCCCGGCCGAAAGTACCCAAAGTCCTTTTTGCCGCCGGAGTCATCGCCTGCGCCACGTTGGCGTTCGCTTCAGGCCCCCTCTTCTCCGGCCTCTACGAGCGGCTTCTCTTCAGGACTACCTACAACAGCCAGATGGTGTTCTCCGATCAGGTTGAAAACCGCAGCGGCGTCATCGGCGTTTATCCCGATAACCACACCTACGGTTACCCCACCAGGGTCGTGTACGGAGGTGGCGCCTACGACGGCCAAATCAATACTGACATCCTGCACGACTCAAACGGACTCATCCGCGTCTACGCCATCTGCGGTCTGCACCCAAAGCCCGAAAGCGTTCTCGTCATCGGCCTCGCCACCGGTGCCTGGGCGCAGGTTATCGCCAACGATCCCAACGTCCACGACGTCACAATCGTTGAAATCAATCCCGGCTATCTGCCCCTGATTCAGAAGTATCCCGAGGTCCAAAGCCTGCTCGCCAATCCCAAGGTGCACATCGTCATCGACGATGGCCGCCGCTGGCTGGTCGCCCATCCCGATCGCCGCTTTGACTTCATCCTCATGAACACAACATTCAACTGGCGCGCCAACATGTCCAATCTTCTGTCCACCGAATTCATGCGCCTGATGAGCGCCCACATGAATCCCGGCGGAATCGCCTACTACAACACCACCTGGTCTGGTGAAGCGTTGGCAACGGGTGCGAGTGCGTTTCCCTACGCGCTCCGCTTCATGGGCTTTCTAGCCGTCAGCGACAGCCCAATCGTTCTCGACAAGAGTCGCTGGAGAATGGCTCTAATCAACTATCGAGTCGATGGGCGTCCAGTCCTCAATCTCGCCGATCCGGCGCAGCGCGCCCGGCTTGAGAACATCCTCCAGCTTACAAATGGCCTTGATACGCCGAGTGGGGAGCTCGAATCCAGGAGCAGCCTGCTCCAGCGCTATAAAGACGTCCGCCTCATCACCGACGACAATATGGGAACAGAGTGGCTCGACCCCTCCAACCACTGAGCCGAACGGAGAATCAAGAACCGGGCCTAGCGTCCCATCCGATGCTTGCTGGCATTCACGGCCGCCCGCGCCTCTCGGTCCGCCTCCCGCCGCTTCTCCGTCTCCCGCTTGTCCCAGTCTTGTTTGCCCTTGGCCAGCGCCAACTCGCACTTCACCCGCCCGTTGCGGAAATAAAGCCGCGTCGGGATGAGCGTGTGCCCCTTTATCTGCGTCTTCTGGAGTAGCTTGCGAACCTCCTCCCGGTGCATCAACAGCTTGCGCGTCCGGGTCGAGTCGTGATTAGCAATATTCCCGTGAGAATAAGGACCGATATGCACGTTCAGAAGGAATGCCTCGCCATTCTGGATCAGCCCGTAAGAATCCTTCAGGTTGGCCTGCCCCTCTCGGATAGACTTCACTTCGGTCCCCCGCAGCGCCACGCCCGCTTCAAACCTCTCCAGCAGAAAGTAGTTATGGCTGGCCATCCGATTGTGTGCCGCATCCCGCTCGCCGCTGGCCACTGGGTCGCGCGGCTTCGCCGGCTTCTTGGCGCTTGCCGTATCCTTGGCGACGATCTCATGGCTGGTTTGCCGCGGCATCTGGAAATACCCTCGAATCTTAATCCTAGCATCGGTAAGACTTTTACTATGGTTGCTATGGGGCTTTGCTAAAATGGGGCATCTTTGGTGGACGAACATCGCCGTTGAGGATTGTGTAAGTTTGTGCGTCCGGGGCAGCCAAGGCTGCCCGCACAGGCCCGTGCTTTCTGCCGGGACCGTTACGACGCCTGGGAGTTCGATGAACCGCCGCGCTCACACTCCGGTTGCCCCCGGACCCGTCCTTTCCAAAGCCTTCTTCCAGATTGCGCTCATTGCCACTCTGGCAGCCTTTGCTGTCCCCGGCGCGGCACTTCACGCCCAGTCCGCCGCTGCCCTCTTCAAAAGCGGTCAAAACGCTGAAGCCCGCCAGGATTACGACGCCGCCTTTGACTTTTTCCAGAAGGCCAACACCAAAAACCCAAAAGATCTCAGCTACCGCACCGCCCTCTACCGGGTGCGCCAAACTGCCTCCTCCATGCACGTCACCCACGGGCGAAAGATGCTCCAGGCCGGCGACGAACAGGGAGCGCTGGCCGAGTTCCTGCATGCCGCTGAAATCGATCCCGGCAACGAAGCCGCGCAGCAGGAAATCGCTCACGTTCGCCAGAAAAATGGCACTGCCTCGCCCGCACTCGAGGTCGCTTTGCCGGAGCCGACAGGAGAGCAGCAGCAAATCGATTCGATCAGCCCTCCGGTCGACCTCAAACCGGTCTCCAATGAGCCGCTCACACTCCGCATGACTGAAGATGCCAAAGTCATTTACCAGGCGGTTGGCAAGGCCGCCGGCGTCAATGTGCTCTTTGATCCCGACTACAACTCAAAGCGCATCCAGGTGGACCTGAACAATGTATCGCTGCTCGACGCCTTGCGCATCGTGGGCACCATGTCCGACACCTTCTGGCGGCCGGTCACCTCCAACACGATCTTTGTCGCCCAGAACACCCGCATCAAGCGCACCGAACTGGACGAGCAGGCCGTCCAGACCTTCTACCTGAGCAACGCTTGGCAGCCCAACGACCTCAACGACGTGCAAACCGCCCTGCGCAATGTGCTCACCAGTGCCAAAATTTACGGGGTGGCCAGCCAGAATGCCATCGTCATGCGCGGAACGCCGGATGAGTTGTTGCTCGCCCAAAAGCTCAGCAACGATCTCGACAAAGCCCGCGCCGACGTGGTGGTTGACATCGCCGTTCTCGAGGTCAGCAAAAACTGGGAACGGACCCTCGGAGTCTCCTGGCCCAGCAGCATCGGCGTCGCCTTGCAACCACCCAATTCATCGAGCAGCACGACGTGCCCAACCGGCAGCACGAACTGTACGCCGAGCACTGGCACCTCTCCCACGCTCTACGATCTGGCCCATCTCAAGGCCACCGATTTTGCCGTCACCGTTGGCTCGGCCACCTTGAATCTGCTTTTAAGCGATTCCAATACCAAGGTGCTGCAGAGCCCGCGCATTCGCGCCACCGGCGATCAAAAGGCGAGCATGAAGATCGGTTCACGTATTCCTATCGCAACCGGCTCCTATCAGACCGGTGCGGCCACTGCCGTCGTCAGCTCGCTGGTCAATACGCAGTTCCAATACCAGGACGTCGGTGTCAATATTGAAATGACGCCCACCGTTCACTTTGACCACGATGTCACGCTCAAAATCAAGATCGAGGTCACCTCGCAGAGCGGCTCGGTCACCATCAGCGGCGTCACCGAGCCCATCCTCAGCCAGCGCGTCGTCGATCAGGTCATCCGCCTCCGTGAAGGCGAAGCCAGCATCCTTGGCGGCATCCAGAATAACCAGGAGCAGCAGAACTCGTCCGGTATCCCCGGCCTGAGTTCCATTCCCATCCTCAAATACATCTTCGGATCCAAGGACCACACCATTCAAAACGACGAGATTGTCTTCGCCGTTGTACCTCACATCGTTCGTTCGCAGGAATTGGATCAGGCCAACCTGCGCTCCATCGACACCGGCTCTGGCCAGTCCATCGATCTGCGCCTTGCCGGCGATCAAAGTGCCGCATCGAGCGCCACACCCAATTCCACTCCCGCCGTGCGTCCTGTCGCATTCCAGAACCCCCAGTTTGGCAGCGTACCTGTTCCAAGCGCCGAAGCCGCCGCCCCCGCTTTAATGGCGCAAATGAATTCGGCGCAGAACAACTCAAACCCCAGCCCACCTCCGCAACCTCTTGCCCCGCCGCAGATTGCTGCTACCCTTCCCTCCTCAGCACCAACCGGGACAGCCGGCTTCACGCTCACTGCTCCCGCGGGCTCGCTCGCCGCCGGAGCCACCTTCCAGGTCCCGATCGTTCTCAGCGGAGCCACGGATATCGCTTCCGTGCCCGTCCAGCTTCAATACGATCCGGCCAAACTCTCGCTCATCAATGTGGCCGCCGGCGACCTGCTCAATCGCGACGGCCAGGCTGTCGCGCTCATCCATCGGGACGACCCACCGGGGAACGTTACAGTCGTTGCCGCGCGTCCACCGGGTGCGGCGGGCATCAGCGGCAACGGTACAGTCTGCGTCCTCACCTTCCAGGCCAAGGCGGCGGGCGCCACGGCCCTCACCATGTCCCGCGCTGGAGCAGTCAACAGCGCCCAGCAGCCAGTGCCCGCAACGCCCGGGCACGTCGATCTCGTGATCAAGTAGGGAGCGGTGAGCATGAGTCTTACTCCCACGGTTCTCGTTTCACCAGCCCGGATGCACCGTAACGTACCTGCGCCCCGCGAACCGAGACCTGTCCGTGGAATTCACGAACTCGGCCTCACGCTGGTGGAACTAATTGTGACCGTGGCCATTCTGTCCATCCTCGCTTCCGCTGCCGTGCCCATCGCACGCTTCCAGGTCAAGCGCCAGAACGAGCGCGAACTGCGCCGCGACCTTTGGATGATGCGCGACGCTATCGACCACTACAAGGACGCCGCCGACAAGGGCGCCTTCCAGACCAAGGTCGACAGCCAGAATTATCCTCCTGACCTCGATACCCTGGTCAACGGCCTGGACGTGCAAGGCAAGAAGCTCAAGTTTCTCCGCCACATTCCGGTGGACCCCATGACCGGCAAAGCCGAGTGGGGAATGCGCTCCATGCAGGACGACCCGACTTCGGATTCTTATGGCGGCCAAAGTGTCTTCGACGTATATTCGAAATCCCAGGGCACAGCCCTCGACGGAACCAAGTACTCCACCTGGTAGCGGAGGAGCGGAGTTAGCAGGTCTGCCTCGTTGGCAAGATTTCAGGAGCAAGCGTTGTTAGCAAAAATCGCAATTCGGAACTTACTTAACTCCGCTAACACGTGCGAAGCGCGGCGATCTCCGCGAACTCCGTGCTCGCGTCAAGCCGGCTTCACGCTCGTCGAGCTGATGATCGTCATGGCCATCATCGGCATCCTGGCCACATTGGCCATCCCCAGCTATGTCACCGCCATCAAGCACGCCCGCGAAGCCGTTCTCAAAGAAGACCTCCACGTGATGCGCGCCGCCATCGACTCCTACACCATGGATAAGCAGAAGGCTCCGCAGTCGCTCGACGACCTCGTCACCGACGGCTACCTCAAGGTCATCCCTGACGATCCCATGACCCACGCCAAAGACACCTGGGTCACCGCAACAAGCGATTCCATGTACTCCCTCGACGAGACCGAGCCCGGCATCGACGACGTCCACTCCGGCTCCGAAGACACCGGCTCCGACGGCCAATCCTATTCTCTCTGGTAGCCGAAAAGCGAACGCATTGTCGCTCCTGCACTCCGCCTCAAACCCGGCACTTCCTAAAGCCCCACCTCGCATGACAAAGTAAGAATATGTTGCGACCGAAAGTCCGCCTCCTCCCGCTTCGCCCGTTCGTCACTCGCCTCATTCCCGGTCCTGGTCAGGCCGTCCACCTATTCCTGGCCCTAATCGTTGCCGCTGCACTCTGCGGTCTCCTCGACGCGCAATCGGCAAACACCATCACTGTCCTCATGCTCGACGGCAAAACGGGAAGACCCATCGTCCCCTCCAACTTCATTGTGCGCGTCGATCATCTTAACGCCACTCACAACGAATGGCTCAAGCTCAACGACGACGGCACCGGCTCGGTCACCCTCCCCACCGGCACGTCCTTTCTTTCCGTCCAAGGCACCCTCGAAAGCTCTATGGAGATCTACGTCAACTGCGACGCAGGCATGGAGAAGGACGTAAGCACCCTCCATTGGTACTCGGTTCCCGACATCCTCACGGCAGGCGTTGCCATGCCCAACGAGTGTTACAAGGGCAAGTACGCCGACGCCACCAAAGTTGCCCCCAAGCCCGGCGAGTTCATCTTTTTTGTCCGCAAGATCAGCTGGCACGAACTCCCGCCGGACTAGGTCGATGTTGATCAATCCATATCCGCCCGGGCCCCTGACCTTCATCACCGAGGTAGCGCAGTTGTACGCCAACCTCATGCACTTCGTCGTGCCCGGCGAAGAGAGCCTCGGTGGAAAGCTGCTCTATGCGGGCGACCTGAAAAACGAGGGCCGCGCGCTCCTCGTCGTCGCCAACATCGCCGGAGCAGCCTCGCTCGCCGCCACCGCGGACACGTCCGCACAGAAGCAGGCCATCCGCGACGGAACCGCCGACTTCCTCGTAACCAATCTCGACGAAGCCCTGCGCATCCTCAAAAACGAAATTCGCAAACGCGAGCCCGTATCCGTTGCCATCTCCATCGCGCCTGTTGCCATCGTCAATGAGATGCTCGACCGCGGCGTCCTCCCCGACCTGCTCCCGCCGCAATCCCAATCGGCGCCAGTCGAGCCCGCCTTCGCAACATTCATCGCACAAGGGGCGCGGCAAATTGCAGCCCCGCCATCAAAGCACTCCACGAGATTCCTCGTCTGGCAAATCCCCAATGAGTACGCCCAGCGCCCCGCCGCCTTCGACGCACTACTGACAGATCACATCCCGCCTGCCGACCTCACAACTCGACGCTGGCTCCGCCAAGCCCCGCGCTATCTTGGCCCGCAGTTCCGCCGCCTCCGTTCGCTAACGTGCGACGAAGAAACCGCATCCAAATTGATCGATGTATTGGGTCCCCCGCTCCAGAACTAGCTACAGACCCTGTGTTCCACAACAAAAAGTGGGTGCCCCATACATGCGCGTTCTTTGCGCATGAGTGGGATACCACGACCCCAAACCAAGGGATTTTTCTAATCCCTATTTCCCGTTCCCTGCTTCTTCAATCCGCGCCCACAGCTCCCTGATCCCATACCCCGTCTTCGCCGACACCGGAAGCACCTCCTCCAGCTCCAGCCCCTTCTTCAGTGCCAGCAGATTCCGTGTCCGCTCATTTCCGCTCAGGCGGTCAATCTTCGTAGCCACCACCACAAACTCCCGCTCCGCGCCCCTCAGCCAATCGAACAGCTGCGCATCGCTCTTCTGCGCCGGCACATTCGAGTCCACCAGGCACACGCACAATTTCAACGTCGAGCGGATCGCCAGGTAAGGATCGATAAACTCCGCCCACCCCGCCGATATCGACTTCGAAATCTTCGCATACCCATACCCTGGCAAATCCGCAAACACCAGCTTCCGTCTCTGGCTCTGATCCAGCAACGCAAAAAAGTTGATCGCCCGCGTCCGCCCCGGCGTCGAAGAAACCTTGGCCGCCTTTTCGCCAACTAGTTCATTCAGCAGGCTCGACTTGCCCACATTCGACCGCCCCAGAAACGCAATCTCAGGCACGTCCGGCGCAGGAAACTGCGTCGCCGCCATCGCCGAAAGCAAAAACTGTGTCGTATACCGCATAAGGTCTAACGATACAGGAGTGAAGCAATCGCATTGTCAGTTCAGCCACCAAACGAAGAGCACTGAAGGAAAACAACACTCCCGAGAACGTGCTCCTAATGTCCTATGGAAAACGCAGAGATAAATACCTACACTTGGAGAAGAAAACAAACGGTTCGCCAATGCTCCGGCTGGAGGACGACGAAAGGGGTTATTTTTTGGCGGCTTAAAATAGGAGGTTTGTCGTACTGCGCGCGACCTACATTTTTGAGGTGCAAAGCTCCGCTTTCCGGCGGAGCTTTGGCGGGGGGTTGCGAAGAGCTATTGGCGAGCGGGGATGTTGGCGGTGATATCTGCCGCCGGGGGCACCGGGGCCAGCACTTCTGTCTCCGGGTTGGCGATGGCTGGCAGCGGGCTTTCCAATGCCAGCGCCAGCACCTCGTCCATCGAGTCCACAAAGTGAAGCTTCATGGAGTTTTTGATGTTCTCCGGCAGCTCGGCGATGTCTTTCTCGTTCATGCGCGGCAGAATCACCTCAAAGATGCCGGCACGGAGCGCGGCCAGCAACTTCTCCTTCAATCCACCGATGGGCAGAACTTTGCCGCGCAGCGTAATCTCGCCGGTCATGGCGATGTCGCGCCGCACGGGTATCTTGGCCAGTGCGCTTGCCAGCGCCGTTGCCATGGTGATGCCGGCCGAGGGGCCGTCCTTGGGAATCGCGCCCTCCGGCACATGGAGGTGCAGGTCGACGTTGCGATAGAACTCGCGGCTCAATCCCAGCACCTGTGCCTTGCCGCGAATATAGCTTAGCGCCGCCTGCGCCGACTCCTGCATCACGTCGCCCAACTGGCCGGTGATTGTCAGCTTGCCCTTGCCATCCAGCACCTGCACTTCGGTGGTCAGAATGCTGCCGCCCACCTCGGTCCACGCCAGCCCCGTCACCAGACCCACTTCGCTCTTCTCGTGCACTTCCGAGTCGCGGAACTTGGCCACGCCCAGGTACTCGTGCACATTCTCCTGCGTGATCTCTTCCTTGTGCTTGGAGCCCGCCTTCACCACCTTGCGCGCTACCTTGCGGCAGATATTCCCGATCTCGCGCTCCAGGTTTCTTACCCCGGCCTCGCGCGTGTAATACCGAATAACTTCGGTGATCGCATCGTCCTTGAAGACAATATTCTTTTCGTTCAGGCCCGTCTGCTGACGCTGCTTCTTGACGAGATATTGCCGCGCAATCTCCAGCTTCTCCTGCTCCGTGTAACCCTGGAGCCGCAGAACTTCCATGCGGTCCTGCAGCGCCGCGGGAATGGTGTGCATCACGTTGGCCGTGGCCACGAACAAAACCTGCGACAAATCGTAGTCCACGTCGAGGTAGTGATCCTGGAACGTCGTGTTCTGCTCCGGATCCAGCACCTCCAGCAGCGCCGATGCCGGGTCGCCGCGGAAGTCCGACGAAATCTTGTCCACTTCGTCGAGCAGGAAGACCGGGTTCTTGGTTCCCGCGCGTTTCATGTGCTGGATAATCTGTCCTGGCAGCGCGCCGATATACGTCCGTCTGTGCCCGCGAATCTCCGCTTCGTCGCGCACGCCGCCCAGCGAGAGCCGCACAAACTTGCGCCCCGTCGCCTTGGCAATCGACATGCCCAGCGAAGTCTTGCCCACCCCCGGAGGTCCTGCAAAGCACAGAATCGATCCCTTCGGATTCTTCACCAACTGCCGCACCGCAAGAAACTCGAGAATGCGCTCCTTGATCTTTTCCAGGCCGTAGTGGTCGGTGTTCAGCACCTTCTCGGCGTAGTCGATCGAGCGCGTCTCCTTCGACTTTTTCTTCCACGGCACCGCCAGCAGCCAGTCGATGTAGTTGCGGCTCACCGTGGACTCGGCCGACATGGGCGGCATGGCCTCCAGCTTTTTCAGCTCCTGGATCGCCTTGTCGAGCACTTCCTTCGGCATGCCGGCGGCTTCAATCTTCTTCTTCAGCTCGTCGAACTCGCTCTTCTCGCCGCGGCCCAGTTCCTTCTGGATGGCCTTGATCTTCTCGTTGAGGTAGTACTCCTTCTGCGCCCGCTCCATCTGGCGCTTCACGCGCGACTGGATGGTGCGATCCATGTTGAGCTTTTCGATCTCAACATCGAGCACGTCGCCGATGCGATTCAGCCGCTCTGCCGGATCGAAGATTTCCAGCAGCTCCTGTTTCTCTTCGATGGAGAGCTGCAGATTGGCCGCGATAGTGTCGGTGAGCTTGGAAGGATCGTCGTTGCGGACGGCCGCGATCATGGTCTCGTAATTCAGCGACTGGCAGAGCTTCACATACTGTTCGAACAGGCCCGTGACGCGCTGCATCGCGGCTTCGACCTGAGGCCCGGGCTCGGCCGAGTACT
>JBARBP010000151.1:0-5178 GCA_049793195.1 Occallatibacter sp. | reverse complement strand
GCCAAGGACGGCACCGTTCAGGAACTGCAGTACGTTTCGGGCCCGGCCCTGCTGATGCGCTCGGCGATGGATGCCGTCCGCCAGTGGAGATATCAGCCCACGCTGTTGAACGGCGAGCCGGTCGAAGTGGACACAACGATTTCCGTGGTCTTTACTCTCAGTGGTTAGTTAGGACCGGCGGTACGGCTCCGGCTTGCCGGAGATCGTGACAGGGCAGGCAGGGCATGGCAGGGCTTGGGAAGCCGGCAGATTTTCGCTGGCGAAATCTGACTCCGAACGAAATCGAGGAGGGGTAAATCTTATGTTCGTGAATAGTCTATGGGCCAGCTTTCTGATGTTGCAAGGCGCCAACAGCGACGTCGGCTGGGACCTCGTCACCATGTGGCACAACATGGGCATCCCGGCGAAGAGCGTCGTGATTCTGCTCTTCGTCATGTCCGCGTGGTCGGTCGGTATCATGATTGACCGCGCACTCATGTTCAGTGCCGCTCGCAAGCAGTCGCGCGTATTCGTGCAGCAAGTGGCGGGCGCGCTCAAGGACAACAAGCTCGACGAAGCGATCTCGATCGCCGAGCGCAACAAGAAGAGCCACATCGCCAAGGTTGTCGCCACCGGGCTCTCCGAGTTCCAGGCGGCTTCCGCGCAGGTGAGCGATGAGGAAGTCATCGAAGCCGCTCGACGCGGTCTGGAGCGGTCCGTAGCCATCGTCCACGCCGAAATGAAGCGCGGCCTTTCCGGCCTCGCCACTATCGGCTCGACGGCTCCTTTCGTCGGACTGTTCGGCACCGTGGTCGGCATCATCAACGCGTTCAAGGGCATCGCCAATAGCAAAGCGACCGGCCTGTCGGCCGTCGCCGGCGGTATTTCCGAAGCCCTGGTGACCACCGCACTCGGCTTGCTAGTCGCCGTGCCCGCGGTCTGGACCTACAACTATTTCACCAACAAAGTGGAAGCCTTCGACGTCGAGATGGACAACTCCTCTATGGAGCTGATCAACTACTTCATCACGCGCCGGGGCACAAAGAAGTAAGCCATGGGATACAAGCCAAAAGCACCTCCGGTAATGGCGGAACCGAACGTCATCCCCATGGCGGACATCATGCTGGTGCTGTTGATCATCTTCATGGTGGTCACGCCGATGTTGCAGCATGGTTTTTCCGTGGAAATGGCGAAGGTAGAGAATCCGGAAGAGATGCAGGCAGCGGATCGGGACGACGCGATATTGATCGCGGTGACCCGCGACGGCCGCTACTTCCTCGGGACCACGCAAGTCAGCCTCGATGACATCACGGGCAAAGTAAAGGATCTGCTCTCCAATCGCCTCGACAAGACGGTTTTCGTCAAGAGCGATGCCCGGGCGAAATATGGCACGGTGGTCAAGGCGGTGGACGAGGTGCGGTCGGCTGGCGTCGACAATCTCGGCTTGCTTACCGAGAAGCTGGAGACAACCCGGAAGGCTCCTCCTCCGCCTCCCGGGCAATAGCGTCAAGCGTTTACTCAAGGAGTTCGATCATGGGAATGGCAGTTGGTCCGCGCAGCGGTGCTGTATCGGAAATGAACGTCGTGCCGTTAATCGATATTTTGTTGGTGCTCATCATTATTTTCATGGTGATCACGCCGACAACGCCACACGGCCTCGACGCGCTCGTTCCGCAGCCTTCGCCGCCCGACGCCAAGCAGGATCCAGCGCTGCTGGCGAAGACCATCGTGGTGGTAGTCGGGGCGAACGGCAAAATAATGATCAACCAGGATGAAACCACCTGGGATCAGCTAGGTCCGCGGCTGGAGGACATCTTCAAGCAGCGTGCCGAGAAGGTGGCTTTCGTCAAGGGCGATGACAATGTGGACTTCGCCGAAGTAGCCCGCGCCATCGATATCATGCGCGCCAACGGCATCGACAAAGTCGGCTTGATCACCGCCAAAGTCGAAGCCGGTCAGTAGCTTAACGTTTCCTTTGTCCTACGCGGTTCCACACGTCACGTCGCAGCCTGATCTGGGCGATCAGGCCGCTCGCCGGAACGGGGGCATCAAGATTCCGTGCGAGAACAACCAAGGAGAAACTGGAATGGAGCGCAAGCCTCGCAGTCACTTCGTGCTCATCGTGCTACTTGCGTGCTTGGCGGTTGTGCCAGGCTGTGACAAGCTGAAGGCCCGCGACCTCCTGAATAAGGGCGTTCAGGCCTATAAGGGCGGCCAGTACGACGCCGCTATCGAAGACTTCAAGCAATCCAAGCAATTGGATCCCGGCCTTACGAATGCGCGCCTCTACCTGGCCACCGCGTACTCGGCGCAATACATTCCCGGCGCACCCTCCGAAGAGAACGTGCGCATGGGCGAGCAGGCCATCAACGAATACAAGGAAGTGCTGGCCACCGATCCCAACAATCTCTCGGCCATCGACGGCATCGGCGCGATTCTTTACAACATGGGTGGCACGCCCTTTGACGCCAAGAAATTCGAGGAATCCAAGCAATACCACCTGAAGCACATTCAGATTAAGCCCGAGGATCCCGAGTCCTATTACTGGATCGGGGTGATCGATTGGTCGCTAGCCTACCGCGACAACAAGGACATGCGCGCGGATTACAACAATAAGGGAAAGAAGCCGGTGAAAGACACCGATCCCATGCCTCCGGCTCTGGCAACCGACTTCCGCGCCAAGGAAGGCGCTATCGTCGATGAGGGCATTCAGAATCTTCAGAAGGCCATTCAACTCAAGCCTGACTATGACGATGCCATGGCCTATCTGAACCTGCTCTACCGCCAAAAGGCGGACATGGAAACCGACGCCAAAGCCCGCGACGAAGATATCAAGACCGCCGACGACCTGGTAGAAAAAGTCAAAGCCATCAAGCAAAAGAAAATGGAAGCCCCGCAACCCAGTTCATAGCCCGAAATTGTGCGGCCTTGTACTTAGGGAGGGTTCTTTCGACCCTCCCGCGTTTTGGTCCCGTCTCGATTCCACCAAAGCCGCGCGAAAACAGGCGGCGAATCCGTAGACACCAAAATCGCACACCGCAGAAAAACGGTCGAAACGCGCAGAATCCGACCGAATTCGCGCAATAACAGCCTCAATTAGCCTGTTGTTCGGAATCCCAAGCAGAACGCGCCGGAGAAAAATAGAAGTTGGTTACTGAGCGAGTACGAGCCTACGAACGTCTCGCGTCAGAGGAAACTTGGCGCGGCACACACAAATACAATCCCGTCGATGTGCCGCAAGTTGCCTTGCCGCGCTTTATTTCTGGGAAGCTTGCTTCGGCACGTCGCCCGGCTTCACACTCGAGCTTGTTGCTGGCCCGTTGACGGAAAGGACGCGTCGCAGAAATAGTGAAACTACGATTAATCCAGCTCCAACGATAACCAGCGTGTGGGTCTCGGGAAGAGCGGTGAGTGATGTTATGATTGCATGCACGTACTGGAGCACCGCAAGTACCGTACCAAAGGCCGTTGTTTGCAAAGGCTGCATTTTGAGTCACTTACGGTACAGCACGGCTGGTACTCTGCGGAGATTAGGAAACGCGATGGGCTTCCGTGGAATTTCGCTTCCTAATTTTCCCAAAATGAGACGAGTCACGGCTCGCCGATTATCGCCCCGCGGCCTAGCCGGAAAGCGCCGCTCGAAAATTCGCGCGCTCGCAAATACATTTTTTGAGGGCGCATTCTGATTTTCTGTATTTTTATTACGGACAAGTTACGGTACGCGCAAGGATAAAAGTTTGGCGAGCTTCTCGATCGAAAATTTTGGATGCCGCGCGACGCAAGCGGACGCTGCGGCGATTGAGCGCGAGCTACGCATGAGCGGTCTGGCGCGCGTGCGCGATCATGCCGACGCCGAAATCGTTGTTCTCAACACCTGCACGGTAACCGCTGCGGCCGACGCGCAGGCCCGCGAAGCGATCCGCCACGTCCACGGGGCAAATCCGGGGGCGCGAATCCTGGTTTCCGGATGTTATGCCCAGCGTGCGCCTGAGGAACTGGCTGCGCTGCCGGGCGTTGGGTGGGTCGTCGGAAATTCGCATCTTGCCGAAATTTCCGGCCTACTTAGCCGCGAGATTCAACAGCCACCGAATTCGGCCGGTGCCGGGTCTCCGCAAGTCATTCCGATCGCCGCGCTGGCGGGGGGCGAGATGTCCCTGGCGCGAGGTCCCGCCAAAATTCTCAGTTCGGATATCTTCGCGCAATCCACAGTGTTGACCGGACCTGCATGGGCCGAAGATGCCGAGCACACTCGCCCGACGCTCAAAATTCAGGACGGTTGCAATCATCGCTGCGCGTATTGCGTGATTCCATTCGTACGCGGCAATAGCCGCAGCCTCGCGCCGGATCGTATTGTCGGAGAAGTTCGCTCGCTGGTTGCCGCGGGGGCGCGCGAAATCGTGCTAAGCGGCATAAATCTGGGGAGTTACGGACGCGATCTGGCCGCGAAGGTCTCGCTTCTGGCGGTGTTGCGCCGCATACTCGACGAGACTGCGCTCGAGCGCTTGCGCCTCAGCTCGATCGAACCGATGGACGTCACCGAAGATCTTCTCAGATTCATGGCTGCCGAGCCGCGCATCGCCCAGCATCTCCACATGCCTTTGCAATCCGCCGCGAATCGCATCCTGCATGCCATGCACCGGTGGTATCGCGCCGAACACTACGAACGCCGCATTGAGCTGATCCGCGAATTCCTGCCGGAGGCGGCCATGGGCGCGGACGTGATTGTAGGTTTCCCCGGCGAAACTAAGGGCGAGTGGGAGGAGACTAGGGCCTTCATAGAGCGCCTGCCCTTCGCCTACTTGCACGTCTTCTCATTCTCCCCGCGGCCCGGCACTGCCGCCGCGAATTTGGCCGATCCGGTCGCGCCAACGGATATCCGCATCCGCGCCAGAGAGTTGCGTGCCCTGAGCGCCAAAAAAGCCGCCGAGTTCCGCGCCGCCCGAGCCCAAGGCCGGCAGCGAGCGCTGACCCTGAATCGACAGGGCGAAAATTGGACGGAATCGTTGACAGGAAATTATCTGAAGGTAAGAATCCCGGGCCGCCACAGAGCCAATGAATGGCATGAAGTGGTGTTGTAGGGGAGGGTGCTTTAGCTGTGAGGTTTCAAGACGTTGTTGTCCATTCGGTCGAGAACTGGGAAGCTGATGTTTGCGAAGCAAAAGCTGACCAGGAGACCGAATGGACTACCATCATCATGCC
>JBARBP010000150.1:0-5760 GCA_049793195.1 Occallatibacter sp. | reverse complement strand
ATTGTTTTTATTGCCTGGCTGCTAACGGAGCCAGTCTGCCGCTTTCAAGTCGCAATGCCCGCGTACACCGGGCGGCGAGGTCAAGGTTATGCGTCACCAGGATCGACGTAAGACCATGGCTCCTGTGCAGTCGTTCAATCAGGTCGAACACCATGCCCGCCGTCGTTTCGTCCAGGTCGCCGGTGGGTTCGTCGGCCAGAAGCAGCCGGGGGTTGTTAACCAGCGCCCGAGCCAGCGCCACTCGCTGTTGCTCGCCGCCTGAAAGTTCGCCGGGACGATGAGTTCCGCGTTCTTCCAAACCCACCTCCCTCAACCAGTTAGATGCCAACCCTAGTGCTTCGCGTTTCTGCATTCCTCGCGCCAGCAGCGGCATCGCCACGTTTTCCAGTGCCGTAAACTCCGGCAGCAGGTAATGGAACTGCCACACGTATCCGATCTCTCGATTGCGAAAGCCTGCCGCCTGTCGTGGGGAAAGACTGGCCACGTTGGTTGAGGCGCAGTATACAGTCCCCGCGGAAGGCGCATCAAGCGCGCCCAGAATGTGCAAAAGTGTGCTTTTTCCCGCCCCAGACTGTCCCACGATCGCAACCATCTCGCCAGCAGCGATCGTCAGGTTCAGATCGTTAAATAGATCGAGAGAACCCCTTGCAGTTTGATAGCTTTTGCGCAGCCCCTCGACCTGGATGATGGGCCCGTATTCAGGCTTGCCGTTGAGGTGAGGATTCCAGCTTTCCGCCCGCAACTCCGGTTCCCCTGTAGTGGGGAAAGATGCGACGCCCGACGGTGAGGTGGGTTGCATCATCCGTTATCCATAATTTTACATTGCAAGCCTCAAATCCCAGCAAAGCACAAGCATGACCCTCAATCCCGAAGTACCACAAAGCACATTACGAACCGGGGATAGCCCGTTGTGACAACGAAGCCCTAGCCCATAAGCTCTGAAGCGCAAAAACGCCCCGTGCCCCATCCATTGCGTCGTTCTGAGCGGAGTCGAAGAATCTGCTTCTTGTGCTTCTGCCGCAAGAGTAGGACAGCATCAGTTCCCCACCCTGGGCCCCGCGCCGTAGGCGCAGTGTTCGCTAGTCCCGCGCTTCAGCGTGGGGAAGGAATCAATAAGATCCAAAATGAGTCCCGTAGGGACGGCGCTTGAAAGGTTAAAGGCTTCAGGCAGGCGCTCGATCATCCCCCGAAATCTCGCCACGGCGGTGAAAGCTGTGTCCCATTCATCGCGATGAGTGGGTCTTCGGGCCAGACCGAGATCCCGGCTAAGATTGAGTTATGCCGTGCGGCTTGAAACGGTTTCAGAAAGAAGAAGCTCTGCATATCATCACTCTCAGTTGCTTCCACGGTCTCCCTCTCCTTGAAGCGCCGGAACAGAAGAACGCAATCCCTCAGCCCGCTTCAGCGGGCGGCAAAAGGTAGCCCCAGTCGCAAGACTGGGGTTACGGGAGCGTCAAAGCACCCCAGCCCGCTTTAGCGGGCGAAAGAACTCTGCCGCAGTCGTAAAAGGCTGTTTCGTACGGCCCATGAGATCGAGGGCTTCAACCCTGAGGCACGCTTTTCGGACCTGCTCGATCAAAACCACCCTTTCTGCTGTCGGATCAATTCCCACATCCAACTATCCGCCTGATAAATTGAAAGTCGACACGTGAAATTCTCCGGCCTCATCGTTTCCTTCGCACTAACGACCGTTCTCCTGGCCGCCGCACCCCTCGCCTCCGCTCAACAGGCACAATCCTTCAAAAACCGCTTCTTCGCGCACAACTACGCGATGACAAAATTGCAACCCAATTGGCCTACGCCGCTGGTAGAAGCCGATCCGCGCCTCACGCAGTACTATCGGTTCGCGTTCTCAAATGAGTACACCGCTGCCGGAACTCAAACCGTGAACTACGGCAACGCGCGCGGCGGCGGCATCGTCGCCCTCAATCGCATCCAGGTTGACTGGCTGCCGCCGAGCTACATCCAGCACAACTCGACCGCGGCAGACGGCTTCGGCGACACGGCCGTCCTGGTCAAATTCCGCATCGCGTCGGCCAACGCCGAGCATGGCAACTACATCCTGACGGCGATTCTGAACCACACCTTCGCCAGCAGCCCCAAAAACGGCGCAGCCACCGATTCATGGAACCCGACTCTCGCCGGCGGCATCGGCTTTCTGCGCCATTTCGACGTCGAGTCCTCGCTCGGTGGCGCCATGCCTACAGGCAAGATTGCCCAGCAAGGGCGAACAATCGCATGGAATTCACTTGTGCACGACCACGTTTCGAAACACGTGTTTCTCGAACTCGAAAACAACGCCACCTTCTACTTCGCCGGCAGCCATGACGGCAAAATGCAGAACTTCGTTACCCCCGCCGCCTTCTACATCTTCAAGCATGAAGAGTGGAAACCAACCCATCCCTTCCTCGTCTTCACCGGTGGCATGCAAATCGCAACCTCCCACTTCCACACCTACAACCACAACACCATCGCCGAAATGCGGATCCTCTTCTAGACGTCCCGCCTCCTTCCCGTCCCGCATCTCCCAAGAAAAAGCCCCCCCATTTGCGTAGAATTACCCGCCTTTGGCGCACAATCATTCCAGAGCCGATTCTCACCATCTACTCAGCCGCATTTGTGTTTGACCTCGATGGATCAGCTGAAGGCAGAGAGTTGAAGGCTGAATGCTCAAAGCGCGCAACTCCTTTAAAATGAATGGAAATCCACGGGAAGGCCGCCAAAATTAGTGGTTAACTCCTTTGATAGGAACAATCTACAGACAAGTCGAATGTTCACGAGATTTTGCGCCGAGTCGCGTCTCTAAGCCTATGCAACAACACCGCTTTCTTGCAGACTCGCAGCAGGGGGGGAGGGTGTGGCACTTGTGAGGCCAATCACTTCCTGCACTCCGCAAGGACTGTGACAATGAAGCCAACCCATGATTCGTACTCAGTTGATATTGAAAGGCGCGTTCGTCGCGGCACTTGCCACCGGCACGTGTGCCGTCTCTGCCCAGCAGTCGTTTTACCAGAACCTTCGCGGCAACAACGCCTCCATGACCGAAGTGCAGCCCACCTGGATGGGCCCGCTCATCCAATCCGACGGTCGCATCGGCCAGGCCATTCGCTTCTCGGTCTCGAATGCAAATTTCTCCGGCACGCGCACCATCAACTACGGCAATGGCAAAGGCATCAGCTTGATCGTCGACCGTCGCTTCCAGATCGACCTCGATCCGCCGTCGTACTTTCGCAATCATTCCAGCACGCAAAAGGACGGATTTGGCAACGCGGGTACGCAGTTGAAGTACCGCATCGCTTCCGGCAATGCGGCCCACGGCAACTTCGCCGTCTCGGCGGTTCTCTACCATGCCTTCTCGCCGCGGGTTTATCAGAACCTGATGCTTACCTCGTTCTACTGCCCGTCAATTTCCGCGGGCAAAGCCTTCGGTCGCTTCGCATTGCTTGAGAACGTTGGCGGGTTCTTGCCCACCGCCAAGATCGCTCAGCAGGGCCGCGCCATCGAGTGGAACTCCACCGCGCAGATGCACATGACCAGGTACTCATGGATCGACGTCGAAGACAACGCAATGTTCTTCCGCGCCGGCCCCTTCGACGCCAAGACGCAGAACATGATTACCCCGGCCGCCTTCTACATGATTCGCCGCAAGGAATGGAAACCCGAACATGCTTCTGTAGTCTTCGCAAGCGGCATGCAGATCGCCACCTCCGGCTTCCACTACTACAATCACAACCTGGTTACCGAAATGCGCGTGATCTTCTAGCAGGAAGCCAGAAGCTGCTGCTCAGTATTCAATCTTGTGTGCCGAGTCGATCCACGCCTGAAAGCTCGACCACGCTTCGCCGCCCAGCAGTTGTCTTGAGGGAATCGCACGCGAACCGTGACCCTTGCGCAGCTCTTCGTAGAGAAACGCATCGTCGAATCCGGCACGAGCCGCATCTGATGCACTGGCCCCGTAGTAGATCGTGTCAAGCCGCGCCCAGTAGGATGCAGCCAGGCACATCGGGCAGGGTTCGCAACTCGTGTAGAGTTCACATCCCGCCAAGGTGAACGTACCCAATGCCAGCGCCGCCGCGCGAATGGCGTTCACCTCGCCGTGCGCGGTAGGGTCGTGCGAAGCGGTTACGGTGTTTACGCCCTCGCCCACAATCTTGCCTTCGCGCACAATGACCGCTGCAAACGGCCCGCCCCTGCCCGTCACAACGTTCTCCGTAGCCAGACGGATGGCACGGCGCAAAAACTCCGGATTGGCTCTTTCCGGCATGCGAATCTGCTCCGGCCCTTATGCGTAGTCCGAACCTTGTTGGAATCGCAAAGGCAAATTCAGTATGTCATAGCCTTGCATCACCCGAGACAATGTAAGTAATTAGGCCGATTCCCAGTAGAATTCCTATATGACCGCCCGTGACGACTCCACCCTCAAAGCCCTTAACGCGCGGATCATCGTCTGCGATCGCTGCCCCAGGCTGCGGGAGTATTGCGCCGAAGTGGCCCGTATTCGCCGGCGTGCCTATATTGACTGGAAGTACTGGGGCAAGCCTGTGCCCTCCTTTGGCGACGAGCATGCGCGCGTACTCGCGCTTGGCCTTGCGCCTGGGGCACATGGCTCCAACCGAACTGGGCGACCCTTCACAGGGGATGGTTCCGGTGATTTTCTATTTCCCATCCTCTATGAGGCCGGCTTTGCCTCACAGCCCAACGCCATTTCCCGCGACGACGGCATGAAACTCAAAGACCTGTGGATCACCTCCGTGGGCCGTTGCGCTCCTCCGGCCAATAAACCCTCACCTGAGGAGTTACGAAATTGCGCTCCCTGGCTCGACGAAGAGTTCCGCTTGCTCAAGAATTTGCGCGTGGTAGTCTGCCTGGGCCGAATCGCCTTCGATGGCCTGCTGGCCCGCCAGCAAAGAACCGGAGCGTTGCCTGTCCGCTCCGGCTTCGTCTTCACGCATGGCGCCGAATACAGCTTGCCCGCTGGCCTCACCGTCATCGCAAGCTATCATCCCTCCCTGCAGAACACCAATACCGGCAAGCTCACGCGTCCCATGTTCCTTTCCGTCTTCCAGCGCGCGCGCCAACTCGCCGGCCTGCAATAATCGCAGATCTAAGTCGATGTGCCGGCGCTTTAAAGGAGTCGAAATGGATAATCTGGCGAAGGAGATATTGAAGGACATCGCGCTGGAGGAGATAAGTCCCCGGGCACAAAAGCGCACTCCGGTTGATCATTGGTCTCCTGCCATTCTCCTGGAGCGTGCGGCATATCTAAAGAAGATGGCCGGATTCGGGAACGGCTCGGCCACTGAAAAGTTACGAGAATATCCGCGGCACATGGCGCTGCTTTCGTTCTACAGCCGCGATTGCGAACCAGAGATGTATCAGGACTTCGCGTTCTTGTTCTGCGTACTTGCCGGCTCCGCAACGCTCTTGGCCGGCGGAACCCTGATTCGCGTGCAGGTGGTTGAATCTGGATTGATGCGCGGGACCTCCATCGAGGGCGGCAACCGCCAGGAGCTAAAAGCCGGCGAGATTACCCACGTACCAGCTGGTCTTCCCCATCAAATACTGGTGGCAGGGGAGAAAACATTCACATGTTTAGTTCTGAAGATCCAGGAAGTTGAGTAGTTGTGGAAACCGGAAAGAATTTGGAGAGGGAGACCAGGATCGAACTGGCGACATTCAGCTTGGGAAGCTGACGTTCTACCACTGAACTACTCCCGCTCATTAAAATCAATCACTTACGAGATTGACTCTGGTTTACTA
>JBARBP010000149.1:0-14200 GCA_049793195.1 Occallatibacter sp. | reverse complement strand
ACCCAGGGCTTCAACCGTAAAATCATCGCGCCACAAGGCTCCTCAGCACCCGCACATTCCGTTCCTCGTCACCGGGTTCGTCCACGGGCGTTTCGGCGATAAAAGCGGCGTGATCAAAATGCTTGTCATTCAGCAGTCTTCTGAACGACTCCACCCCCATGGTTCCCTGCCCAATGTGCTCGTGACGGTCCAGTTTCGATCCACGCGGAGCCTTTGCGTCGTTGCAATGCCAGACACGCACTGCGTCGAATCCCACAGTAGCGGCGACCTGCTTCATCGTGCTCTCGTAGCCCTCGGCGCTTACCATGTCGTACCCGGCGACATGGGTGTGGCAGGTGTCCAGGCAAACCCCCACCGGCGCAGTCGCCCGCAGCCTGGTCACCAGCTCTGCCACCTGTTCAAAGCTCCCTCCGAGCGAAAACTCCGCACCGGCGGTATTCTCGATAAGAATGTGGAAGCCCGTTCCCTCCCACCGCAGCCCCTCGATGGCCCGCGTGATCGAATCAGCCGCCAACTTCAAGCCTTCTTCACGGGTGAGCCCCTTCCACGAGCCCGGATGCAGCACCAGGTATTCGGCGCCCAGCTCAAGCGCGCGCTCAATTTCACCGCGAAAGGCGTCGATGCTCTTTTGGCGTATCTCGTCCGACTGGCTGCAGACGTTGACCAGGTAGCTCGTGTGGATGACCAATGGGCCCACGTCGAGGACGGCGCGCAACTCCCGCATGCGCACGGCTTGTTTTGGATCTACCTTCGGCGCACGCCACATCCGTGGGCTCGACGAAAAAATCTGAAACGTGTTGGCGCCGATCTCCCGCGCCCGCTCCACTGCGTTGGAAGCACCGCCTGCCGTGCCCAAATGCACTCCAATTCGTTTTGCCATGCGACCAGTTTAGTAGATGGCGTGCTCCCCTTCACCGTAGAATGAATGAAGAAGGCACAGTTATGAACAAGCGGTCCGAAGTGAATCGCGAATCCGTCAAAATTTCGGCAGGCCCGCGGCTTCGAACGGCTATGATTCTGGCGATCGTTGCCGATACGCTTCAGCTTGTCGTCTTCCCCTTGTTCGTCCAGGGCGCCATGTCGCCCGCCGACGACCTGCTCGATCTCGCGATCGGAGCAGTCCTGTCTTACCTGCTCGGGTGGCACTGGGAGTTTCTGCCGTCGTTTCTTGCCAAGCTCGTCCCTGGAGTCGACTTGGTTCCGCTGTGGACACTAGCGGTTGCGAATGTCTATCGGAAATCGAAGCAGATCGCAGTCTCGATGGAAGGAGTTCGAGGCGGAGAACCCACACCGCGCGCTCCGGGAAGTTAGTGAGCGGACGCGGCACGCATTCAGGGCCAATTATGCTCGTTCAGCCTATCGGTTCCAGGTGAGCGGTAAAGTGCCGTAGGAACGGAGCCTGGTAGGTCAGCCGCATCCCCTTGATCTTGGAGCGACGTTCCCACACGCGCAGAATAATTTCGACAACATAATCGATGTGGCTCTGCGTGTAAACTCGCCGCGGAATCGCCAGCCGGACCAATTCCATCTTCGCTGCATCGGCAAACATCAGGCTGCCAATCTCAACCGACCGGATACCGCCTTCGAGATATAACTCTGTAGCCAGCGCAACACCGGGAAACTGATCGGCCGGGATCTGCGGAAGAAATGTCTTCGCGTCAATGTAGATTGCATGACCACCCGGCGGCTGCACGATGGGCACGCCGTGCTCGGCAATATGATTGCCAAGGTAAGCCGTGGAGGCGATCCGGTAGCGAAGGTAGTCTTCTTGCAATGACTCCTGCAGACCCACCGCCACCGCTTCCAGATCACGGCCGGCGAGTCCGCCATAGGTAGGATAACCCTCGGTCAGAATCAGCAGATTCTGCTCCTGCCGCGCAAGAATCTCGTCGTTGGTGCAAAGGAACCCGCCTATGTTGGCCATGCCGTCTTTCTTGGCAGACATGGTGCAGCCATCGCCCAGGGCGAACATCTCCTGCGCAATCTGCTTGGGAGTCTTGTGCGCGTAGTCCGGCTCTCGCACCTTGATGAAATAGGCATTTTCGGCAAAACGGCAGGCGTCGAAATATAGCGGAATCTCATGCTTGTGACATACATCTGCGACGGCTCGAGCGTTCTCCATCGACACGGGCTGTCCGCCTCCGGAGTTATTCGTGACTGTCAGCATCACCAGTGGGATGCGCTCGCGCCCGACCCGCCCGATCAGTTCCTCGAGCGATGTAACATCCATGTTGCCTTTGAACGGAAGCAATGTCTCCGGCTGCCGTGCTTCGGGGATTTGAAGATCGACCGCTTCTGCACCGGCAAACTCCACGTTGGCGCGCGTGGTGTCAAAATGAGTGTTGTTCGGAACCACGTCGCCCTTCTTGCACATGACGCTGAAAAGGATGCGTTCCGCCGCGCGGCCCTGGTGCGTGGGGATTACGTGGGTGTAACCGAATATGTCCTGCACAGATTGCTTGAAGTGATCGAAGCTCTTGCTGCCCGCATAGCTCTCATCGCCTTCCATCACGCCCGCCCATTGATGCGTCGACATTGCTCCAGTGCCGGAGTCCGTCAGCAGGTCAATCAAAACATCGTCGGCCGAAAGGAGAAAAAGATTGTAGTGCGCGGCACGCAGAAGTTTCTCGCGCTGCTCGCGAGTGGTCCAGCAAATGGGCTCAACGCTCTTGATGCGAAACGGTTCGATAATGGTTTTGGAAGACATTCGGAAATGCTCCTGGACTTGCGGTTATTGCTGCGTGGAGCAAACGCAAGCGGCAAATCCCTTGGCGGCCTGGTTGTGGAGTGCGCAGACGTACTCCGGCCAGAACGGGGTGAGCGCGCGAGACATGTCGCCCACAAAGTAATCGCGAATGTATGCCTGGCTTGCTGCCATACTCGCGGTATGGTCAGCGCTGAATTCATCAATCAGTTTTTTCAGCCTCGAAGATGAGAACTCAGGTTCATGGTAGGTTTTTGCGAAATCGTACTCCGTGGTCCACGCGGTCGCAATCCCGGTTTGATTTGAAGCGGCGATCACATCGTAGTTCTCAAGCGTCGCGGAGCTTGGATTCACACGGGCTGCTGTAAAGGACGGGTTGTTTCCATTCACCGGCGAAATCGAAGGTAGAACCTTGACCGCAACTCGATGCGCCTCAGCGCCCTGCGCTTCCCCTCCCTCGGGCTCCAGGAGACGCATCTCATCCATGTGGGTATGCCCAAATACCCCGAGCCGTACAACATCGCCATATTCATCCAGCAACTCAGCCATTTTGTTTGAGGACAAAAACTCGACAGGCGCCTGCCCCCCGCAAACATCTCTGAGTTTTGCGACAGTTGAAAATGGATCGATGCCTGGCGGAATGTGACCCATCACCCAGACCCGTTGACCCGATTCGCGAGCCTCTTGCAATTGTCGCGACAGCCATGTCATCTCAGCTTTTCCTGGAGCTAAGTCAGCCCTGTCGCCGCAGGTACTGTACTTTGGCGACAAAAACAGATCGTTGACAACGATCAGACGAGTATTGCGCATCGGCTCAGCCATGGAAACGCTGTAATAACCGCCCTCTCTGAACTCCTGGATCGCATTTGGGCGTTGGGAAGATGGTAACCCTTCTCCGACAATCCTGCCCGCTTGAGCAAGAAAGTCGCTTCCCGCATCGAGTTTGTAGTCACCGCAACCGCTGTCGTTATTGCCCATGGCCACATAGATGGGCATCGCTGGGAATTCGGCCCGTAATTCTTCCATGACAAAGCTCAGCGTCTTTATCACGAAGGCTTGATAGTCTCCAGGCGCGGCGTCTGGAAAGAGCGTTGCATACCGGCAGGTGAAGGCATGGGCGATCAGGTCGCCGCTGACCATCATGAATTTTGCATCCGGTTCACGTGCCCGCATGGCCTGCAGACTGGAGCCCAGCAGGGCGAAAGGCGTGTCGACGCCACGTGCATGGCAATTCTGCTGGAGCGCGGTAAACGCCTGTTCCTGATCGACGGATGACGGCGCTGACAGGATGGATCGCCAGTCGTCCACTGGGGCCGCGACAAGTTCCTTCACCTTCGCGGGATCGTGGAACGGGTCGAAGTGAACATCGCTTATGAAAAGTGCAGAAATTCCGCCCTGCTCTCCATTTGCAGAATCTATGGAATGCGGATGCAACTCAGGCGCAGGATGAGTCTCCTGCGCAATCGCGCCGGGATTAAATACAATGCCGACTAAAAGCGCGGCTGCTGCTATGAGACCGGAAATCGGGATGCGACTGGAAGTGGATTTGTTGGGAATCATCGTCGTGACTTCATACTAAGGGATCACCGACATCGCTCCCCAACGCAACCCCTCCCCCAAAAAGCCATGGGTGCGGATCTCGCCGAGGTGCAAGTGGGTTCATATTGCTTTCATTGGAACTGCAATGTCCAACACTCTGCAGACCGAAGCGCGCCCTCGGATGCTTAGGGATTGAACGCAGACGCTGATTCAACTTCAGCGATCTGAGCGTTGGCCGCCCTTCGAATACCCTCTAGATGGCTTTCGCTCTTTGTTTGCCCGCACCGACCTCTCGACGTCAGTTAGGAACCGAGCCCAACCGCGGCCTTGATGGTAACTTGAGAGTGAGCCGGAGGACGAGAAATTTGCGAGTCGGATTGTTCACGCGCGAATACCCTCCCCAGGTGTACGGCGGCGCGGGAGTGCATGTCGATTATCTCAGCCGCGAACTTGCCAAAAAGATTGAAGTTGAAGTGCACTGCTGGGGCCCGCAGCAGGCCGATCAAGGCAAGCTGCACGTGCGCGGCGCAGAGCCGTGGGCCGATATTTCCGATGGAACCGAGGCCAAATTCAAAGGTGCTCTCGAGGCGCTCAGCCTGAACCTCACGCAGGTGAAAGCGCTCGAGGGAATCGACGTCGTCCACACGCATACCTGGTACGTATCGATGGCTGGCTACCTCGCCAAGAAGCTCTATGGAGTGCCATTTGTACTGACCACGCACTCGCTGGAGCCGCTGCGCGCTTGGAAGGCCGAGCAGCTGGGAAGTGGCTATGCGATGAGTTCCTGGATGGAGCGGACGGCAATTCTGGATGCGGATGCGATCATTGCAGTTTCGCATGGGACCATGGCAGACATTCTCCACGCCTATCCGGAGGTCGATTCCGAGCGCATCCACGTGATCTATAACGGCGTCGATCTCGCCGAGTACCGTAAGACTGCTGAGACCAGCGCCCTTACCGACTTTGGAGTCGACCCGGCCTCGCCGTATGTCTTGTTTGTCGGGCGAATTACCCGGCAAAAGGGTGTCACGCACCTTGTGGACGCAATCGGCTACCTTCCCCCTGAAACGCAAGTGGTGCTCTGCGCCGGAGCACCGGACACTCCAGAGATTGCCGCGGAAATGCGCATCAAGGTGGAAGAGGCTCGGCGCCACCATCCGCGCATTGTTTGGATTGAAAAGATGGTCACGAAACAGGAGGCGATCCAGCTCTACAGCAATGCGCGCCTCTTCTGCTGCCCATCGGTATACGAGCCATTCGGCATAATCAACCTGGAGGCCATGGCTTGCGGCGCTCCAGTCGTCGCCAGTTCTACGGGAGGCATTAAAGAGGTGGTGGTGGATCAAGAGACAGGTTATCTCGTGGAGTTCGATCAAGACCCTGTCACCGGTTTTCCGCGCGATCCCACAAGGTTTGCGCGCGATCTCGCGGCGCGCATTCAAGAATTGCTTTTGGACCCGGAAAAGTGCCGGCGCTTTGGCGAGGCGGGGCGTCGGCGCGTGGAAGCTACGTTCAGTTGGACAGCAATCGCTCACCAGACAATCGCGCTATATGAGCGCCTCATCGAAGAGCGGCAGGCCGGAAAGCAGCAACGCTGAATGGTAATTTGCGATTCGAATGGACTCCGTCCGGTTAACCTTGATGAAGTACGGCTCACAAGGATTTTGGCACTACGATGACATTGGACAAGATAGAAGGACGTAGGCGGGTCATCATTGAAGGCATTACGCCGGCAGTGGACGGCGGACGCTTCCCGGCAAAACGCACAGTGGGCGATGAGGTCAGCGTGGAGGCAGATATCTTCACCGACGGGCATGATGTCCCCTCAGCGTCGCTTCTGGCGCATCGTGAAGGCACGGAAAACTGGATCGAGATTCCCATGCGTCCGCTGGTGAACGACCGATGGACAGCGGCGTTTCGCGTGAGCGAGCTAGGCCGCTATGGCTTCAAGGTACGTGGTTGGGTAGACCATTTCGAGACTTGGCAGCGCGACCTTGTGAAGCGTATTGTGGCGGAGAGCGATTCGGCAGTCGACTACCAGATCGGCGCCGGCTTGGTGGCGGAGGCCGCGGATCGGGCTACAGGTGGCGATGCTGTGTGGCTGCGGGAACGGGCAAACGATCTGCTCGCCGCGAAAAATCCTGACCAGATGCGGCAGCGCGCAATCGATCCCAAGCTGCGCGAGTTCGTGCGGCGTTACCCGGACCTGCGCTTTGCCACCGAGTCGGAAGTCGAACTGAACGTAGTTGTAGATCCCGTGCGGGCACGATTCAGTGCCTGGTACGAGCTGTTTCCGCGTTCGACGGCAGAGGAGCCGGGCAAGCACGGCACGTTTGCGGATTGCGAGAAACGTCTGGAATACATCGCCGCGATGGGCTTCAATGTTGTTTATCTTCCACCCATTCATCCCATCGGTCGTTCGTTCCGCAAGGGACGCAACAATGCACCGGAGGCGCAGCCGGGCGATTGCGGCAGTCCGTGGGCCATTGGCTCGGTGGACGGTGGACACAAAGCGATTCACAGCGAGTTGGGCACCGTCGCGGATTTCAGGCACTTTGTGGCCAGGGCCGGCGAGTTGGGCCTTTCCGTCGCCCTCGACATCGCCTTCCAGGTGTCGCCCGATCATCCCTATGTGCGCGAACATGAATCCTGGTTCCGCAAGCGGCCGGACGGGACAATCCAATACGCGGAAAACCCTCCGAAGAAGTATCAGGACATCTTCCCTCTGGATTTTGAGAGCGAAGACTGGGCCGGAATGTGGGAGGAGTTGAAGAGCGTGTTTCTCTACTGGCTTGACCAGGGAGTGACGATCTTCCGTGTCGACAATCCGCACACCAAGGCCCTTCCGTTCTGGGAGTGGGTGATTGGGGAGATCAAGCGCGATCATCCTGAGGCCCTGTTTCTCGCCGAGGCGTTCACGCGGCCAAAGGTGATGTACCGGTTGGCGAAAATCGGTTTCAGCCAGTCCTATACGTACTTTCCTTGGCGTACCGGGAAACACGAAATCACTGCCTACCTTTCGGAGCTGACCCAGACGCCCGTGCGCGAGTTCTTCAGGCCGAGCCAATGGACAAACACGCCCGACATCCTTATCGAATTTCTGCAGATCGGCGGGCGGGCGGCGTTTGCCATTCGACTGCTGCTGGCTGCCACGCTGGGTGCGAGCTACGGCGTTTACGGACCGGCGTTCGAGTTGCTTGAGAATCGTCCGATTCGCGGAGGAAGCGAAGAGTATCTCAACTCGGAGAAGTACGAGATACGGCACTGGGACCTGGAACGGCCAGATAGCCTGCGGCCACTGATGACGCGGGTGAATGAGATACGCAACAGCAATCCGGCGCTTGAGAACGATTGGTCGCTCAGATTTTACCCCATCGACAATGACCAGCTTCTCTGCTACAGCAAGGAGTCGGAGGACCGTTCGAATCTCTTGCTGATGGTGGTGAATCTGGATCCACGCTATACGCAAAGCGGATTCGTGACCCTGCCGCTGGATATGCTAGGGATACCACGCGACGGCGCTTACGAGGCCGAGGACTTGTTGACCGGAGAGCGGTACCTTTGGCACGGAGAGCGGAACTACGTAGAATTGAATCCCACGCGGCAGGCGGGCCATATTCTGAAGATCCATCGCAGAATAACTGCAGAGACGGATTTTGGGTACTTTCTCTGACACGGGCCTTGCCTAGATTTAGTCACCTTGGTTCCAGTACGAAGGGGTAGCTCGTCCGTCGAAAAGATGAAAACGCCTCGAAATCAGCCAGAGGAGTGATGGATGAAAAAGCCGGCCAGCGCTACTGACCCGCTCTGGTACAAAGATGCGATCATCTACGAGTTGCACGTGCGGGCATTCGCTGACTCAAACGGCGACGGCATCGGCGACTTTCCGGGACTGCTGTCCCGGCTGGACTATCTCCAGAACCTGGGAATCACCTGCATCTGGCTCCTACCCTTCTTTCCATCGCCGCTCCGTGATGACGGCTACGACATTTCAAATTATGTTGACGTGAATCCGTCCTACGGAACGCTGAGCGATTTCAAAGCCGTCCTGGACGCGGCGCACGAGCGCAACATGCAGGTGATGATCGAACTGGTAATCAATCACACCAGTGACCAGCACCCTTGGTTCAAGGCGGCGCGCCTTGCGCCGCCCGGCTCACCGGCGCGCGAAATGTATGTCTGGTCGCAGAGTGACCAACTCTTCAAAGATGCGCGCATCATCTTCACGGACACTGAAAAATCGAACTGGACATGGGACGAGACGGCCAAGGCCTACTATTGGCACCGGTTTTTTTCGCACCAGCCTGACCTGAACTTCGACAATCCGCAAGTGGTGGACGAGGTGGTCAAGGCTATGCGCTTCTGGCTCGACATGGGTGTAGACGCACTGCGCATGGATGCAATTCCCTATCTGGTTGAGCGCGATGGCACCTCCTGCGAAAACCTGCCCGAGACACACGCGGTCATCAAGAACCTGCGCGCGGCCATTGACGGCGAGTATGCCAACCGCTTCATCCTGGCCGAAGCCAACCAGTGGCCGGCCGATGTGCGGCCCTATTTTGGCGATGGCGACGAATGCCACATGGCCTTCCACTTCCCGCTGATGCCGCGCATCTACATGGCTCTGCGGCAGGAGGATCGCCTGCCAATCACCGACATCATGGCGCAGACACCGCCGATTCCGGAGAGCTGTCAGTGGGGATTGTTCCTTCGCAATCACGACGAGCTGACGCTGGAGATGGTCACTGACGACGAACGCGATTACATGTACTTCGCCTACTCGGCCGATCCGCGCATGAGAGTGAACGTAGGAATTCGGCGCAGACTGGCGCCCCTGGTCGACAACAATCGCAGGCGGATCGAACTGCTGAACTCGCTGCTGCTAAGTTTTCCTGGCACTCCGATTCTCTATTACGGCGATGAATTGGGGATGGGCGACAACATCTATCTCGGCGATCGCAATGGCGTGCGTACGCCCATGCAGTGGACCTCGGACCGCAACGCCGGATTTTCAAAGTGCGACCCGGCGCGCCTTTACTTTCCGGTAATCATGGACCCAATCTATGGCTACCAGGTAGTGAATGTGGAGGCGCAACTCAGCGACCAGTCAAGCCTTCTGCACTGGACGCGGAACATGATTGCGCTGCGCAAACTTTTCCAGGTCTTCGGCCGAGGATCGCTCACATTTTTGAATTCGGCAAACCGAAAGACTTTGGCTTATCTGCGCAATCTCGATCGTGGCGATGGCACCAGCGAGACCGTGCTCTGCGTGGCGAACCTCAGCCGCTTTGCCCAACCAGTGTCGCTCGATCTGGCCAATTACGTGGGGATGGAGCCAGTGGAGATGCTGGGCTATGTCCCATTCCCCATCATCTCGGATGCTCCTTATTCCCTGACGCTTGCGCCCTACTCGTTTCTCTGGCTTGAGCTGCAGCCTTCCAGCCCGGCGCCGGAACGGCTTTGGCCATCACCGTTGGAGACCGCATCATCCGCCGCCGAGATTGCGCCAGATGAGGCGGTAGCGCCCGAGGTGCTGAGTCAGGGCTGGCAGGGATTGCTCGCCACCCACTGCCTCGACCTTTTGGAAGGCGCGCTACCCGGCTGGCTACGAAAGCAACGATGGTTTGGCGCCAAGAGCCGCACCATTCAATCGGCTCATGTTCTGGACTGGGTGGAACTGCCCCTTTCGGATGCTGCGGAAGAATCCGATCAGTCAGGAAAAATAAGTCCAAAAACCGAATCGATACCGCCGGCGCTCTTCTTCATTGAAATTACCTATGATCGAAGCCCCGCGGACGTCTACCAGCTTCCACTCGCCTTTAGCACCGGCGCGGAGGCCGAAGAGATTGCATTGAGTGCTCTGCAAAGTGTGTTGACTACCGTGGCATTTCCAATGGGTACAGCGGTCTTGCACGATGCCACTATCAAGGAAGACGTTCGCCAGTGCTTGCTACGGTTAATTGAACGGAACGCCACGTTGGCGTTGAAAAGCGCAGCGGGCGACCCTCGGGAACCGGCGGGCTCGCAATTAGACCCCGCTGGCAGCGAGGCGCCGGCCGAGCCAGCAACTGCGCGCAAGGGTGACGGCGCGGCATCCAAGCATCACCTGCAACCGCGGGAGTCGCCGTCTGCGGGTAGCGCCGGTCCATCGCACGGGGAGATTGATGCCCACGCTTCGAGCGGATTCTCCGTCCCGGAAAGCCCACTTTTACTTGCGTCGCGAATCGGTTCGGCAGAGCAATCGAATACGTCCATCGTTTACGGAGATCAACTAATTCTCAAGCTCTTTCGGCGTCTCCAACCGGGCGAGAATCCAGATGTGGAGATCGGTCGCTTCCTCACTGAGGTGGCGCGCTTCCCTCACATTCCTCCGTTCCGAGGCGAGATTGCCGTAACGCAACCCGGCGGCAAAAAGACCACCGCGGCGATGCTGCAGGGTTTGGTGGCCCACCAGGGCGACGGCTGGCAGTGGTTTCTCGGGAGGCTTACAGAGTTCTTCAGCGAGGTGGCAGCGCTGCCTGTGTCGACCACATTGCCCACGCCTGTTTTTGGTGAAGAGTACGAACTGCCTAGCGAAATCCGGAAACATGCTCGAGTGCCCCTTGAGGCCGCTGCGTTGCTTGGCCGCCGTACCGGAGAAATGCATCTGGCGCTGGCAAGCCCGACAGACGATCCGGCATTCGCCGCCGAGCCTTTGACGGCAGCGGACCTGGCGCAGGATGCGCATCGTATCGAAGTGCAGGTTGCTACTGCGCTGGAAGCGCTCAAACTAAAGTTGGCAACTCTCGACGACGCCGTCACAGACAGTGCGGCTCTGGTTCTTTCGCGGCGCGCCGATCTGCTAAGCCGCGCCCAGGGAATTGCAAACGTGAAGGCGTCCGGCCAGCGCATTCGTATTCACGGTGACTATCATCTTGGGCAGACGCTTCGCACGCACGGGCCAAGGACGGAGGACGGCACGGAGACAGATGACTTTGTACTGCTCGATTTTGAGGGCGAGCCGGCGCGTCCTCTCGCCGAGCGCCGTCAGAAACAATCGCCCCTGAAAGATGTGGCTGGCATGTTGCGCTCGTTTTCTTACGCTGCGTTCTTCGGCCTGAACCAATATTTGAGGGGAAACTCAGCCGCGCTTGGCGATGCTGAGCGCCTCGCGGCCTGGTCGATTTGCTGGCAGAATGCGGTTTCGGCAGAGTTTCTTCGTGACTATCGCAGGACCATTTCCGCCAATCCAGCGCTTCTTCCTCCTCCGCCGCAGGCGCAGTCGCTGCTCGGCGCCTACCTGTTCGAGAAGGCCCTCTATGAGCTACTGTACGAACTGAATAATCGTCCTGCCTGGCTGCGGATTCCATTAGCGGGCATCTTAGCTTTGTAGAGCCTTGAACCCAACCGAGAACCAGTCGATGGCGACAACGAACCCGATTCCCGACGCGACTTTGCCTTCCGAGCAAACCGGCTGTGCTTTGCTGGTGCTGTTGGCCGCCTTGCCGCCGGAACAACTGGGAGATGTGATCGCAAAGCTCGCATCTGCCTTTCCACCGGAGGATATAGTGATTGCCGCGCCTGACCCGCTGGCAACGGAGGCTCATCCGGGCCTGCGTATCATTCCCAACCCCGTTGTCAAGGCGACCTGGATCCTCACCGCAGCCGACTTTGTAAACGGTCATCAACTCGCGCAGAAGAATGAAGCGCGCGCCATCCTCATCCTCGGCCCGGAGGCAGGCTCCCTGGAAGTACCCGCTCTGCGCGAGCTTGGAAATTCTGTGACCTCCAACTCGGCCGACCTCACGGTGGCTCACTACGATTTGCCCCCGCGCGCCGGACTGATCAACTCCGCAATCTTGTATCCATTGAGCCGTGCCTTGTTTGCTTCGCGAACGCGTTACCCATTGGCCATCGATCTTGGCCTTTCTCCGCGGATGGCGGAACGGCTGGCATTCGCGGGCCAGCGCTTTACGGCGCTTAACCAAACGGAAATGTATCTTTGGCCGGTGAACGAGGCCGCGGCAGCGGGGTTCACGATTACCGAGATCGCTGCCGGCACTCGTGCATTGCCGCATCCGGCTGAGTCTGACTTGAACACAATTCTTCCCAGCTTGGCTGGGTCTCTTTTTACCGACATCGAAACCAAGGCGGCATTCTGGCAACGGGCCCGGCAGGCACCGCAAACGAGGAGTTTCGCATCGAACGGAAACGCACAAGCGGTCGATGCTGCAGCGGACATTGCTCCCATGCTGCAAGCCTTTCACCTCGCCTATACAAACCTGCAAGAGATCTGGTCGCTGGTCTTGCCACCGAATACGCTGCTTGGGTTGAAGCGGCTTTCCCTTACCGACGGTGCGGCGTTCCGCATGCCCGAAAGCCTGTGGGCGCGCATTGTTTACGATTTTCTTCTCGCCCACCGGCTGCGCACTCTCAACCGCGGCCACTTGCTCGGGGCGCTGATTCCTCTTTATCTTGCTTGGGTCGCAAGTCACTTCAATGTTGTGTCCTCGGGCGTAGACCCGGAGCGCCACATCGAGACGGTGGCCGCGGCGTTTGAAATCGAGAAACCCTATATCCTCTCCCGCTGGCGCTGGCCAGACAGGTTCAATCCATGAAGAAGTTCGATGACCACGGAGTGATGAACAAGGAGTTAGTCCGATGCAAACAGTCCCAGTCGCTTTAAATCAGCCAAATCCGCCTCAGGCAGCGCAACCTCCGTATCTGGACAACGCCATCATATGGCACCATATGTCCGGCGCGCTGCATCAGTCCCTGGACCGCGTGCTTTCGATGCTCATCGCCATTCTGCCCGGCATCCTTGCCTTCATTGTTGCCTTGCTGGTCTTCACGCTGATTGGCATGCTGCTTTCCGCGCTGCTTCGGTGGGGACTAACCGCGGCCAGGTTCGATGAGCGGATTGCGCGCAACCATCCGGACCCCGGCTGGGCTCCCACCACCTCTCCCACGACGCTGATGCGGCGCGCGGCGTTCTGGGGCTGTGTACTACTCGGGCTCGTGATCGGGGTCTCTGCCTTCGACACATCGTTTGCCACGGCGGCAACGCTGCCCATCTCGCTGCTACCGTATTTCACGCACGCCGTAGGGGCGGTTTTTATTCTGATTGCCGGCAACCTGATTGCCCGCTTCCTGGCGCGGTCTGTGCTGATTGGCGCAGTGAACGCGCAGCTTCAATATGCACGCTTCCTTTCCCTCGGGGTCAAATGGCTAGTGTTGGTCCTCACCTTGGCCATGGCGCTGGAACACTTGGAGATTGGCGGCATCGTGGTTGAGCTTGCCTTCGGAACTCTCTTCGGAGGCATCGTGCTCACACTCTCGCTCGCGATAGGTCTCGGTTCGCGGGATCTGGTTAGCCGTTCGCTGGAGAGCCACGTTGAGCGCTCTGGTGAGCGAGGTGCGGAGACTGCAGCTGCCAGCCCCGATGAGTCGATTCGCCATTTTTAAAGTCGCTTCGGATGTTGCTTTGGTTGCGGAATCCCCGCGTCCAGTCGAGATAGACTGAAGCCGCGCCGGCACAGGCGCCCCATCCCCCTTTTTCCACCTTTCATCCGCCCCATCGACCGCTCGTCCGAATCCCCGCTCAATCTCGGCACAATCAGCCTATCTTCCAGATGAACAGAGGTTCCGGAAGAGGGATGGTCGATGGCCGAGATTGTCAGTGTCGATGCAGTCACGCGAAAATTCCCGCTGAATCACGACCCCACACATAATCTGGTAAGCGCACTCAACAATGTCAACCTTCGCGTTCAGGCCGGAGAGTTCCTTGCCATCGCGGGGCCGAGCGGAAGCGGCAAAACTACTCTCCTCAACATCATTGGTTGCATCGACGAGCCGACCAACGGCCGAATTCTGATCGAAGGCATGGACTCATCCAGCCTCACCACTAGTCGCCGGACCACCCTCCGTCGCCAAAAAATCGGCTTCGTCTTTCAAACCTTTAACCTCATACCCGTCTTC
>JBARBP010000148.1:0-8495 GCA_049793195.1 Occallatibacter sp. | reverse complement strand
GTCCCTGTCCCTGTCCCTGCCCCTGTCCGGGCTGTCCCTGAGGCTGATCGTCGTCGTCTCCGTTGTCATCGCCGCCCGGATTCTTCTGGTTGGGCTGAACCCGAAAGTGAAAATTGCGAGGGCCCTGGCCCTTGTTGGAAGACTGCTTGGGCAGGGTCTCGGTATTGATGTTCACAACCGCGGGTCCAACCTGCCGGGCGATCCTAACAAAGTCGTTTGGGGGGACGGTGGAGTTAACCACTTTGAGGGGTGTGGCGTCCGAGCTGTCGGTTTGTTTTTCCTGCCCGCGCACACCGTGGGCCCAAAAGGAGCCGGCCACAATCGCGGCCGAAAGCGTGGCAAGCAGAACGAACGTTGAAGCGAGACGGCGAGAGCGCAGCCGTTCGAGCAGCGATTTCATGGATTCGATGACCTCGTAAAGTGCCCAACCTTGCGGCTGGAAGTGTCGATTGCACCAACTCTTAGTATAGCTAGTCCCGGTAACTCTGTCTGGCTGGTGGAGATTGGCCGTTGGCGTAGGACGGACGCGCCGTTCGAATGGAGCCGATCGCTCCTTCGGCTTAGACGCTCTTGAACTGAAAAGAGTTGCGGCCTATCGAATCCCGACACCAGCTAGATAGACCTGTTGACCCGCTACAAATGTTTCCAGCACCCTCGCCTTGAGCAGGTCAGGCGCGGGGGCCTTGTAAAGATCGCGATCCACGAGGATGAAATCCGCATCGAAGCCGGGCGCGAGTTTGCCCTTGCGGTTCTCGGCAAATTCAGCGTAGGCCGAGCCTTGCGTATAGGCGTAGAGAGCCCGGCCGCGAGTGATTTTCTCTTCAAGGAAATAGCTCTTCGTTCCCGCCTCGTTCATGCGTGTCACGGCGGAGTAGAGTCCGCGGAACGGCGTGATCGGTTCAACGGGATAGTCAGTGCCGAAGGCGAGAGGCACGTCCGCATCGAGAAAAGCCTTCCACGCGTAAGAGTAAGCTGCACGCTTCGGACCCAGTCGCGCTTCGGCCCAGCTCATGTCCGTCAGCAGGTGGCTCGGCTGCATGGATGCGATGACGCCCAGCTTGGCAAACCGGGGAATATCCGCGGGGTCGACCACCTGCGCGTGCTCGATGCGGTTTCGAGCAGTCTTTGAAACACCGGGCTGCGAAAATGCGTCGAGAGCCATCGAAACAGCCTCATCGCCGATGGCGTGAAATCCCAACTGAAATCCCGACCGCGCACGTGCCGCCGCCATTTGATTCAGTTGTTCTTGTTTGAATTGCGGCAGCCCCATGTTCCCCGGATCATCCGCGTAGGGAGCCTTCAGCGCCGCCGTTCGCGAGCCAAGCGAACCATCCATAAAACCCTTCAGCATTCCCGTGTGCAGCATTGGATCGTTGAGGTCGTGATAGGCGCGCATTCGCTTCAGTTCATCGAGCGAGGCCACGAACGGGAGCCACTCGGAGATACGCAGGTTGAGCTTGCCTCCTTCTTCCAGCTCTTCAAAGACCAGAAAATCCTCCCAGTCGCTGAAGTCCTGCACGCTGGTGACACCGTGCGCGAGGGCGTCGGCAATGGCCAGTTCGTCGCCGCGCATTCGCTCGTCGTGGCTGGGCGGCGGAATCACGCGCGCCACTAACTCCTGCGCCGACTCGCGCAGAATACCGGTAGGTTCGCCGTGTGCATCGAGCCCGTTTGCAATGAGATCGATAGCTCCGCCCTGCGGCGGAACGGTCTTGCCTGTGATTCCCGCGGCTTTCAATGCCGCTGTGTTCGCGATGGCGATGTGGCCGTCGATCCTTTGCAGAAATGCGGGATGCCCCGCGGTGAACTCATCGAGCTGCTGCCGGGTAGGCAGCACCTTTTCAGGCCAAAGTGTATGATCCCAGCCGCCGCCGGTGAGCCAATGGCCCGGAGGCGCATCTTCCGCATAGGTTTCTATGCGAACCAACATGGCGGAGAGCGACTGTAAGCCTCTCAGATCCACGTTGAGCTTTGTCCGCGCGGCCATTCCCAGGTGAACGTGCGCATCGTCAAAGCCGGGAAATACGAATACGCCGGTTCCAGAGGCCTTCAGATCGCGCATCTGCGTCTTCGCTCCAGCGAGCCGCTTGATTTGCGCGTTGCTGCCAATGGAAAGCACCTTGCCTGCGCCGATGGCCATTGCTTCAACTGTCTGTGGTTTATCGTTGCCGAACCCCTCGCCCGTGTAGATCACGCCGTTGAAGAAGACGACGTCGGGCGGAGAATTTCGCGATGGAGCGGGCGTGAGCGTCCTTGCCGCTTCGGACCCACTTGTGGGAGCCTGCGCCAGGCAAACAGAGGCGCCGGCCAAAGCGACAGCAAACACAGCAGCGAAGAGACGCATGCGCGGAGTGTAGCAAAGAGAGGCGGCGTTGCGCGCTACAGCTCGGCGGCCCATTCAAGCGTGGACAGCGTCAGCAGCAGAACGCGTCTCAGGCCGGTCTCGCGGTCTTTTGCGCAGTACCATTCGCCCTGGGTGTGCGCCCCGCCGCCTTCTCCGCCCGCGCCAATGGACACCGCCGGCACTCCCAGCGAAAGCGGAATATTCGCATCCGTCGAGCCGAGGCGCAGATCGGTCCGCAGCCGCAAATGACGATCTACAGCGCGCAGCGAGTCCAGCAGGGGAGAGTCGCCGGGCAGATACGCGGCAGGCCGATCTCCAATCTTGACGATGTTGAACGTGAGACGCTTGTCGGCGCCCGAAGGGGCGGACATTGCCCCGGCGGACTTTGCCTTCGCATTCCAGTGGCTCACGGCATCTTCCACGGCCCGGTGCAAGGCCACTTCAAGGCGCACCAGTTGCTCGGGATCGGTGGAGCGGAGATCGATGGAAGCCTGGGCGGATTCCGGGATGGAGTTAACGCTGGTGCCGCCGCGGATGGTGCCGAGGTTCAGCGTCGTGCGCGGTTCATCGGGCAAGGGAACATCGGCAAACACCGCTAGTGCTGAAGCCAGCGCGGCGATCGGGTTGGGCAGCCCGGCATCGGTAAAGCTATGGCCGCCGGGGCCGTCGATCGTTACCTTGAAGCGCCTGCTGCCCAGGGCGAGCGTGACAGCCGAGTCCGCGCCTGCTCCGTCAAGCACGATGTGGGCCGCGATGCGGCCGGCCAGCAACCCCTGTTCATAGAAATGGCGCACTCCGCGCAGATCGCCCTCACCCTCTTCACCCACATTTCCCAGAAAGATGAGAGGCGCAGCCATTTCGATCTTCGCCTGCTTCATCGCGTGAGCAATGGCCAACATGCCGATCACACCCGCGCCATTATCGCACGCCCCCGGAGCAGTTAAGCGATCGCCTTCCAGAACGGGATTGAGGGGCGTGTCCGCTGGAAACACAGTGTCGAGATGGGCCGAAAGGACCACCACAGGTCCGGTGCTCTCTGCCGGTAGTTTGGAAGCGGGCAGCATTGCCTGGACATTTCCAACCGCGTCGGTTTCCACATTGATCAGTCCGGCTTCGGTAAATCGTGCTGCGAGCCACTCTGCACGTGCCTTTTCGCCGAACGGAGGCGCGGGAATCGCGACCATCTCCGCCTGCCATGCCATGATCTTTTGTGGATTGCCGTGTATCCAGGCAAAGGCCGCGTGGACAGGCCTCTGTGCTGCCAGCGTGGTCACGCGCGAGAAGGATGTGCTGCGGGCAAAGAGCGCCATGCGTGACTTCAGGTTAGCAGGAAGCAAACGCGTGGGCCGTGCGGGCGATCAAAGCTGATTGAGTTTTTCGCTCTCAACCGGGGGGGCCTCGGATTCGACAGGTTTGCGGCCGGAGAATTCTGAGAAGACTTCAGTGCGCGAAAGCGGTTCGCCTACGTGAATTTCTTCGCCGCCTCCCATTACCTGAAGCATCGCCATTCTCTCCTGGTTCTCTTCAAAGGAGCGAATATCGACCAAAACTGCTTTCGCCTCGCCGTTCTGGGTGATGATGATGGGCTCGCGTTCGCGCGTGATTCTGTCGAGAAGTTCCGCTGCATGAGCCTTTACATAGCTAATGGGTTTGATCTGGGTAGAATAGCGCATAAAAAAACCTCGGTAACCAATACCGTTATCAGTTTATATACAGTCCACAAACAAGTTGCAATAAAAACTGCCTGCGGTCCGGAGCTTTATTTTTCCCCGTCGTACTCAACCGAGAGCAGAAACAGTCCGTGCGCCGGAGCGGTAGGACCAGCGGCCGCGCGGGAGCGGGCAGCAATCATGCCGGGGATTTCTTCGGCCCTCAGGCGTCCGCGGCCCACATCCAGCATGGTTCCCACCAGGTTGCGGACCATGTGGTGCAGAAAGCCGTTCCCCCGCACACGATAGACAAGCAACTCCCCGGCCCCGCTCTGATGTTGCTCCCAGGTCGATGAATAGATGGTTCTTACCGCTGAAGGAATCGCCATGGGTAGAATTGCCGCGTCAAGTCCGGAAAGATCAGGAACGTTCCGGGTTGCCAGGTCAGGATCGGTGGCGGCGAAGCTTAGGAAATCGTGTTCTCCCTCAAAGAAACTCGCTGCCTTTTTGAGCGCTTCAATGTCCATTGGCCAGGAACAGGCAAGCGCATACCGGGCCAGAAATGGAGGGCAGATTGACTCACGGAACACCCGGTACTCGTATGTTTTTGCGACTGCCGAGTGCCGGGCGTGAAACGAATCCGGCGCCGTTTTCGCCTCAAGAATGCGGATCGACGGCGGTAGGGTGCGATTGAGGGCGCGAAGCAGGTTTCCGGGAGGAATGGGGGCCTGCAGGGCAAAGCTCGCAACCTGGCCCAGCGCATGGACGCCGGCATCGGTGCGTCCAGAGCCCTGGGGCAATGGAGACTCGCCCGTAACGCGTCCCAGTGCGGCCTGCAGTTCGCCCTGGATGGTGTTTTCGCCGGGTTGCACCTGCCAGCCGCTGAAATCCGTGCCGTCGTAAGCCAGGGTAAGCTTCCAGGTTTGCTGAGCGGGCGCGGATTCAGAAGACTCGATCATTGGGCTTCGCTTGCAATACAGGGTACTCGACTTAGGCGGCCACCCGCAGCGTGAAGCGCCGGTGGGATATACTCAGCTTTCTGCACTTTATGCCTCTTGGGCGTCTGCTAAGTCCGCATGCCAGGGTGCAGGGAACGAAAGTGGCGATGTTCGCGTAATAATGGGTGAGCCAAGTTGTATTCCGGAAGCGATTTCGCCCTGGATCGTCACAAATTTGCGTCCGAAGATGCTCTCTGGACGTCTTGAAGAATGGCAACCCACATGCCTCAGCTATTCGTGGAGAGAAATCATGCATTTGCATCGTACTCGTGTGTTCGATGGGCAGAATATAACCGCGCGGGACAAATTTGAAAAAACAGAGCGCAAACAGGCTGGCGGAAAGCTGCGTGCCATTGCGGCAATGATGCTCACAATGGCCTCGTGCATGCCCTCGGGAATGGCAGCACAGACGCCGGCTGGGACAACAGGGCCCGATAAGGCTGCTTCCGAACTGCCATCGGTACCGGCACCGGCGCCGACAGAGCCGTTCTGGCTCCGCGATTCAGCGCGCGATTTTTCAAAGCCGTACTCAAGCTTTTTCAAGAATCCGATCGGCCAATTCATGCCGACGACGATCGCCAAGGCAAGCTTCGCCAACTCGGTTCGGCTCAATGACATGGTGAAGGACGGCAAGATTTACCTGAGCCTCTCCGACGCCATCGCGCTGGCACTTGAGAACAACTACGACATCGCCATTGCCCGCTACGACCTGAGCATCGCCGATACAGACATTCTGCGCACCAAGACCGGAGCCGCTCCCCTCGGCGCGCCGTCCGGGCTCATCGAGAACACGCTCGGCGGTTCGGCATCGACCTTGTCCACCGGCGGAGGACCAGGTGGATCGGCTGCCGGTGCGGGTGGCGCGGGTTCCGGTGTAGGCGGGGTGACGTTTTCGACGGGTGGCGCAGGTCCGGCACCGGAAAGCATGGACCCAAGCTTGGCGGGGACGGTTTCGTTCGATCGCGATCGCGCGCCCTCGACGAGCTTTTTCTCGGGCGGCACCAGTTCGACCAACAAGTACGACTTTTCCGTAGCCCAGGGCTTCGTCACCGGCACAAATCTTCAAGTTGGGTTCAACAACACTTATGCCACCAGTTCCAACTCCACTGCTCAGTTCAGCCCCCAATTGAGCTCCAGCTTTCAGGCCCAGGTCACCCAGCACTTGCTCCAGGGCGCAGGCATCTGGGTAAACAAGCGATTCATGTATCAGGCGCTGAACGACCGGCGCATTGTCGATTCGGCGTTCCGTCTGCAGATTCTCTACTCCGTAAATCAGGTCGAGACCATTTACTGGGGCCTGGTGCAGGCATATGAGGATGTGCAGGCCAAGGAGCGCGCGCTGGACCAGAGCGTCAAGCTTTTGGGAGACAACCAAAAGCAGTTGGAAATCGGTACCATGGCGCCGCTCGACGTCGTGAACGCACAATCGACGGTAGCCACAGACAAGCAGGCCCTTATCAGTGCGCAGAGCGCACTGAACTATCAGCAGCAGATCATCAAGCAGGCGGTTGCCCGCAACCTCAACGATCCTTCGCTCTCGGCTGCTCCGGTGATCCCCACCGACCGCGTCAGCCTTGAGGAGATTCCTGAAGAAGCCCAGCCGGAAGAGGCTCTGGTGCAGGAAGCGTTTCAGCGCCGGCCGGAACTTGAGCAGGCTGTGCTGACGCTCCGCAACGACGAGATCACGCTGAAGGGCGCGCGCAATGCGCTGTTGCCGACCTTCGATATCTACGGGTATCTGACCGGACAGGGAATCGCCGGCACTGTCAACAAGAATCTGAATTGCGGTTTCTATCCCGGGGGCGTCTGCCCAACCGGCAGCACCGGATACGGGACAGCCTTCGACCACGCCTTTAATAATTCGGCCCCGGACAAGGGCATCGGCTTCACATTGGATATTCCGCTGCGTAACCGTTATGCCGAATCGGTGCACGAGCGGTCGTTGATGGAGTACCGCCAAGCCGAGTTGCAGCTCGAACAACGCTATACCCAGATCCGCATGCAGGTGGTGAATTCCAAATTCGCCCTCGCCAACGACCGTGCCCAAGTCCAGGCTGCTCTTGCCGCCAGGGACTTCAACCAGCAGAGCCTCGACTCGGAAGTGAAGAAGCTACGGCTTGGCGCTTCCACCACCGCCAACGTGCTCTTGCAGGAGCGCAACCTGGCCGTCGCGGAGGACAATCTAATTACGGCACACGCCCTCTACGCCAAGGACCGTGCCGGCCTTTATCAGGTCTTGGCGAGCACCTTGCAGCACTATGGCATCAACCTGCCTGAAGCGGCTTCTGGGGAGATTAAGACGACCCCGGTGGTACCTGGTGTGCAAGCTGCGCCGCCGGGTAAGGAACCCTCGATGACTCCGCCTGCGGGCCGGTAGTTTTCTGCTGGAAGAAACAAAAAATGCCCGGCTGCCTGCCGGGCATTTTTCTTGCGGAAAACAGTTCGCAGCTCTTGCGGCCAATCCTCTATCGTTCCGCGACCAGATCAAGCAAATCGAAGAACTCAGGAAAGCTGATAGCGGCCGATTCTGCGCCCTGAATCAGCGTGTCGCCTTCGGCGCGAAGCGCCGCCACGCTGAAGGCCATGGCAATGCGGTGGTCGCCGCCCGAGTCAATCGTGGCGCCATGCAGCGTCTGTCCGCCGGGCACGTCGAGGCCATCTTCAAACTCTTCGACTTCTGCGCCCATGGCGCGCAGGTTGCGGGCCACGAGTGCAATCCGATCGGATTCCTTCACGCGCAGTTCCTTTGCGTCGCGGATGCGGATGCCGCCACTGGTAAAGGGCGCAATGGCTGCCAGCACCGGCAACTCATCAATCAGCTGCGCGGCTAGCGCGCCGCTGACCAGCGTCGTCCCCAGTCCCTCTTCCGGCCCTGAGATCTGCACCGCTCCCACAAGCTCAGCGTGTTTTTCTTCGAGATGCAGGACCTTGATCTTTGCCCCCAGAGATGTCAGTACATCCAGCAGAGCAGCCCGCGTGGGATTCAGCCCGAGCGAATCGAGCACCAGGTTCGCGTCGGGGAACAGAGCGGCGGCGCACATGAAAAATGCAGCGGAAGAAAGATCGCCGGGCACCGCTGCCTCGATGGCGTGAAGCGCCTGCGGCCCCCCCAGGGACTTTGAACCATTGATCGAAACGGAATCCAGATCGCGTATGAGCGTGGCGCCGAATGCCCGCAGAGCCAACTCGCTGTGGTCGCGCGTCCGCACGGCTTCTCGAACGGTGGTTGTGCCCACCGTTTGCAGACCGGCCAACAACACGCAGGTTTTCACCTGCGCGCTGGGGACGGGCGTCGTGTAGTCGATTGCCTTGAGCGGCGTCCCTTCGATTGTCAAAGGTGCGTGCCCTTCAGTGAGCGTGAGCCTGGCTCCCATTGCTTCGAGGGGTTTGCGGATGCGCTCCATGGGGCGGCGGGAAAGCGACGCATCGCCGACGAGCGTGAAGCTGCCCTGCTGCGGCGCAAGCAGGCCGGAGATCATGCGCATGGTCGAACCGGAGTTGCCG
>JBARBP010000147.1:0-2316 GCA_049793195.1 Occallatibacter sp. | reverse complement strand
GTACCAGATCCAGATGTTCCCGCGATTCTTCACAACGCCGGCATCCGCCATCGGCTGCACGCGGAGGGTCTTGAAGGTGCCCAGCGTCGTCTTGATCTCTTCGCGGCCTTCCACCTTCATGCTAACCGGGACGGTCCGCTGCGCATCCGCGACTGGGATGACGAAGGTATGGCCCAAGGTCATGGGCTGCGATGAGTTGTAAAACACTCCGGTGAGCAGGTCGGTGAGGCAACCGGGGATCGCCGTATCAATGTGCTTGGTCTGCCCGGTGACCTGGTTTTTCTCGTCGAGGATGGATTTGCCCTGACTGTAGTCGAGCCGAAGGGTCGAGTTGATCTGGCGGCGGCCTTCGACTGTCTGCTTGTCAAACTGATAGGTGCAGCCCTGCTGGCGATCGAATACGGACTGGAAACGATCGCTGACATGGAAGATAAGGTTGATGGCGCCGCTGGTTTCGGCGTCGGCTGTCAGGCGTTCCCGGTCCCCGATAGCCTCAAAATGAATTACGGCCGTTCCGGCGGGAAAGACACGCCAGTCCACCGAATAGGTAAGGGTCTGTTTCTGCGGGAAACTGAACCCGGAACGCGGGGGCGCAAGTTGAGGCGTCTGCTGACCGGGAGCCACGGCTGCCAAGATAAAGGCGCAAAGAATTATGGCGACGTACGCGCGCGTCTTCAATGTCGGGTATGGCTCCTTGTGACTTGACCTATACAACCCGGAAAACGCTCAGCGCGCCCCGTGCCGGATCGCGTCCAGCGCCGGCCGCATAAAGAGCAGGCAGAGGTAAAGCAGTACGGCCCCTATACCAGCATTGTACTCGCGGTGCTGATTGTAAAGCGCAAAGGAGAAGCTGCCTGTCGTAGCACCGGTAACTCCTTCATCACCTGAAGGTAAGCTCTCCGGCGAGAACGGTTTGGTGGGTGTCGGGCGCGGAATAAGACGGGGTACGCGTCTGCAATAGGAGTCGAAGCCAGGAAAGGCCGAGCGCAGGAATCGCTCTTCCGATGCAATCACGGGAACGTAAACGATGGTGAAGCCGGCGGCCAGCACGACGGCCACAGGCCAACTAAGGAGCGCCAGCGCAAAACCGGCGGCAATCAACATCGATCCCAGGTATAGCGGATTGCGGGTGTACGCATAGGGGCCGGTAACCGTAAGCTCGCGATTCTTCCTCACATATCCTGAGGCGTAGGCACGCAGCCAAAGCCCCGGCAGCACCAGCGCAAGACTCCACGCCACGGCGGCTGGACGGGGCGCCCGCCGCCAAAGCTCGAAGACATAGAGAGCCGCAGCGAGAAAGCCCAAAGGTACGCGAATGCGGCGAGCGACCCGCTGCCATCGCTCGATCCAGTCGAGTCGTTCGGTGCCCGGACGTTGCGGGTTTGGCTGGTCCGAGGCGAGTGGCTCTGTCATCGGACACCGACCTCGGCGAGCAACTCATCGGCGGCGCTCAACACCGCTTCCGGCTCAATCGTGAGCAATCCAGCTTCGGGGTCTGGATATCGGGTGTGGTCGCGGCGGCTAAGAGGACTGCGCAGTACTTTGAATTTTGTCCCGAACGGTCCATTGCGGCTGGGATCGGTAGGCCCGTAGATACCAATCACCGGCCGGCCCAGCGCGCAGGCCAAGTGGAGCGGGCCCGTATCTCCTGCAACAAACAGCGCGGCGCGGCGCGTTAGAGCAATTAGCTCCTGCAACGAAGTCGCCAGTGGAATGGCCGCGCCGGTGGTGCCCTTCACGATCACGTCCGCCATCTGCTCTTCGGCAGGTCCGGCGTTGACAAGAACGCGGAAGCCGCGCCCAATCAGTCCGCAGGCAATCTCCGCATAGCGTTCGACCGGCCAGCGCTTGGCGCCCCATCCGGCGCCGGGATTGATGAGGGCCACGGGCCGCGTTCCGTTGGAGGCAAGCAATGAGTCGCACCAGGCTTCGGCGGCGGGGTCGATGGGAAGAATCGGAGGGGTAGGGGTGAGGAGATCGCCGGCCACGGCTGAGGCTAATTCTAGGTCCTGTTCGATCACGTGCGCACCGTGGGTGGCGATGCGTTCAGTGTAGAGAAGGCGAGCAGGAGCCTCGCGCGGAGTTTCCTCGCCAATAATCCGATGACAGCCGGACATTCGCCCTAAAACTGCCGAACGCAGCGAACCCTGCAGATCGATGACCGCGTCATAGGGAACGGCTTTGAGTTCGTTGCGAAGAGCCGCGATTTCATGGGATGTCTTCCGAGCCAGCGGGTGATGCCGCCAATCTTTGGTGGGTGCAAGGTAGAGGCGGTCGACGATTGGCTGTTCTGGTCCGAGGCTGGTGCTTTGATCG
>JBARBP010000146.1:0-8617 GCA_049793195.1 Occallatibacter sp. | reverse complement strand
AACTGACGGCCGACAATCAAAAGCTGACCCGGAAAGCCGAAACTGATCCCTATTCCCTGTTCCCTGCTTTTCTAGTATCCTGACAACAAGGCATTCTGCATGAATACCTTCACTATCGACGAGGCGCAATCGCTGCTCCCGGTTCTCGAATCGCTGCTCAAGCGCGCCATTGAGGGCAAGCAGGCCGCCGAGAAGGTCGAGTCCGACCTCTCCGAGCTGGCTCGTCGCATCTATCTCTCCGGCGGCATGAAGGTGGATGCGGGCGGCGTGATGAAGCAGCGTGCGGATATGGAATCTCACCTGAAACTGGCGCGCGAAAGTGTCGCGGAGATCGATGCTATCGGCGTTCAGGTCAAAGACCTCGACACGGGGCTCCTGGATTTTCCTTGTCGCCTCGACGATGAAGTGGTGCTGCTCTGCTGGCGCATGGGTGAGCCTTCGATCGATCACTGGCACACAGTCGACTCGGGCTTCAAGGCTCGCCAGCCCGTAGACGAGCGCTTCCGCCGCCGGTCGACTTCGGGGGGATCGGGAGGACCGGGCGGTTCGAGCGGCGCCGGCGGGTCCGGGAGTTCCGGGAATCGTCCAAACTGATTTCCAGGACTGATTTTCAGGGCCGCGTAGATCGGGCGTTGTGGATCGGGTGTCAAAATACGCGCTCAATCTTCCAAGCACCTGATTCCGAGGAATGCGGACCCATGTTTATCTCCGAGCAAGAAGTCCGCGACATCCTCACCTACGAACTCCTCGTTCCCGCGATCCGTCAGGCGCTGATCGATTACTCTGCAGGACATGTAGATCAGCCGCCGCGCACCATCCTGCGCGCCGGCAACGCAGAAGGCGTGAAGAACGGATGGTTCGCGATAATGCCGGTCATTGCAGGCGACGTGATGGCCGTGAAGTCAGTCACCTTTTATCCGGGCAACGACGAACTCGGCCTGCACACGCACATGGCCATTGTCGAGCTTCTGCGCCGCTCTACCGGCGAGCCGCTCGCCTTGATGGATGGCCGCCTGATTACCGAGATGCGCACGGCCGCCGTCTCCGCTGTCGCGCTCGATGCTCTCGCGGCGCACGATGTGCGCAGTCTTGGCATTCTTGGCAGCGGCGTGCAGGCGCGCGCCCACATCAAGGCATTGCGGCTGGTTCGCCCTTCTCTTGGCGACATCCGCGTCTGGAGCCGTACCCCCGCAAACGCCGAACTGCTGGCAGCCGAGAGCGGCGGACGCGCTGTTCCCATTAGCAAAGCCGCCGCGGCCGATGTCGTCCTCACTGTTACGTCGTCGGCGGACCCGGTTCTTAAGGGCCGCTGGCTCGCGCCTCATGCCTTGGTGCTGGCGGTTGGCGCCACCGGCTCAACACTCCGCGAGCTGGACGACGAAGCAATGCTATCGAGCTTTGTTGTTGCCGAGTCTCAATCCGCGGTTGAGCGCGAATCGGGAGACGTGCGTCTCTCCGGTGCGAAAGTCGATGCGGAGATCGGAAACATTCTCTCCGGCGCTCTGGCCGCGCCCAAGGGCCGCATTGTCTTCAAAACCGTCGGCATGGCCATCGAGGATCTGACCGCCGCGCGTCTGGTGTGGAGCGCACACAAATCGAATGCTAAATGACATGCGTCTTCAGCAATACCACTGCCTATGGTTTGTCTGGGTTTCCGAAAGAGACTCGGAAAGATTCTCCGGTTGTAGAAGTGAGCGAATCCTGGACGAAATACGTCCTTGATTTGGTAGGACGGGGAGCTGTGCTTCAAGCCTGAATTCAGGTTGTGCCCGGCAAAGCCACACCGGGGCCCGAAGCGGTACCCTAAAAGCGGTGCATCAAATAAATGAGGAGCGGCAATGAAGATTGGGAAGTGGGCATGGATCTTGCTTGGGGCTGCTCCCCTGCTTGCCGGCTGCAAAGGTTTCTGGGATGCCCCAAGCGGCACCACCAGCTTCGCTCTCTCCAACAGCGGCAACATCAGCGTGACCCCCGGCGCCACCAGCGGCAATACTTCCACGATCACCGTGACGCCGGCGAGCTCGTTTACCGGGACGGTTTCGCTCACTTGCTCTGTAACAAGTGCGCCAACCGGAGCAACAAGCCCCGCGACCTGCAGCCTTTCTCCGGCTTCGGTCTCCATCAGCAGCACGGCAGCGCAAACCTCAGCGCTGACGGCGACCACTACGTCCACAACGACGGCCGGAGCCTACCAGATCACGGTGACGGGCACTTCAGGCAGCGCATCGCAGACGACCAGCCTGTGTGCAGAGGTGTCGTCGTCCTCAGGCAGCTGCACCGCAACGCAGGGGAGCGGCGGCGGCGTGTTTTACGTGCTCAACCAAGGGACAAAGCAGATCGTGGCCTATTCGATCAACTCCGGGGCAGTCACCCAGGTTGGGAGCCCGTACACACTTTCCGCAGCGCCCTATTCCATTGCCATTGCTCCCAGCGGCGGCTTTCTCTATGTGGGCACGGCCACCGGAATCTTCCTCTTTGACATTGGCTCAAACGGCGCGCTGACGCTCGCCAATAACTCAAACGTGATATCGCAGGATATTCCGACCACCATGCAGGTGGACTCAACCGGCGCGTGGCTGGTAGACGGCTCCGTGACCCTTTCCGGCGTGCAGTTGGATGCGATCCCCATCACTTCTTCCGGCGCTGTCGATGGCTCCCGGACAGCGGTTCCGGTGGATTTTCCGGGCTCAACCGTCCACCAGCTCGCCATCTCGCCTGACAACACCCATATTCTGGTGGCCGAGGGCTCCAGCGGTACCGAGGATGCGATCTTTGCTGCCGCCAACAGCAATCCCTTCGGAACCTACGTCAACATTGCGGTAAAGAATTCTAGTGGCGGGTCCGCGGTTTCGGTCGCCGTCGATCCCAGCAGTCGCCTTCTCTATATCGGCGAAGTCGCCGCTTCTTCCGGCACGAGCAACACTGGAGGATTGCGCGTCCTCGATTACAACACCCTCGTCGAGGTGTCCGGCTCGCCGTTTGCAACCGGTGGACTTGCGCCCTACTCTATTGCGCCGACTCTTTACGGAGCGAACAAGGGCAGCTATGTCTACGTGGCCAACCGCACTGTCAGCGGTAGTTCAACAGGCAACATAGCAGGTTTCGCCGTCACCACCTCGGGAAGCACACCCACGCTTTCCCCAATCAGCTCCTCTGCATCCGCCGGAATTAATCCGCTGGGGATGACGCAGGACTCAACGGGAAACTATCTGCTGGTGGTCAATTCAGGCGGCAGCCCCGACTTGCAGGCATTCACCTTTGACTCAACCACTGCCGGCAAGCTCGATGCCGCCCTCACAAGCGCCACCGGAACCGATCCCGTGCAGGCCAGCGCCATTGCGGCCTTGCCGTGAGAACAGCGGGCAGAGATCAGGCGTCATAGATCAGTGATCGGCATGCCGCCTGCTTGGCACGATTCGGTCTTGCTGCATTCAATTTCGGTTGGTCCGCCGGCACTGGCAGCAATGAAACTGATCTCTAGGACATGATCTCTGATCTCTGTCAGGTGCTATCCTCAAGGTGATCGCCACAGGCTGTGTTCACGCAAATTCCAATCCCTAACGACCCGTTTCCGCCGCGTCACCGAGCCCCTGTGTCCAAGATGCAGCCGGTCTCGCTGCTGATAGTTCTGTGTCTTGTTGGGCTCGTTTCCGGATGCAGCCGATTCCGCCATCAACAATATGAAACAGTTTATGTTTCGGCGCGGCAAATGTATCTCCACGACCGTGTAGCTGCGGTGTCGGAGCGCGTGGCTGAGGTGGTCAATGGGCAGCCGCTTCAGGTGCTCGAGCGCGGCCACCGCTTTCTCAAAGTCAAGACCGAAAAGAACGAAGTTGGCTGGATCGAAGAGCGCGCCGTCATCGACAGCAAGACCTATCAGGGGTTCGTCCAGCTAGCCGACGCACATAAGGACGATCCCGTAGCCGCAACGGCCACCCTCCGCGACGATCTCTACATGCACATTCTGCCGGGCCGCAAGACTGAAAACTTCTATCTGCTTCCGGGCAATGCCAAGGTTCAGCTTCTGGCTCGTGCCTCGGTGCCTAAGGTGGCGCTAGAAGGTCCGCCTCCGGCGGCAAAACCCAACACCGCCAATCCGCCTCAGCCAGGCAAGACTCCGCAGCATGGGTCCGGTGCGCGGCCGCCGGCTCGGTCAACAGCAGCCCCCACAGCCAGCCAACCTGAAGCCCTACCCCTACCCCCCATCATGGAAGACTGGTGGCTCACGCGCGACTCGAAGGGCCACACCGGCTGGCTGCTTGGCAACCGCCTGGATGTGGATGTTCCGGAAGAGATTGCTCAATACGGCGAGGCGCAGCGGTTTATTGGCGCCTGGGTACTGACCAAGGTCAGCGACCCTGACGCCAGTACCCCAGGCCACCAGATTCCCGAGTATCTCACCGTCACTGCGCCGCTCAGCTCCGGTTTGCCCTTCGACTTCGACGAAGTGCGCGTCTTCACCTGGAGCTTGCGCCATCATCGCTACGAGACCGCATTCATGCTCCATCCCATCCAGGGTTTTTTGCCGGTCAGGGTTGGGAACCAGGCGCAGGTTCAAGCAGCAAGCAAGGCGAAGGACAAAGGTTCCAGCCGCGCTTCGGCGCTGGGCAGCGTGCCCAGCTTCAGTTTTATGATTGCCGGCAACCAGAACATCTCAACCGATCCAGCTACCGGCATCACCCGCCCTGAAAATCCGCGCACGATTCACTACGAGATGCTCGAAACACGCGTGCAGCGTGTCGGCCCCGACTTGGCGCCCATCCCCGTGATGCACGAACCGGGCGCGGACAAGAAGGCCAAGGATAAAAAGGCCGCGAAGAAGAAACATAAATAGCCGGGTGCGGAATTCTCAGTGCCGAGGGCCGTCCAGCGTCGGTCTGACCTCGCCGTTCGGTCTCGCGGTTGTCGATTCCGAAGGCAGAGCTGACCTAACTTGCGATGCGTCCGCGGAGAGATCGATGACGACCCTGGTGGCTTGACTGGAGCTCGGCGAAATTGGGTGCGCGACTGCCGGCGCAGGGCTCGTATTTAACCTAGTGGCCGTAGCGGGTTTAAGGAGACGAGCAGGCGGCGTGGGAGCCGGATGCACGAACCCTGGTTTAGCGGGCAGGGACGCTGAGGCCTTGAGCATCTGGCTGTCCTGTCCATCGTCTGGGAACTGCTCGTCGGGCTTGCCGGCGATGGCTGCCTTCATGAACGTTATCCAGATGGGGAGAGCGGCACGCGCGCCGGTTTCCTTTTCGCCCAGAGATTCACGGCTGTCGAAGCCAACCCAGACGCCGCATGTAACCGAGGGCGAGAAGCCGAGGAACCAGGCATCGGTAAAGTCGCTGGTGGTCCCGGTCTTGCCGCCCAGTGGATGGTTCATCTGCGCGACAGCCGCTCCGGTGCCATGGGCGGTCACCGCCTGCAGAAGCGTCATCATGGTGCGCGCCGTCTGCTGGTCGATCACCTGGCTGACGGCCGGGCGGTCTTCCCAAAGCGTGATGCCATCGGCGTTGGAAACCTTGCGGACAAGATGCGGCGTAACCCGGATGCCATCATTGGGAAAGACGGAGTAAGACGCCACTTGCTCTTCGAGCGTGATCTCAACCGCGCCGAGAGCGATGGGCAGGTAAGGAGGAATGTCCGACGTGACACCGAAGCGGTGGGCCATGTCAATGACTTTGTGAATGCCAACGTGCGCGGCCAGCTTGAGGGCGGGGATGTTGCGCGACTCGGCAAAGGCGTTGACGATGGTCATACGGCCCTTGTAGTCGTTCTCGTAGTTGTGCGGCGTGTAGTCGCCGAAGCGCACCGGGCCGTCGACGATGGTGTCGTCCGGCTTGACGCCGTCCTCGATGGCGGCAGTGTAGACGTAAGGCTTGAAGCTTGAACCCGTCTGTCTCTCCGCTTGCGTTGCGCGGTTGAACTCAGAGACCTCGAAGTCGCGACCGCCGACCATCGCCAGCACATCGCCGCTGGTGTTGTCGATCGCCATCAATGAGCCCTGGGCCCCAGAGTCCTGTTCCAGGCTGGCGCGGCGGGCAGCGCCTTCCATGGCTGTCGCAAGATGGATGTAGATGATGTCGCCAGGCTTCACAAGGGCATCGCCGGAGTGCTGGCCTGTCCACTGCCAGTCGGGCGGCAGCAAGATGGCCTCGGAGTCTGGCTGCCCCGGCGCGCCGATGCGGGCATGAATCTCAAGAGGCGTTGCGCGCGTGACGAGGGCGTGAACGTAGTCGCCGGCCCCGGATACCACGGCCCAGTCGGGATGCCGGTAGTCCTTGAGGGTGGCGTTGGCGCTTGTCCCGGCGGTGAGACCATTGTCGATCACATTTTCAAGATGGCCCTTCCATCCATGGCGGCGCTCGTAAACGGCCACGCCATCGACCACCGCGCGATTGGCAGTCTGCTGCAAGTCCAGGTCCAGCGTCGTGTCGACGCGCAAACCTGCCTCATGGACTTGCTCCGCGCCAAAGCGTTTCTCCAATTCCTGCCGCACCTCGTCCTGGAACCACGGTGCTACCGAGCCCTGTGGCTGAGCGACGTGGAGTCCGAGCGGTGCGCTGCGCGCCTGCGCGGCTTCTGCGCGGGTAATTACTCCATCTGACTCCATCTCTGAGATCACCAGGTTGCGGCGGCGTAGCGCCTTTTCAGGATTGAGCAGCGGCGAGTAAGCATACGGCCCCTTCGGTAACCCAGCCAGGAGTGCGGCCTCGGTCAGGGACAGATCTTTGGCATGCCTCGAGAAGTAAAACTCCGACGCCGCTTCAAAGCCGTACATGCCGCTTCCCAGGTAGATCTGGTTACCATAGAGCGTGAAGATCTGCTGCTTGGTGAAGGTGCGCTCGATCTGGATGGCGAGGTAGGCTTCCTGGAGCTTGCGCGTAAAATGGCGGTCGGCAGAGAGGAAGAGGTTGCGCGCCAACTGCATGGTCAGGGTGGAGGCTCCCTGGGAACGGTCGTGGGTGCGAAGGTCATGCACAAAGGCGCCGCCGATGCGCAGCACGTTGACTCCCCAGTGGGATTCGAAGCTCTTGTCTTCAATCGAAATGACGGCCTGGCGGAGGACGGGGGCAAAGCCGTCGTAGCCGACCACTTCGCGGCGTTCCAGCGCAAACGAACCGATAACACGGCCCTTGCGGTCGTAAAGGTCGGTCAAGGTGGAGGGGCGGTAATGCTCCAGCTCGTCGATCTGGGGCAGGTCGACCGAGTAGACCAGGGTGAGGCCGGCGAGAGAACCGGTGACGACCGCCAGAACCAGCAATACAGCAAGCGCAGAGCGGCCAGCGAGTTTGCGGTGCCGCTGCAAGGGAGCTCGCGGCCCGCGGAGCAATTGCCTCCGGTCCGGGACACGCAACTCCGCCGGCTGATCGGGGGTGACAGCCAAGGGATTCAGGCCTCGTTTTGCATTTCTCCGAAATGCAGGAGAGAAAGTGCTACATCTTCAGGCTAGCATTTTAGCGAACTTCAGGGAGCCTCGCGACGGTTATCCCGTACCACAAAGGTGTTAGATCGGGAATCAAATGGTGCAGATGGGAGAGGCGCAGCGGAAAGCTGCGCCCCAATTTAAACTGTCCGCAAAGTTCTCAGGCGCTTTTGGCCTTCAGCAGATCGAGCGCTTTGTTCAGCATATCGTCGTCCTTGGGTGGAGGAGCGCCTTCTTCTTCTTCATCGACGGGCGAGGCCACAACTACGTTGGGCGTAACCGCATTGTCCTGAATTTTGTTGCCGGAAGGGCTCTGGAACTTTGCAACCGTGAGCAGCAGATCTGCGCCGTCGGGCAACTCGATCGATTTTTGAAACGATCCTTCGCCGAAGGTGCGTTCACCCACCACATCGCCGCGCTTCAGGTCCAGAATTGCATTGGCAGCAATTTCGGGGCCGCCATAAGTGCCCCGGTTGACGAGCACTGCAAGCGGCGCGGCGGTAAGAAACTTTGCCGGGTCGGCGGTGAAGGTCTGGGTGGCGAACTGCTGGCCCTGAAGCGTGGCCAGGATACCTTCCTTGACAAAAAAGTTGGCCAGCCGCATGCCCTGAGAAGGGTCGCCTATGGCATCGCGCAGATCAAGCAGGATCTTGTGGCCCTTGGGCGCGGCCTTGATCTTCGCCGCAATCTCATCCATTCGTTCGGCGGAAAGCAGGCCCGGCTTCAGGTACAAGATGCTGGCGTTGTCATACTCCTGCGTGCCGAGAGCTGGGGGCGTGGCGACGGTGCGGGTGAGCGTCAAGTGGTCGGGATCCGGCTTGGTAGGGCGAACCACCGAGAGGTTGACCGTGCTTCCAGGTTTGCCCTCGAGCATCAGGCGAATCACGGCCAGCGAGAGTTCGCGCGTGGATTGGCTGCCGATGGACTCAATGACGTCGCCGTCGGTCAAATGCGTATCTGCGGGCGAGCCGGGAACGATATTGACGACGGTGGCGTACCCGTAGCGCTTGGAGACCGTGACGCCAATCTGGGCGGCGCCTGAGACAGGCTCTTCTTTGTATATCTGGTACTCGGTTGGGGTCAGGTAGCTGGAGTCGGCGTCGAGCGACTCAAGCAGCCCGTGCAGCGCGCCGGTGGTGACGTCACTCATGCTGGGCTGGGTCACGTAATCGGACTGGATCTTCTGTAGAACCTCGGCATACACGC
>JBARBP010000145.1:0-24770 GCA_049793195.1 Occallatibacter sp. | reverse complement strand
GGTGGCGGAATCTGTGGAGTCGGTGTTTTCGGAGAGGGCGAACATTGGAGGGCTGCGGATGACGTTTGAGCCCAAGTATCTGCGGTTCTTCCAGGCGCGGTTTGAGCCTTTGGGGGCTTGAGAGCGGGTCTAATTGGGCTTATCAGAACGATAAGCAATGTCCGATAACAGATATTCTGTATAGTGAATTCGATAAAACCAGCGTTGGGTCTAACTATTGCTGATTCTGAGGTATCTGAGCCTCATTCTGCACTTCCCTGAGATGCGCTCACATCTTATAGCGGCCCAGGTCTTCGTCATTCAGGCCTTCGAGCCAGCCACGGAGTTGATCGGCGGTGGGGCCGTCGGCAGATCCGGTGGTATTGAGTTTGGCGCTCTGCATGACCTCCTCTGCGACAAAGATTGGGCAATCGGCGCGGAGGGCCAAAGCTATGGCATCGGAAGGACGGGCGTCGATCATGACCGATTCAGTTGCTTGCCGAAGCCAGAGTACGGCGTGAAATGTCTCGTCCTTAATTTCTGTGATAACAACCCTTTCCAGCTGACCACTCAAGTGACGGATCACATTTCTCGTCAAGTCGTGGGTCATCGGTCGAGGGGCGGCGACCTTCTCGATTTCGATGGCAATGGCGTTGGCCTCGAAGATCCCAACCCAGATCGGGATCACAGAATCTGAGCCGATATCCTTGAGCATGACGATGGGCATGTTGGTGGCCGGGTCCATCATCAGTCCTCGAATCCGCACCTCGATATCCATATGTTCCCCTTCCTGCCTGCGTCCTTAAGTTAGACGGCTTCACCGACCAGGCTGTTGGGATGCGTTGCCGTAATTCTTACCTGAACATAGCTTCCAGGGGCCGGCGAAATGGGGTGCGGCCAGGTAAAGTTGACCGGCTTGTTCTGGCTGCTGCGGGCGGAGATTTGCTCGCGCGCCGGGTTTGCTCCCTCGACCATCACTTCAATTATCTCCCCTAAGTGCTTGGAATAATTAATTCTCTGAATCTCGCGCTGACGATCAAGCAGTACTTGAAGCCGTTTGGACTTCTCCTCTTCGGAAATGGAATCGATCATGGTGAGAGCGGGTGTGTTGGGCCGCGCCGAGTACTTGAATCCGAAGACGCAATCGTACTCGACTTCGGCGAGAAGGTCCATGGTCTGGATGAAATCCTCGGGAGTTTCTCCCGGGAAGCCAACGATGATGTCGGTGGAGATTGAGATGGGACGGCGGGCAGCCTTGATCCAGGCGATTCGTTCAAGGTACCAATCCGGGGTGTATTCCCTGGCCATGGACCGGAGCACCCTGGCCGAGCCGGACTGGATGGGCAGGTGGACATGGTCGCAGAGGGTGGGGGTGGCGTCGATGGCCTCGACGATGTCTCGGGTGAAGTCGCGGGGGTGGCTGGTGGTGAAGCGGACGCGGCGAATGCCCTTGACCTCTGCGACGGAAACCAGGAGTTCGGCGAAGCTGCGCTTCCCTTCCGGGTCGCGGTAGCTGTTGACGTTCTGGCCGAGGAGCTGGATCTCGGTGTAGCCGAGGTCGGCAATGCGGCGGGCTTCTTCGAGAACCGAGGTTGAGGTACGGCTGCGCTCCTTGCCGCGGGTGTAGGGCACCACGCAATAGGCGCAGAACTTGTCGCAGCCTTCGATGATGGTGATGTAACCGCGGTACGGGTTCTGGCGAGCGGTGAACTCGGTTTCGAAGGTCTCGTCGGTCTGGCGGTCGTCGAGACCGGTGATACGGTTCTCGCCAGCTTCAAGGCGGGTGAGCATCTCGGGGAGCTTGCGGTAGGAGGCCGATCCGGAGACCAGCGACACGTACGGCGCCCGCTCGAATATCTTTTCGCCCTCCTGCTGGGCGACACAGCCGAGAACGGCGAAGCGCTTGCCGGCTTTATGGAGCTTCTTGTAGTCGTTGAGGCGGTTGAAGACTTTTTGCTCGGCTTTGTCGCGGATGGAGCAGGTGTTGTAAAGAATCAGACCCGCTTCTTCCTCGGATTCAACCCGGCGATAGCCCTGCTGCTGCAATGTGCCAATGACCTTTTCTGAGTCATGGGCATTCATCTGGCAGCCGAAGGTTTCAAGATAGAAGGTTTTTTCGGATGCCATAGCAACCTTGAGTATACCGTGAAGTTGGTTTGACCGGTCTTAAATGCAGCCTGGGCGGCCCTTCATTGCAGGCCGATATGCAGGTATGCGAGGAGAGCGGACATCTGCTGGTCTGTAAAGCGACCGTTAAAGGACGGCATCATTCCCTTGCCGGCGAGGATCACGGTTTGAACCTGGACATCGGTTGCGGGCGCGCCGCTGGGCAGCGTGGAGTGTGAGAAGAGGCCGCGGAGATTGGGCGGAACCTTCTTCAGGTTCAGGTCGTTGTCATCATGGCAATGGGCGCAACGTACATCGTAGAGGTGCTTCCCTGCCGCTTCCTGAGGTGTCAGCTCGGGTTTTGAATGGCAACCGGCTGGACCGATGCCCAGACCGAGCGCAATGGCAGAGCAGATGACAGCCTGGACGAGCTTCCAGGCTGTCATTTTGAGCTGAATCGTTGGAATGGGAGGTCCTCCGAGGAACATCTCTGTAAAGAGTATGCGCCCGGCGATACTGACCCAGCATATTCAAGCTGCGTGAGATGCAGGTATTCTGGTTTCGTGCGGCTCCCCACTCTTAACGAAATTCGCGATGCACAGGCTGTGGTCTATCGGTCAATGACGCCGACGCCGCAATACAGGTGGCCATTGATCGAAGCGCGTCTTTCGGATGGAAATCAGCTGCAGACCGAGGCGTGGATCAAGCACGAGAACCATACGCCCGCCGGTGCGTTCAAGTTGCGCGGAGCACTGGTGTACGCAGACTGGCTTAAGCGGGTTCATCCGGATCTGAGGGGCGTGGTGGCGGCCACACGCGGGAATTTTGGCCAGGGGGTGGCGATGGCGGCCCGCCTGATGGGGCTGAAGACAGTGATTGTTGTTCCCTTCGGGAACAGCAAGGAGAAGAACCGCGCCATGCTGGCCCAAGGTGCGGAACTGGTGGAACACGGCCAGGATTTTCAGGAGTCGCTGGAATATGCGCGGTCGCTGGCTGCAAAGTCCGGACTTCATTTGGTCGAGTCATTCCATGAGCGGCTGGTGATGGGCACGGCCACATACGCGCTGGAGCTCTTTGAGGGTGCACCGGCACTGGATGCGGTCTATGTTCCAATTGGGTTAGGTTCGTCGATCTGCGGTGTCGCGGCGGCACGCAATGCTCTAGGCCTATCCACAGAGATCATTGGAGTAGTCGCGGCTGAGTCCCCTTCTTACGCGCTCAGCTTCAAGCAAGGCAAGGTGGTGGAGGCTCCGGCGCGCACCGTGATTGCCGACGGGCTTGCTTGTCGAACTCCGAATGCCGAGGCTGTGGAGATGATCGCACAAAACGCGGCTCGCATTATCGAAGTCTCCGACGCCGAGATTGTTGCGGCGATGCGCGCCTACTTTGAAGACACTCATAACGTGGCTGAGGGCGCGGGAGCTGCATCGTTGGCGGGAGCTCTTAAAGAAAAGAACGCGAATCAGGGAAGACGCATCGGCATTGTTCTGAGCGGGGGCAACGTAGACCGGTCGTGTTATTCGGAGGTGCTCGCGGAGGCGCCTCGGCAATTGGGGGAAAACCGATGAACGAAAACGAGAAGCTCACTCCCCTTCCTCATGCAGCGCAGAACCGGTGCTTCGGCTGCGGTCCTGCTAATCCCGCAGGACTGCACCTTGAGTTCATGCTTGCTGAAGACGGAATGGTGGTCTCGCTTCCGACGGTTCCGGATGGATTCGAGGGACCGATAGGCTTTCTGCACGGCGGGATTATTGCCACGTTGCTGGACGAGACTATGAGCAAGGCGGTCCGTGTGCTCGGGCTGACCGCGATGACCCGGCATATGGAGGTGGACTACCTGCGCCCGGTTCCCTCAGCGACGGCCATCCGCATGGAAGGGCGCGTTGTGCGCAGCGAAGGAAGAAAACACTGGGCCGAAGCCAAAATTCTGAACGCAAACGGGGCCACGCTAGCCGCGAGTAAAGGGCTGTTTGTGGAAGTGCGCGCGAGCAAAATGACGGCAGGGCGATTATAGAATCGCCCTCCCAAGAGTTAGTTGAAAGATCTCAATGAATCATGTTGATGGTTTCCTGGGTGATGGTGTCAAAGGTGGTGATGGCCTTGGAGTTGGCTTCGAAGGCGCGCTGGGCAATGATCAGGTCAGAGAACTCGGCCGAGATGTTGACGTTGGACATTTCGAGAGCCGAGTCCTTGATTGTGGCCAGGCCGTCCGTTCCCGAGATGCCGATAGAGGCCGGACCGCTGGCGGTGGTGGTTGCGTAGTCGCCGTTGCCCTGTAGCGCCAGGCCCTGCAGATTGGTGACATTGGCCAGCGCAAGTTGCCCGACGGCCTGAGTCTGGCCGTTTGAGTAAGACGCCGTCACGGTGCCGTCCAGGCCGATTGCGAATCCCTGATAGGCTCCGCTTTGATAGCCGTTCTGCGTGGGCGCGGTGACCGAGGACGTACCAACGACCTGGCTGATGGTCGAGGCGCCATTTGAGCCCAGGAGATTCCATGTCATGTCCATGGGCGCTGCTCCGTCGCTGAGTCCGGCAAAGGAGATACCGCTCACGTTGGCTGCCGGACTGACGAGGCCGCCATTTGAGTTGAAGACGAGAGACCCGGATGCGTTGGCCGAAGACACAGGATCCTGAATCAGGCTTCCGGAGGTTGTGATGCCCGCGCCGGTGATGGATAACTGCCCGGCGGCCGTGGCTGAGATCGTTGTCCCGGCGATTCCCGCAGCTGTCAGCGCATTTGTGAGGGCCGTGGCATAGCTGGTCAGGGTCATTCCCGCAGTGACTGTCGGTGCGATAGTGGTGGCCGTGGCGCCACTGGTGGTTAGTCCGCTAATGGTGAGATTGGTGGTGGGATCGACCGTAGCTTCCTGACCGCCACTGGAGCCGAAGTTGTAGGCGATGGTGGTCGCCGTCAGATCCTGGCTTGCGGAGCCTTGGGTCTTGAATGTAGCCGCTGGCCCGACGATGGACAACAGGCCGCCGGTGGCAGTTACCGATACGCCATCGGGACCGGTGTTGATGCCTTGCTGGGTCAAAGCCTTATTGAGCGCCGCGGCATATTCGGCTACGGTTTCACCGGCTGTAACTTGTGGCGGGTTGGTAATTGCGGTCGGAGGCGTGCCGCTGACGGTGGGGCCCACGATGGCGATGTTCGTCCCCAGACTCACCGTGGCGCTGGGGCCAAAGTCGTAATTGATGGCAGTATCCGCCAACCCCTGCACCACTGTGCCCGTAGTTGAAACGTTTGCGCCGGAGATGGACAACTGTCCGTTGGTTGCAGCGACGGAGACGTTGGTGATGTTCGCCGCGGTGAGCGCGGAAGTGAGTGCTGTGGCGTATTCAGCCAGCGTCTCTCCGGCGGCAACTGCCGGCGCGGTGATGGTCGTGGTGGTACCGTTGGCCGTCTCGCCGGAGATCCTCAGGTTGGTTGTCGGATCGACCGTAGAGTTCGCCTGGAAGGTGTAGTTGCTGGTTGTGCCCAGCATGTTCTGGCTCACGTTGCCGGCAACAGTCACGGTGTCGGGTCCGACGATCGACAAGACACCATTGGAGGCCGAGACTGTAACACCGGTAATGTTCTTCGCTGCCAGCTGATTTTGTACTTCCGTGACATATTGTGCGAGCGATTCGCCTGCAGGATTCGAAGGAGTGACGGTGACGTTTGTCGAGCCGCCTGTGGTGGTGGGTCCTGAGATCGTAAGGCTGGTTCCAGGAGCGACGGTGGCTGGGACAGTCAGTCCCGTGTTCGGGTCGGTATATGTGCCGAAGTCGAAGGTTGTCTGTGCTCCGGTGAATGACTGATTCACGGCGCCGCCGATGGTTGAGTCCGCCGGGTTGGTGATGGACAGGACTCCGTTGTTGTTCTGAACTGTAACATCGGTGATGCCCGCCGAAGTGAGCGCACCTTGCAGGGCGAGCGCATAGGCGGAGACCGACAGGCTGCTGGTGGAGGCCGGAGCCGACACCGTCTGGCCTCCTTCGGTGATGGCGAGGTTGGTGGTTGGGGCCACCGTGGCCAGCGCGCCACTGCTGGAGACGAAGTTGTAGTTGGTGGTTGTGAAAGCAAGATCCTGCTTTACAGTGTTGCCGCTGTTGATGGTCATGGCCGAGGGTCCGAGGATGGATAACTGGCCGGTAGCCGCATCGGCCGTGACTGTCACGCCGACAATGCCCGCGCCCGAGGGACCGGACAACGCGTTGTTGAGAGCCTGGGCATATTGGGTGATGGTTTCATTGGCCGAGATTGGGGGTTTGGTGATGGTCGCTGTCCCGCCAGACGCCGTGGGGCCGGTGATTGTCAATGCCGTGCTGGCGTTGATGGTGCTGTTGAGTGTGAAGTTGTAAGCGATATTCGTTCCCGTGAAGTCCTGGCTTACACTGCCGGCTGCGACCAGGCTGGGCGGGCCAGCGGGCCCGACGATGGAGAGTTGGTTCCCATTGAGGTTGACGTTGACGCCTGCGAGGTTTGCGCCGCCTGCCCCCAATGCCGCAGCCAGGGCCGTCTTGTATTGGAGGAGAGTTTCACCGGGGTTGAATAGCGGAGCCGAGGTGGAAACTGTTTGACCGGCCGCCGTCTGCCCGGTAAAGGTCAGGTCGGTGTTGGGATTCACCGTTGCACCGGCGACGAAGTTGTAGGTGTATGTACCCGCGGCGGTGCCCGATTGAGCGGGCAGTGGGCTGCCGGTGACCGACGGCATGGTTGCGGCTGCCGCAGTCAAGGTAGTGGTGACGGTGGGAACTGTGGCCGGAACCGCGGCGGCCGGGGCCAGGGGTGGAGTCGTCGCGGTAACCACCGGGGAGGTCGGCGAAACCGTACTGGCAACGGTGGTCCCGAGAATGTCCTGATTGACGTATCCGGAGATGGATGAGGCAGAGGCTCCGGTGATCGACAGGACTCCGTTGGCGACCGGGGCGACGGTGACACCGAGGATGCCCGCGGTGCTTAACGCCGCGGTTATATCCGTGGCATATTGGGTCACCGATTCTCCCGTAATGATCGACGGGGAGACGCTCACCGTCTGAGGAGTTCCTGAGGCTGTCGGTCCAGTGATGGTGAGCTTCGTGGCAGGATCGACGCCAGCAGGCGTGGTCAACCCAGTGGCGGGATCGGTGTAGGAGCCGAAGGTGTAGTTGGTGGTGGCGGCTGGGAAATCCTGAACAAGAGTGCCGCCGATGGTGAGGTTCGACGGACCGGTGATGGACAAGACGCCATTTGTGGCCTGTACCGTCACGCCGGAGACATTGTTCGACGCCAGCGCAGCGCTCAGGTTTGCCGCATACGTTGTAAGCGACACACTTTTAGCGAAGGGCGTGGCGGTGACCGTGGGACCTGCTCCAACCTTGAGCGACAGTCCCTTGGCCGGATCGCTGCTGGCCGGATCGACCGGCGTTGCGCTGGAAGAAAACAGATTGAAGTTGGTGGTGGTTTCAGCCACATCCTGTTGAATGCCGCCGGTGACTCCCAGTGTTGCCGTGGGTCCCGAGATGACCAGTACGTTTGCGGAGGGATTGGTGAGGGTTATGGCGCCGTTGGTGATGTTCCCGAATCCCGCAGCCCCGGTAATGTCTGCCATAAACTGCGCAACCGTTCCATTCGCATGGCTGGGCGACACAACGAACGAGGATGTGGTTCCGGCAGCGCCGCCGGAAAGGGGTCCAGTAATCGTCAGACTGGTATTGGCTTGATTCACGGTTCCGGTGGGCGCGAAGGTGTAGGTGTCGACGGTTGTGCCCGCGGTTGTGGTTGAATCCGAGACCAGCGTGACGGCGGGGTTGTCAACGGAGTTCGGAGTGACGGCCGAGGGTGGAAGCCCCGCGCTGGTCGAAGTGATCACGGGCGCCGAGGAGTTGACCGGGTTGGGCACAGTGGCCGACGGCTCAGCGACAGTGGTTGCCGCGGCCACCGACGTGGGGGTGGGTGTTGGTGTGGCCACGGGCATCCCCGTAACCGCCGCCGGCGCAGTGGCGGGAGCCGCCGTGAGGGTATCGGGCAGGGTTACGCTGTAGGACCACTGGTTGGTTGCCGTCTTGGTGTAGTTCACCGTGGCCTGGTAGTTGTTGCCCAGAGAGTCGTAAACCTGCACCTGGCCTTGAACGGTTGCGCCTATGGCGGCCGAGGAGTCGAGGTTGGCGGTCATTCCAAAGTTCGTGGTGGCCTGCGGCTGCTGCACATCTCCGGTGACGGGAAGGGCGATGGGCGCCAATGCTCCACTGGTGTTGACTACGCCTTTCAAGGCGGGGAATCCCATCACCTCCAGTCCCCCGGCGGTGACGAGATTGCCGTTGGCGGCCTGGGTGAAGGTTCCGTCGCGGGTAAGAAGGTTGGTGCCGCCGTCGTTTACAACGAAGAAGCCGTTACCGTCGAGGGCCACATCTGAGGACGTGGTTCCGCTCGTGTCGTAGGATCCCTGCGTAAAGTCAATCGAGTTGGAGGAGACCTTGACGCCCCCGCCAACTTGAATCGCGTCGCCAGAGCCCTCTGACCCGACCTGCTGATAGAAGAGGTCCGAGAAGTTGGTTTTCTCTGACTTGTAGGCCGTGGTACTCATGTTGGACAAATTGTTAGCAATCGTATTCAAGGCAGTGGAATCGGCGTTGAGGCCGGAAAGCGGCGTATAAAAACTTGCCATCGTAGATCTCCTCGTGATGCTTGATTAAAGTGGTTCAGGCCATCCTGGCCTGCGGGTGAAAAATCGGTAGGATTTCGGCTACTCCGATGCCTTCGAATGCGTGCGGGATCGTCCGTCGAGCGCATGTGCAACGGTCTGCGCGGCGGGAAGAGCATTGGGAGCAGTGAGATTGCCGGGAGCCCGTTTGACCGCGCCGGACAGCGCGGAAAGATCGCCTAGCGCTTCGCCGCCGGACGAAACGGTCTGGGCGGTGGCCAACACACCTCCACTGGGCGCGGCTATGCTGGGATGCGCAGATGTGGCGATGGCGTTCGAACCGGTCAGGTCCGATGCCGCCATTGCAGACGGGGTTGAGGCGGAACTCCCGGGGGTTGTGCCCGAATCCCCGAGTGCTGTGGAGAGGTTCTGGTTGATACTGATCAATTGCTCCAGGCTGTTGACGTTGACCAACTGGTTGATGTACTCGTTGGGGTCGGTGTCGGCGGTGGGGTCCTGGTTCTGCATTTCGGTGACAAGGAGAGTAAGAAAGTCGTTGGCCGAGATGGTGGAACTGTCTGTACTGCTGGTGCTGCCGCTATCACCCGCACCTGCTGCCGGGCTGGCCAGGGGATTCGCGCTCGATCCCGAGAGCGCCTGCGCCGCCGTCATTGAATGACTGAAGATTCCTGAAGCAAGTGCCGCCATTTTCCCTCCCGTTTTCGTTTCTTTTGCATCTCGTCTGGTTAGAAATCCCGGTGCAGGTTTCGATCGCGCGGTTTGCAAACTCAGGCCATGACGGAGATGTGCAAGCCTGAGAATTCCGAGGCCGCTCCCGGTGGACTGAGGTTGCCCGGTGAAGCCTGCGCATCGAGATGAATCGCGGCGGAAGCCGCAGACATGGACGATTGCGCGTCCCGAGGCGACGCAGACGAGCTGTCTTGATGCGGATTCCGGTCCGCGTTCTGACCCATGCCCTGATTCGAACCCTGTTCCATGTGCTGGGCGTGTTCCCTTCCCGAACTCGAGCCGGCCTCCCCGACCTCCGGCAGGGCGATGTGCAGTGATTGGACGGGAGAGTGCACATCGGCGAGATAGTCACTCAAGCCCGCCATGTGGCCGCCGAGCTCCTGAGCCGCATCGGAAGATCGAGGCATCAGGGTTGCATGGACCTGGCCCCCTGATCCGTCGGCACGAACGCCGATCCAGCCGAGAGATGGGTCCTGAAACCCTGCCTCGGCCCGGTGCGATCCGAGATGAACCCAATTGGGAGGGTCTGGGCGCGTGGCGGCATCGATGGTGGCGAAGGGTTCGCGTGCGCTGGAGGGGATGGCGATGATTTCGCCTTCGTCCATCGAGCCTGTCCCTTTCAGAGCGGCGCTCTGCATGGCCGGAACGTGTATCGACGAAGCAGCGTCACCGGCCGGGCTGGCGGCTTGTGGCTGAGGGACGTGAACGCCGGGCTCGACGACATGTCTGGATTCGCTGACTTGGGCGTTCCGACTAGAAGGGGTCTCGGACAATCCGGAGGTGTTTGGCGTTGGCGGCTCTTTCGACCCTGAGAGAGCGGCTTGTGGCTGAAGGACGTGGGGGTCTAGCTCGACGGTGCGACTGGTCTCAGGTACCCGGGCATTGCGCGAAGGATGTGGCTCGGACAATCCGGAGATGTTCACCGCTGGCGGCTCTTTTGACCCTGAGAGAGCGGCCTGTGGCTGGAGGACTCGGCGGCCGCTCTCAACCACAGGGCTGCCTTCGGTGGGGCGAGGGTTCGGCGTGGGAATGGACTCGAACGTTCCAGAGGTAAGGGTCGTTGACGGTTTTTCTGACGATGGGTTGGCTGACTGCGGTTGAAGAGCGAGAGGTTCGTGCTCGACCGCGCGGCTTGATTCGGGGGTCCGTGCGACCCAGGCGGCAAGGGGCGCGGCCGGTCCAGCGGTCGCGGCCATTGGCGGTTCTTCCAACCGCAGGGGAGCGGGGGGCGAGGGCTTGACTGCGATTTTGCTGGTGGCGAGGCCTTGATTGCCGGCTCCTGGTAAGACCGGGGCGGTGCGAGGCCCGAGTGGCTGGTCTTCATGCTGCACCTGGGAGCGAATCTGTGCCGAACGTGGTGCCGCAGACTGGCTGAGATTGGGTTCTGGCGACATTGACGCTGACTGAAGCAGAGCCGGATTTGCCTCTGAAATCCGCGGTTCGAAAGAAGAGTGCCTCACGGCTACAGGAATGTTCGGATTGGCGAAGGTGGGATTCTGGTTCAACGCGCCGGGGGTTCCAGCAACAGGCGGGTCTGGGGTATGAAGCTGATGGAGGGTGTTGTGGTCTGGGCTTGATCGGAGAGTCAAAGACGGCTGGCCTTCTTGAAGACCTGAAAGGGATGCTCTCGAGGCGGGCGCATCCGTTTCGTATTGAATTTCCTGGTGCGGAGGCCGGACATCGTCCGACTGAGTCACTCTGATGGGTTCAATCGGGCCTGGACGCTGATTGAAGTTCTGTTGAGCTCCCCCGGAGCGGACAAGCAGCGGGCTGGGAGAGGCGATTTGGTTGGGCACGACTGTATTTGGACGCGGGGCGCTAAAGGACTTGGAAGTGGTTGGCGGTGAGGTCAGTTCCGCTTGAGCAGCTTTGGTGGGAGCGTTTTCTGCCGGAGCATCACCAGGGGCCCGGCTGCCGGGAGATGGCGCTTGGAGTTTCTCGTGAGGCAGGGTTTTCGCAATAGGGTGAGGCAGGAGGTCCGCGTCGGTGCTTCGATTGGCCAGATCGTTAAAGGAGGAAACCGTCTCGTCGCCGTGTGTCCGGACGGCAGGGGAAAGGTTTTGGGCGGGCTGCGCATTCGCGCCCACTCTTTCCTGGGGCGTTGCCCGATCCTGCGCCGGGTTGGGCGTCCTCGGCAGGTCGTGATCGGGAAGAGAGGGCGCGGATCGGGACAAGGATTGCGGACGTATCTCCGATTCAGGCTGAGAAACGGGCAGGCTTGTTGATGGCAGGCCCTCCGGGACTCTGCTTTGGCCGGCGGAATCTGAGGATGCAATGGGAAGATCGGGCTGCGAGGGCTGAGCCTTGGCGCTAGGTACGAGCTCGCCGGAGATTGGAGCAGACAAGGTCAACGATGCGCTCAACGTGGATGCCGGGTCAGTTCCCGTTCCCTGGACTTGAGCGGAGCCTGTGCGCATTTCGCGCTTTACGGCACGGGCAGGGCGCGCAGCAATGGAATCCGATTCTGTGCTGACCGAGTTGCTCGTTTCTGCGCTTATCGAAGTTCGGGGGCTCGGAGCGATCTGTCGATTGTTGACCTGGAACTGACGCACAGAGGCGGCTGGCGCAGGATCGATTGCTGCGCCGACCAGAGCGCTTCCATTCCCGGACGCGAGCCTCGACCCCAGCGAAACGCCTCCAGGGGAAGGAAGATCCACAGCCGAGCGATTCGGGGAAAGTGCCGCACGGGCGGTTGGGTCCTCTTGCGCTAAGACTGGGAGGGCGTCCTCCGCGGTTGCGGGTCTGTCCGACTCTGTTTTGGGCGAGCTGGATTTGTCCGCGCCTGCCATGAGCGAGGCCATCTCGCTCCGCCAACTGGAGAGAAAGCTCTCAGGTGCAGGCCGCTGCGAGGAGATCAGATGGCTCTGAGGGGAGGACATCCAGGCTTGACCCTTCGCGGGCCCGCCGGAAAGCACCGGGCTCTTGAATAGGCAAGCACCGGGTCCAGCGCCGGACGCCGCGCTTGCTCCTGCCATGGCCTCGAATCCTGCGAGAACGTTCACAGGGTTGTGTGAGTGCAGATCGTCTGCCAAAGGAGATGAGCACACGTTAAAGCATTGTCAGAAACGGGACCCTGCTTCCCGATCCGGGATCTGGGGAGCTGATTCGGATGAATGGGCGCTCAAGTTTTCGCGCGAGATTTCGTGCTGACTTGCCACAGGGGGACTTCCGTTGCTTTCGGATGTGGTGGGAATTGGAGATTTCGAACCGTTTCTGTGGCCGTGAAACCGGTTCAGGTACCAATCGTCGAGCCCTTGCTGGGTGCGGCGGCCTGCGATGAGTGCATCTCTGGCCTCGGCCTCGCGAATGAGAGTCTCGGCCTGGCGGCACTCGACCCGCTTGGCCAGAAATGTCCGGCGGCATTGTTCTACTTCGGTTTCGGCTTCCGCGAGCCTGGGAAGCAAAGCGATGGCGCGCTTTTTGGCGGAATGGGCTTCCTCCAGACCGGCAAGGCGATCGGTCAGTTCTCCTGTTTGAGCGCTATTCACAACCAGCTGCCTGCCGCTGCGCGCCTGGGAGGATGTCGCTGCGTAGGCGCGTTCGAGATGCCGCAGACTTTCGATTGCGGACTCGAGCGTGAGCCGGCACTGTTCTTCCTCGATGGTGAGAACCCGCAGCAGGCGGCGCAGGCCGGGAGAGACGGCCACGGCTCAGATCTCCGCAGCCAGAGCCGCGAGACGATTGACGCAGTCGGGGAAACGAACATGCTCATGCGCGCCCTGGGTCATGAAGGCGCGCATGGCGGCGCGGGCCTGGAGGGCGCGATCGAGATCGGGGTCCGCGCCGGGTTTGTAGGCTCCGATGCGCACCAGATCTTCCGAGCGGGCGTAGACGGCCATCAGACGCCGGAGCAGCGCAGCCTGTTCGAGGTGGACGGGAGCGGCTACGGCCGGCATCAGGCGGCTGATCGAGTCGAGGACTTCGACGGGCGGGTACCAGCCCTCGGCAGCCAGGGCGCGGGAGAGTACGACGTGGCCGTCGAGCAGAGAACGGACGGCATCGACAAGCGGATCCTGCTGATCGTCGCCCTCCATCAGGACGGTGTAGAAGGCGGTAATGGAGCCGATGCGAAACTGCCCCGTGCGCTCGACCAGGCGGGCCAGGCGGGTGAAGACCGACGGGGTGTAGCCCTTGGCGGTGGGCGGCTCGCCGGCGGCGAGACCGATTTCGCGTGCGGCCATGGCGAAGCGAGTGAGCGAATCGAGCACCAGCAAAACGTTCTTTCCCCGGGCGGCAAAGAACTCGGCAACCGTGGTGGCGGCCAAGGCGGCCCTCATGCGCAGGAGGGGCGACTGATCGGAGGTGGATACGATTACGACGGATCTCCGGCGACCTTCGACGCCCAGCGCGTCTTCGAGGAATTCGCCGACCTCGCGGCCGCGTTCGCCGACCAGGCCGACGACCGTCACGTCGGCATCGGTGTTGCGGGTCATCATGCCGATGAGGGTGCTTTTTCCTACACCCGACCCGCCGAAGATGCCAACGCGCTGGCCGCGGCCCACGGTGAGAAGCGCGTCCAGGACGCGAATGCCCGTACCGAGAGGCACGCGAATCGGCGCGCGGTCGAGCGGCGAGCGGACGCGGCCATCGAGCGGCAGGGGCAGAGCGACGGCTGGAGGTCGGCCTTCATCGATGGGGTCGCCCAGGGCATTGAGCACGCGGCCCATCAGGGCCGGACCCACTTCGATCTCCGGATGGATGCCGAGGGCGGCGACCGAATCGCCGAAGCGAATGCCCTCGGTGGTTTCCACGGGCATGGAGAGAACGTTGGAGCCGCGAAAGCCGATCACCTCTGCCAGATGAAGATTGCCGAACTGATCTTTGATCTCGCAACATTCGCCAACCGATGCCAGAGGACCCTCCGACTCGATCGTCTGGCCCACGGACTCGAGAACCTGCCCGCGCCAACGCCATGGCCGGACGCGCTCGAGGCGCGCAAAGTAGCGCGAGAGGCTGGCGGTCATGGAGTCTCCCGGCCGAGGCCTGAGGGGGCCGCGCCGTTGCCGACGGGCTCGGCGACAGAGCTGGAATGCACGGAGCCCGCGCGATCGAAGAAGCCGCGTTCGATTTCCGCCAACTGCGACCGGATTCCCAGATCGACCGAGCCGAGCGAGGTCTCGACTACGCAATCTCCTAACCGCATTCCTTCTCCCGCAGTCACAGAGGGCTTACGGGCCAGGTTGGGGAGAAGAGCCACGGCTTCGGTCCACAGATCGAGCTCCGCCGGCGGCACGCGCAGTCGCACTTCGGTGGTGGCGGAGAGCTGACCGAATGCGACGCGGACAGCTCCTGTGAGCAGCAACGGATCCATCTGCGCCTCACGACGCAGAATGCGGGCGGCAACGGCGAGGGCCAGCTTGACGACCTCGTGCTCGACTGCCAGCAGGTAGCGGTCGCGCTCTTGCGCAAAGCTCTCAACGAGCGCCGCTGCCTGATGCGCACGCTGCTCCTCGGCGGCCTTCTGGGCGGCTGCATGGGAAGCGCGCTCGGCCTGACGGCCTTCCTGATTACCGCGCTCCCGCCCGGCTTCGAAGGATTTTCGTGATTCTTCGGCAAGGCGTTTTTCGAACTCGGCTTGCGCGGCTAGTTCGTTTGCGGTTTTGGCATGCCCGTGGGCGCGATCACCGGGTTGGCCAACGTCCTCGGATTCCGCCCAGCCCTGCCAGTCGGGAGTCGAGGACGCAACGGAGCTGACCGGATATTCGAATTGCTGAATCTGCCTGGCGCCGCCCTTTTGCTCTACTCCCATCGACTCTCCGTTACCCTGTCATCGACTCCGAGATCAAGATCGGGGATGCCGATTCCCTTCCCCAGAGCTTGAAATTTCCCGATCCTCGGGCTCAGTTCCCTGCCTCGACCAGACTCGTAACAGTCCGTTAACGATTCGTTATCGAACTGTGTTTATTGCGAACGGCCGAGTTCACCCCTGTCAGCACTCAACTTCGATAGCCGGAGGTCAAGCGAGCATCTCGTCGCCAGTCTCCAGTTTCAGAATCACCTTGCCTTCTGCCTCCAACCGACGGGCCAGGTTGAGAATCTCCTGTTGCGCCTGCGCCACCTCGCGCGAACGAACCGGGCCAAGAACTTCCATATCCTCCTTGAGCATCTCGACGGCGCGGGAGCTCATGGCCTTGAAGATCTGAGCACGCAATTCGTCGTTGGCGCCGCGCAGGGCCATCGCCAATTGACGCTTGTCGACGCCGGAGACGATTTCGCGAATGGTCGCCGGGGGCACCGTGACCAAATCTTCGAAGGTGAACATCAGGTTGCGAATGCTGAGAGCAAGCTCGGGCTGGCCGTCTTCAATTGTTTCGAGAATCTTCTTCGCCTCTTCGGCATTCACTCGGTTCAGCAGATCGGCAACTGCCTTGAAGCCGGAGTAGCTTTTGCGCGCATTGTCGCCTACGCTTTCAAGGCGGCGGTGCAGAATGTGGGCGACCTTCTGAGCCATCTCCGGCGAGAACTGGCGCATCTCGGCGAGTCGCTGCACGGAGACGACCTTGTGTTCTTCGCTCAGGTTGTCGAGCACCAGTGAGGCGCGGCGCGGGTCGAGGTGCGCGAGCACCAGCGCGATGGTCTGCGGATGCTCCGTGTCGAGGAGCTTTCCCAACTGCTGGGGATCGGTACGCTGCAGCTTGGCCAGATTGCCCTGGGCTGCTTCCTGCGAGCGGCGCACCAGCATGAGCAGGTCGTCAGCGCGCTGCTTGCCGAAGGTGTCGACGAGCAGACGGCTGGCGTAATCCAAGCCGCCATGAACCATGTAGTTTTGGGTCTCAAGCAGTCCCCAGAACTCCTCCATAATTTCCGAGGTCACTTGCGGCGTGATTCCGCGCAGGTCGGCAAGCTCCTCGGTGAGCCTTTGCACATCGACTTCCGGCAGAGCGCGCAGGATCTCCTTGGCAAGCTCCTCGCCAACGGCCACGAGCAGAACAGCGGCCTTGCGTACTCCGGACATATTCACCGGAGCGCGTTGCCGTACTGCTCCACCCGCATTTGCCTGCTCTTCCAAGGTGCAATGCCTTTCGAAAACTAGTCAGAGTGAATCCAGCTTTGCAGCAGCCGTGAGCTCTGAGTCGGCTCACGTTTCAGGTGTTCCGTCACTTGCTCGAAGATCTCCTGAGTCCGAATGCGCTCCGGATCAAGCTCGGCGGGTTCGGGGGGCTTCAACACCACCTGCGGAGCCGGAGCTGTGCCTGCGCTCAACTCTTTGGGACCGGGTTTGGAGGCAAGCTTGACAACCGACGCAGATCCGGCGCGGCGCAGAGCCGGACGTACGCCAAAGACAAGAATCGCAAGCAGTCCGGCAAACAGGGCAACATATTTAACCAGCACTGGGGAGTTCTCGGCGGTCTCCGTCCAACGCTCAACGGCCGGAGGCGGCAACTCGGAGCGGTTGCGATCAAAGGGAAGGTCCTCAACGGTCAGTGCGTCGCCACGCGCGGCATCGAAGCCGACGGCGGCCTGGGCCAGCGCCGTCAGGTTGCGCAACTCGTCGGCCGAACGGGGTTGCCAGACGCCGGACTTCCCGCCGGAAGCGGGCTGCGCCAACCGGTCGTTGACGACAACAGCCGCCGTCAGCCTGCGCACCCGGCCCGGGCCCTCGACCACATGCCGATCGGTTTTGGAGGCGCCGTAGGTGCCAGACTCGGTCTTCGCGGTTTGGGGCGGCGTGGTTCCCTGCGGATAGACGGGCAGAGCCTGGGTGTTGGGAGCGTTGGAGGCGGCGCCGGGAACGCCCCCGGCGACAGGTTGAGCTCCGGAAGTCTGCTCGGTGCGCTGCATCGAAAGGGTCACCGTCTTGTCGGGGTCGTAGGTTTCCTGGGTAACGTCGCTGGCCGCCTGATCGTAGTCGAGGGTCACCGAGGCGCGGACATTTCCAGTGCCGGTGACCGGCTCCAGGGTTGAGATTAGCTTTTCTTCGAGGGCCTGCTCCGCGGTCAACTGGAGCGCTGCGGCGGTCTTCGGCCCCAGCGGCAGATGGCCGCTTGCGTCCACCAGCACAACGTTGTCCGGGGTCAGGCCATCGACAGCCGAAGAGACAAGATTGCGGATTGCGTCCGGTTCGCCATCGGCCAGCGAGCGGTGGCGAAGCTTGATGACCACCGAAGCCTTGGCTGGGCGCTCCTGATCGCGAAACAGCGAGTCGTGGGGCAGCACCAGATGGACGCGCGCCGACTCAATGTCGGAGAGCGTGCCAACGGTATGTTCGAGCTCGCCCTCGAGAGCGCGCTGATAGTTTACCTGTTCGTCGAATTCCGAGCCCACCCAGTTGGGTTTGTCAAAGATTTCAAAGCCGAGGCGGCCGCTCTTGACGCCACCCTTGGCGGCAGTTGCCAGTCGAGCTTTGTCCAACTGTGCAGCCGGCACCCGAATTCCTGCGCCATCCGGAGTAGGCTCGAAGGGAATCTGGGCCTGGGTCAATACGAGCGCTGTCTGGCGCGCGTCTTCCGGTTCCATGCCTGCGTACAGGGTGCGCCAGTCGGGCCCGAGTGCGTACCAGAGCAGCCCGCCGATTAGAGCCGCGAGCAGAAGCGCGGCGCCCACCGCCCAGCCGCGCTGGCCGGGCGCCATCTCTGCCCAGCGAATGCGGGAGAGGTCCCACAAGGCGGCAACCCGGTCCGAGAATTGCGGCTGCCCGGGCAGCTGCGCCTGTCCAGGCCGGACCGGTGGGCTTTTCTCCAATTGTGTTCCCGTGGCCATGGTTCCCGCGTCCCGCCGCTTTCCTTTCCTACTAGAAACCCGGCCGCTTCCGATAGCCGTCCGATCATCGGCGCCGACGATTCATCGGCATCCCTTGCCCTCGCGCGGGCCGCTTTAGAACTGCATGCCAATCACCTGCTGATAGGCCTGGACGGCCTTGTTGCGCACGGCCAACGCCAGCTCGAAGGACATGCTGGCCTTCTGCGTGGCAATCATCGCCTGATGAACGTCGACGCCGGCGCCAGAGATCAACCCGTCAACGGCGGTGCGCGCCTGGCTTTCAAGCTGGTTTACCTGGCCGACCGCATCGGTGAGCAGATCGGAAAATGGCGCGGGCGCTTCCGCGGCGCTACCAACTGGAGACAGAAGCCCAGATGCCCTGCCGCCTGCACCCAGATTCGGCGCTGCGGTTGGGCCTGTTGTCAGCGGAGCGATTGCGAATTGCATTGGTCCTCCATTGAGGCAAATGGCTGCGGTCCTGGACCGCGATCCAGAGCTTAGGTGCTGTGCCGCCGCAAATAGAAACGTAAACCGGAGAGAACGCGTCCACGACTTGGTGATTGCGACTTGGTGATTGCGACTTGGCGATTACGACTTGGCAATCTCGAGTGCCGACGCGATCATGCCCTTCTCGGCCTGTACGGCGGAACTGTTTAAGCCATATGCACGTGTCGCCCCCATCAGGTCAACCATCTCTGTGAGCGGATTAATGTCCGGATAGGAGACATATCCGTCGGTTCCGGCATCGGGATGACCGGGATCGTAGCGTTTCAGTGGAGGGGAGGGATCCTCGACTACCTGTGTTATCTGCACTCCCGGCGCGGTGGTCGTGATTCCAGGCGGAGTAAGGGTGGGCAGGGCGGCGCGGGCCAACTGGCCTGCAAGGCCGTCGCCAAATGCCGAGGCGGAGACTGAAGCAGAGTTGAGAGAGTCGAGAAATCCCGGGTCGCCGCGGCTGGCGGCAAAGACCACCTCCTGACGGCGATAAGGGCCGCCGGATGCAGTTCGCGTGGTTTCAGTGTTGGCCATGTTGGCCGCAACCACCTCGGCGCGCATGCGCTCGGCCTGCATGGCGCTGCCGGAGGTTTCCATCAGACCAAAGAGGTTCATTGCGAAGTCTCCTTTCGCGAACAATCAAATGGACGATCGAGGCCGGCACTCAACCAGCGCTGACGCCTACTTGTCGGAGTGAATGGCATCCATCACGCGCTGGTACTCCTCATGAAGGAGGGCCACGCCGGTTTTGAATTTCAACTGCGCCTCGGCAAGGTTGAGACCCTCTCGGTCCATGGAGACGTTGTTGCCGTCGGGACGAGCGATCAAACCGTCCACGGGACGAATGTGGACCGGGCCGGGCGACTGATCCTGGTCAACGCCGGACATTGCCGTGCGCATCTCGCCCTCAAAGTCCATTCCGACGGCCTTGTAACCGGGGGTGTCGATATTGGCCATGTTGGCGGCGGTGAGCTTTGCTTCGCTGGTGGCCAGGTCAAGATAGCGGCCGATCTGGTCGCTGAGCCGCGTTTCAATTCCGAGGTTCATGGCTGCTTGCTCCTTTAACCTGCGAGTTACCGATGAAAAGGGCTGGTTGAGAGTCGCCAATTCCCACCCTTCCGCGCTTGCGCGGGACTTCAAGCCGGGGTCAGTTGACCGAGAGCCCAAAGTCGATCTCGCGCGAGGTAAGCAGCGGCTCCGCGCCAGCCAGAATGACACCTCTTTCCAACACGTGCTCGAGCTCGCGCACGTTACCTGGCCAGTCGTGGGCGGTGAGTTTGGCAAGCGCTCCCTCATCCACGCGTTTCATCGGCATTTCGCGCCCCAGCCGCTGCATGAAGTGATCGACCAGCCGAGGCAGGTCCTGGCCATGCTCGGCCAGCGAAGGGGTTCTGATGAGAAAGACGGCAAGCCGGTAGTAAAGATCGGCGCGAAAGCCGCCGGTCAGCGTTTGCTGCGCAAGCGGCCGGTGCGTCGCGGCAACAATTCTGACATCGACTTTGACGGTCTCGTTGTCGCCGACGCGCTGTAGCTCGCCGCACTCCACAAACCGCAGCAGCTTGGATTGCAGCGCCAAGGGCATTTCGCCTATCTCGTCCAGGAAGAGCGTCCCCCCGTCAGCGGCTTCGATGCGGCCGGTGCGGCCCTGTACCGCGCCCGTAAAGGCGCCGCGGGTGTGACCAAACAACTCCGCCTCAAGCAGAGCTTCAGGGATCGCCGCGCAATTGATGGCGACAAACGGTTTGCGGCACCGAGGCGACAACCGATGCAAGGCCTCGGCGACCAGCTCTTTGCCCGAACCTGTCGGCCCCTCGATGAGAACCGGCGTAAGCCGGGGAGCAACCAGGCGGACACGGCGGCTGACCTCGATCATGCAGGGCGCGTCGCCGATGAGCTCCGGAAGCCGGTTATTGGAGCAATTGTCGGCCTCGTGGATGCTTTGGTTTGCCGGGACCGGCGTGGCCGTGGATGCGCCGGAGGGCTGTTTGGCTGCGGCGTCCGCGGCGCGCGGTGAAGGCGAGACGGCGGCGGCGTGAGGCTGAACCGGTGGAATTGGCCAGGGAGCAACATGAGTGGCGTCCTCAGTCACCGGTTTGGGGTTATTCAGAGCGGGCGCCAAGTTCCAGGCGGCTGTGTCGGTGTCCTGGCAGCGCCTGATCGCGTAGAGCAGTTCCTGGCGATAGGGCCCACGAGGGCTTTCCTGGCTGGAAGCGCCCCCAGCGGCCACCAGATCGACCTGCGGGAACGTGCGTCTGAAGTCGGTGAGAAACTCGTTCAGATCAAGATCGGGCAGCCAGGAGTCGACGATCAGCGCCTCCGGGGGCGAACACTGGGCCTCGTCCCAGGCCTGGGCGCCGCTTTCGGCTTCACGAACCCGCCAGCGCAGGCCGGAGAGGATCTGCGCAAGCCGTTGACGGAAACTGCTGTCGGCGCTGGCCACGAGCGCAGTGCGCAGGCGAGCGCGGGCGTTGGGGGTGGAATTGGAGGAAAGAGTGGAGGAGGGAGCGGGAACGGGAACAGCGAGCATGAGTTTCTCCTGACCGCTTCAGGGCTCGTCGCCGCCGAGCGGTCTTTCGTCGATTAGGAACTAGTGAACTTCAATCACCGGGGCTTCTGCGGAGGTCCCGGCTCGCGGCATGAGGATGACAGATGGAATAGCGAGCGCAAGTTCCACTTCAGAGGGCACCACGTAACCACGTCCGCGCACGGTGCGAATCAGGTGACCGGGGGGCGGGTCCTTGAGCTTGCGACGCAGGTAGTTGATGTAGACGTCGACGATGTTGGTTGTCTGCGCCGGTTCCAGGTTCCAGACCGACTCCAGCAACTCAACGCGCGATACGCATTGGCCCCGATTCATCATCAGGTGTTCGAGGAGCGCGAACTCCTTGTTGGTGAGCACAATCGACAGAGCGCCGCGCCGGGCGGTGTGATCGAGACGGTCCAGTTCAAGATCTCCGGCGCGCAACTGGAGACGCGCCTCGCGCTTGCGGCGCAGCAAGGCACGACAGCGGGCTCTGAGCTCATGAAGGCTGAAAGGTTTGGTCATCAGGTCGTCGGCGCCTCGGTCGAGGCAGCGCACGCGCGCATCGACCTCCTGGCGGGCAGTCAGGATCAGAATGGGCAGATCTGCATCGAGCGAGCGCACTTCTTCGAGGACCTGTTCGCCGTCTTTTACGGGCATGTTGAGATCCAGGATGGTAAGATCCGGCAAATCCTGGCGGAAGGCCTCGACGGCGGCGCCACCATCATGGGCAAGTCGAACACGATGCCCATCGGCCTCCAAGCCGCGGCTCAAGAACAATCCCAGCGCCTTGTCGTCTTCAGCGATCAATATCCTCATAACAGCGACCTCGTGAGCCTCATAGGAGCAACCTCGTGGCAACCTTTCTTCCGGGCGGCGTCCTGAGTTTGCGGCACCCGCCTGCATCATGCGATTCAAGTTCAACGGGTATTCGAGAACCGGCTTAGCGTTCGCTAAGTTCTAACCCACCTCAACCTTCTCGCCTAAGGAAGAGAAACTCAAGACTGGAATGAGAAAAGGGCGCGCTCGAGTTCCTGCAATGGATTCGTTCGAAACAGGGGTCCCATAATTGCGAAAGGGTTCTTCTGGAGTGATGGGCGACACAGCGCTCGTGAAGGGTATCTTTTTGACTCGCGAGTATAAATAGGAAGCCTGCGGATTTCCGGAAGCTCTCAGAGATTGAATGGCATGGCGAGCTTGTCGGGCGGGGGATATTGGGTCTAATTGTTTCTGTTTTTTCTAGATGCAGTTTTGTGCGCGTACATTTCCACATCGGCGCGGGCAACAAGATCCTTTATCGACTCGCCGGGCCGGTATTCGGCCAGACCAATCGAGGCTTCGACCTTCAGTTTTTGCGCGCCGGAGAGTCCCTGGACGGTGTAGCTGCCGCAGACCCATTTGCTCAGACGATCGGTTTGCGCGCTCGCTTCAGAGATGCCGCATTCGAGCACGATGATGAATTCATCTCCGCCCCAGCGTCCGATCACATCGATTGCGCGGCAGGCCGAGACCAGCTCCGCCGAAAACTGTTTCAGCAGTTCATCGCCGGTCAGATGTCCGTGTGCGTCGTTCACTTTCTTGAACTCATCGATGTCCGCGATTGCAACGCAAAAGGCGACTCCCGCACCGATGTTGCGTTCGATCAGGGTCTCCACACACAAGCGGCTACGAAGGCCAGTGAGCGCGTCGCGCGAGGCAATCTCCTCGGCTTCCTCCAGCTTTGCCTCGTAAGTAGAGACTTGCTGCTGGAGCTGATCGATGACGGCCTTGCCTTCCTCGGTCATTCGGTTAATGGATGTTTTCAATTCAGCGGCGCTTTTTTCGATTGAAGCACGAATTTCGGTGAGGTTATCGAGGCTGGCGATGGCTGTGAGCTGAGCTGTGACTTCGTGGATCTGACTGGCGCAGCGTTGGTCTCTTGCGCCAACCGACTCGGCGGTGTGGGCCATGACGATCAGCAGTTCTTTCACTTCGTCGCTTTTTTGCTGGTAATGCCTGGCGGTGCGCTGGCCCCAACCTCGCAGCTGCCCCTGGACTTCCCTGTCCGTAGCAGCCAAGGTCTCGGAAGTGATTTCGAACGAGAGTGTGCGACTCAGAGCGCCGAGGTTCTTTCTAAGCTCGCTCCCGAGTCCGGGACAGGCATCGAGACTGCAACTGCCCATCGCCGCCAGAGCCGAGCTATAAGCTGCAAGCGCCGCAGAGGCAACCTCTCCCCCAGGATGGTCACTGGGCGAATTGGAATTGGCCGGAACGGATTCCAAATATTTTTTCAGAGAGATCATTGGGCCTCGGAGCAAATCTGTCGCACTGAACTCCAGCGCAAAGAGATTCCTTCTCCGTATCGGCTGAGCGGTACGGTTTCATTAAGAAAATCCACAATTGGTTGCCTGCGATTCCGGTTACCTAAGTGCACTCCAAAGCTGCCGAAGTGCTACCAAAGCGCTATGGCAATCTCTGGGAAATCCTCGATTCTAGAGTGTGACGACCTTAAAAGACTGAACGTTTTGTACGTAACTGAGGATTTTGCCTTGGACTGGAGTAAGCTGCCTGATCTGACAGCTGTGATGCTGTTGGCCATTGCCTTTGCAGCGGTGGCCCGGCGGAGTCAGGCGTCGGTATCGACATTATGGCTGACCGGCTGGGTGATGATCGCGCTGCATTTCGCGGCATTCATTTTTTTGCCCGCTCCGGGAAGACTCGGAACGATTGCCGCGTTCTTTGGATTGGCAGCCCTTACGTGGGCAGGCGTACTTTTCATGTGGGCGTCTGTTCCCTATCGTAAAAAGGTCTCCAGCCTCTGGATGCTGGCGGCGTTGCTGGCAACAAACTCTTTTTATATCGCAGTTATTCTCGTAGACCCCACTTCATTCTGGGCTTTAAATGCCGCGGCAGTCCTGTTCGGCGCGATGCCGCTGGGGATTGGTTTGATGACATTGCGCGGAGGCAGCCATCCGCTGCGCTGGACCGTAGTTTCGATGTACTGCACACTTTCTGTTTTTCTGCTGATTTTTCAGCGCCGCGCCGGGAATGGTCTGGACCTGGCGTTGAACGCTGTGCTCTTTACTGTCTATTTCGGATGCTGCCTACATTTTCTATATGCTTATCGGCGCAGATCTGCCGGTGCATTTGTAACGATCGCGGGATTCCTGGGCTGGGCATGCGTGTTTGTGATTGCGCCGAGCATCGGAACTTTATTACCGAATCTGCATTTGGAGAGCGAGGTTTGGAATCTGCCCAAATACGTGGTTGCGGTGGGCATGATTTTGCTGTTGCTTGAGGAGCAAATCGAGCACAATAAATATCTCGCATTGCACGACGAGCTTACAGGGCTTCCGAATCGCCGACTGTTCCAGGACCGGCTGTCGAGTTCGCTTGAACGCGCCCGCCGAACGGGATCGCACACAGCCCTTCTCTTGGTTGACCTGGATCAGTTCAAACAGGTGAACGACACACTGGGTCATCATGTTGGGGATTTGCTGCTGAAACGGGTGGGAACGGTGTTCAGCGACCGCGTACGCAAGTCCGACACCGTGGCGCGCACTGGGGGCGATGAATTCTCAGTGATTTTGGATGACCCGATCAGCCGCGAAGACGCAGAGCGGGTCGGCATGTCT
>JBARBP010000144.1:0-9559 GCA_049793195.1 Occallatibacter sp. | reverse complement strand
CCCGCTCCGAAGGGGACTTGTGTTCTCCGGCGGGCATCAGCAGGCGATCAAGAAAGACCAGCGGGAGGAGCCTGCCACGTAGCCGGTACAGGGGCGCGCCTTCAATCCATTCAATGGCCTTGGCGGCCTGTTCCGGGGGGATGTGGACGAGTTCAGAGAGCGAGCCCTGTGGCAGGGCGAAGCTTTGATTCACGCTGCGGACGATGAGAGCCGGAATAATGGCCAAGGTGAGCGGAATGCGCAGGCGGAGCGTGGTTCCTTTGCCGGAGCGGGAGTCGATTTCGACCTTGCCGCCGATTTTTTCGACGTTGGTGCGGACCACGTCCATGCCGACACCGCGGCCACTGACGTTGGTGACAGCGGCGGCGGTGGAGAAGCCGGGGAGAAAGACGAGTTGCAGCAGCTCATGCTCACCCAACTGCGAAGCGCGTTCGGGCGTGACGATGCCACGTTCGATAGCCTTGCTGCGCACTTTATCGACGGCAATGCCGGCGCCGTCGTCGGATACTTCGATGATGACGTGGCTGCCCTCGTGGCTGGCGCGGAGCTTGAGGGTCCCTTCCGGGTCTTTGCCGGCGGACTGGCGAACTTCCGGCGGCTCGATGCCGTGATCGAGGGAGTTCCGGACCGCATGAGTGAGGGGGTCCTTGATGGCTTCAAGAAGGCTCTTGTCGAGCTCGGTGTCCTGGCCTTCAACCTGAAGGCGGACACGGCGGCCGAGCGACTGGGAGAGATCTCGCACGATGCGCGGCATCTTGGAAAAGATGTTGGAGACGGGCTGCATGCGCGCCTTCATGACGTTTTCGCGCAGGTCGGCGGTGACCATGTCGAGACGCCGCGAGAGGAGGGTCATGTTGGGGTCGGCCGCGGTGGCTTGCAGCACCTGGTTACGGGTGAGGACGAGCTCGCCGACCAGGTTCATCATGCGGTTGAGCAAAACGACATCGACGCGAAGGGAGCTTTCAGCGGTGCTGCCGGCGGCTGCAGTTTGCGTGCGTGGGCGCGAGGCGTCGGCCTCGGTCACGGTCTCGGGAGGGGGGACGGCTCCAGGGGGTTCGGGTGCGACTGCGGCTGGTGCAGCAGAAATCGGGGTTGGAATCTTGTCGGGATTCGGGGCAGATGAAGAAGCAGGCGGGGCCGGATGGACAGCAGGGGCAATCTCTGCCGAAGGGGTGGTTAGCCGAGGTGGCGCGCTTGATGCGGGGGGCGCGGACCTGGAGCCGGCTTTGATGCGGGCCGGCTGCTTTGCATGCGCTGAGTTTCCAACCGGCTGGGCCTGAACGCTGGGGAAATGGGCTGGGGACTGCAACTCTTCAAGGCGCTCGATGAGCGCGGCGTCACCGCCTTCGCCCTCGCTGGCTTCCGTCTCAATGGACTTGAGGATGGAGCGCAGGCCGTCGAGCAACTGGAGAAGGCCGGTGATGAGAGGCTGGTCGGCGACCAGTTTTCCATCGCGTAGAAGTCCGAGCAGATTTTCGCCGGCGTGGGCCAGTGTTTCCAGACGCTTGAAACCCAGGAATCCAGTGGTTCCCTTGATGGTGTGCACGGACCGGAAGATTTCACCCAAGAGAGCGGCATCCTGCGGGCGCGTCTCAAGATCTGTGAGACACCGCTCCATGCGGTCCAGTCCTTCCTGGCTCTCGATCAGGAACTCTCTGGTCAGTTCATCCATTGCGTCAAACCATTCAGCCGGCCGGGATTGAGTTCCCGGCACAACAAGCAGTTATGGGCTTTATCGGATGGATGGGTTGCAACTTGAGAATGCAGGGAATAGGGAACAGGGATCGGGGAACGGGCACCACACCGATGTACAGAAACAGCGGAGATGCTTTAGCCTCAAGTTTCGGATGGAATGAAAGTGGGACACAGGATGGACGCAAAGATTTCGTCGGAACTCGAGGCCCTGATGGTGCAGGCGCGGCTGGCTGCGCAACATTCGTATGCGCCTTACTCGAAATTCCGGGTCGGGGCGGCGTTGCGGCTGAGCAATGGCAAGGTTGTGACTGGGACCAATGTGGAGAACGTGAGCTATGGGCTTACGATTTGCGCGGAGCGGTCGGCACTGGTCAGCGCGGTGTCCCAATTCGGGCCGGGGATTCGAGTGAGCGCGGTTGCGGTTGCCAATCTGAATGAGGCGGCCAGCCCGCCTTGTGGCGCTTGCAGACAAATGCTGGCCGAATTCACTTTGCCGGACGCGCCGGTCGTTTTTCCGACGGCGGAGGGGCTGCGCACCATGGCGTTTCGCGAGATGCTGCCGCTGGCCTTCGAGATGAAGCCGACGTAAGACCGCGAGAGACTCGCTACTTTGCAAAGAAGCGATAGCGAATGGTCCAGTGCGCGGTCTGGCCGGGAGCAATCTTGAGGTGGACGTAGGCCTCGGGGCAAACCGTGGTCCGCATGGACCAGAAGTTGAAACGGGAGATGGGCTGGTCGCCTGTCTGTTCGACGCCAACGCCGGTCTTCGGATTCTCAACCACGATATCGTAGCTGGAGGGATCGCTTGAGAAGCCGCCGATGTAGCTGGAGGCGAATTGCATGACCTGCAACTCCCGATCGAAGACGATCTGCTTGCCCTCGACTCTTGCGCCATACCCGAGGTCATTTTCGGGGCGGGGCTCAAAGGGAAAACGGATGACCGTTTCGGGACCGGTGGGCACGCCATCGAGCATGTAGAAATCGTGATCGTAGACCTGGGTGTCGATGTTCACTGTTCCGGTGTTCTTCAACTCGTGCTCGATGATCAGGACAGGATTTTGCTTATCGAGAGACAAAGTCTTCTTGTATGCGTAAGCAATGCCGACGGGTGATTTGAGATCCTGCTTGAACGAGGCGCCGCGCGGGTTCGTATGGACGGTCCACTTGCCGCCGTCAATCATTTCATAGCGCGTGACGAACTTGTAGGGCGTGTCGTCAACCTTGCGCAGGACGCCGACGCCGATCTTGACGAAGGGTTCTCCGGGCTTTGCCTGATCGTAGCCTTGGGTGCCGTTGCCGTCGCTGGACCGGAACTCCTCGACGGGGCCGGTGATGGCGTCGTTCTGGAGCGGATCGTAGTGCGGAAACCAAACGCCGAAGTACGAATGACCTTTATAGGTGAGACAGCCAACGACACCGGACCAGTCGAAACGCTTGCCGCGGTAGTAGCCGGTGTTTGCGTCCGGCAGGTAAAGGACGGCATTTACGATACCGTTGGAGATTGCGGCCCTGGGGTAGCTGGCCGGCTCGCTTGTGGAGCAGGTGCTGGACGCATTGTCGGCGGCGGGCTGTGCGGCCCATCCGATTCCGGCCTGCGCAGCCAGAAGAGAGAGCGCGAAGAATGGCAATCGAGAAAAATGTGCGCGGACGACTTTCATTTTCATTCATCCCCCTGAAGGCCTTGCGGCAACAAGCGATCTTACATGAAACGGGTTTGCTTGCGATAATCACTACTATCGGTAACCTGAGGCCAAGACTGCGATGCCCGATACAACTCCCTCACCGCTGCACATTGTGGATCTGATTCGGAAGAAGCGGGACGGCGGCACGTTGAATGCGCGCGAGATCGGCTTTCTGGTCGCGGGCGCGGCGTCCGAATCGATTCCGCTGGAGCAGCTTGCGGCATGGCTGATGGCAGCATGGTTGCAGGGGCTTTCACTTGAGGAGACGCGCGGGCTGACGCTGGCGATGCGGGACTCGGGCGAGAAGTTTTCACCAGCAGGGCTGGGCAAGAAGGCGGTGGATAAGCACTCCACGGGAGGGGTGGGCGACAAGACGAGCTTCCTGATTGCTCCGATTGCGGCTGCCTGCGGCGTAGCCGTTCCTATGATCAGCGGACGGGCGCTGGGGCACACGGGCGGGACGCTGGATAAGCTGGAATCGATTCCTGGGTTCAGGACCGCCTTGTCGCTGAAGGCATTTGAAGCGGTGCTGCTGGAGTGCGGGGCGTCGATCGTAAGCCAGACGCCGCGGCTGGTGCCGGCCGACCGCATTCTTTACGAGCTGCGCGACCGCACCGCGACGGTAGAGAGTCCGGGACTGATTTGCGCTTCGATCTTGAGCAAGAAGCTGGCAGCGGGGTTGGACGCGCTGGTGCTGGATGTGAAGACGGGGTCGGGAGCTTTCTTGCGCGATCTGGAAGACTCGGAGTTTCTGGCGGCACTGATGGTGGCGACCGCGGAGGGCACGGGAACGCGGACGGTGGCGCTGCTGACGGACATGAGCCAGCCTCTCGGTTCGGCGGCCGGGAACTGGATTGAGCTGATGGAGGCTCTGGAGTTGCTGCGCGGCAAGCGGCCGGCAGAGAGCGAAGACCTGCTGGAGCTTTCGCTGATATTGGCCGGATGGATGATTCACCTGGGTAGCCAAGCGGCGACGCCTAAGGAAGGCTATGCGCGCGCAAAGGCAGCGTTGGCGGATGGCTCGGCGCTGAAGCACTTTCTCGACATGGTCAAGGCTCAGGGCGGCGCGATTTCTGCGTTCGACGATCCGATCGAGGCTCACAACCCGGGCGCGGTCAAAGTGGTTGCGGCGTGGGAACGCGGTTTTGTGGCGACTATGGATACGACGGCACTGGGCTGGGCGGTGCAGAGGACGGGAGCTGGCCGTGAGAAGGCAGGCGCGCCTGTCGATCCGGACGCAGGCATCGTGTTTCACGCACGGCGCGGCGCCTTTGTTGAGAAGGGACAGCCGCTGGCCACCGTGTACGCCACCGAAGAGGAAATGTTGCCGGAGCCGGTGGAGATTCTAAAACAGGCGATCCGGTTTACGAAGACCCCGCCCGAGCCGGTCAATTTGGTGGGCCGCGTCTTCACGCGCGAGTCGGCGGAAGAATATCTGCGCAATGCTGTAAGGTAGGTTTCAGAGAACAGGGGTCAGGGTGCAGAGAACAGAGATCAGAGCACAGAGATCAGGTTTCAGGGGTCAGGGATCAGGGGTGGGCGGCATCTGACCGTTTTTGAATTTGCATTGCAGGTGAGAAGCGCTCGAAGCGAGGTCAACGTTCGTTTCTGTTTTCTCGTTCACTCTATTGAAGACGTATTATCTCTGACCTCTCAGGAGACTGCATTGGTTCGATTCACGGGAGTGCTGGGAATTCTGGCTGTTTTGCTGGCTGCGTGGCTGGGCTCGACTGACCGCAAGCATATCCGCTGGCGGACGATTGCCTGGGGCCTCGGGCTGCAGTTCACATTCGCGTTTATCGTGCTGCGCTTCAACTACGGCCAGATGTTCATGACCTGGGCCGGCGGCGTGGTGACCAATATGCTTGCGGCGACCTATGCCGGAACGCGGGTGCTGTTTGGTCAGCTCGGGCTTCCGAATTCGGGGGCGTTTGGCAACGTGCTTCCACCCAACTCGGGGTCGATCTTCGCGTTCCAGGTGTTGCCGACGATCATCTTCATCTCCGCATTTTTCGCCGTGCTGTATCACATTGGGGTGATGCAAATCGTGATTCGCGGCATGGCGTGGGTGATGCTGAAGACGATGCGGATTTCGGGCGCGGAGAGCATGAACGTGGCAGCCTCGATCTTCATGGGGCAGACTGAAGCGCCGCTCACGATTCGGCCGTTTTTGTCGAAGGCGACCCGGAGCGAACTGATGGTGATTATGACCAGCGGGATGGCGCATGTGTCGGGCGGCATCATGGCCATGTACATTTCGCAGGGCGTGGAGGCGCGACATCTGCTGTCGGCGGTGATCATGACTTCGCCGGGCACAATCCTGGTGGCGAAGATGCTGGTGCCAGAGACCCAGGTCCCCGCGACGGAAGGCAAGGTTGTGATTCCCAAGGACGAGTTGCATCAGGATGAAAATTTGATTGGGGCGATTGCGCGCGGCACGATCGACGGCGGCAAGCTGGCGATGAATGTGGCCATCATGCTGATCAGCTTTCTGGCTCTGGTGGCGCTGCTCGATGGCCTGCTGGGCTGGGCGCACGGAGGAGTGCCGTGGATTCCCGGCTCGCTGGGGCAGATTCTTGGCTACCTGTTTGCGCCGGTGGCATGGCTGATCGGTGTGCCGTGGCACGATTGCATGGCGATCGGCAATCTGCTGGGCACGCGCATGGCGCTGAACGAAGTGATCGCGTACATTGCGTTGGGAGCGCAGAAAGCCACGCTGGCGCCGCGCTCATTTACGATTGCGACGTTTGCGTTGTGCGGATTTGCTAACCTGGGATCGATCGGCATGCAGATTGGCGGAATCGGCGCGCTGGTTCCGGAGCGGCGCAACGATTTGGCGAAGCTGGGCGTGCGGGCCATGCTTGCGGGAACGATGGCGAATTTGATTTCGGCTTCGATTGCGGGTATGTTTCTGGGTTAGCTGAACCAGAGGGGAAACGGGCGTGCAACTGCTCCCAAACCGTTTCAACACGAGTGCCGCATTCTCTGCCTGCACAATTTGGATTCCAGCGAGGGCTCTGCTTTGTGTCGCATGCCTTTGTGCAGCGCCGAATCCCTGCCACAGCCAGATTCGCGGAATCGTGTGTACCAAGGGGGAGGGACAGTTCACAAGAACCTCTACAACCAATGTGACAGTGACCGTCGATGCACAAAAAGACAATGGGCTTGCGACCCGCTCCTGTGAAGCCACCCTGTCCTGGAGCAAGGAGAAGATCCAGGCTGCGAGCGATGTCTTTCAGGCCGATGTGGAATCAATGGACATCGACCTTGGCCTGGGAGTGCCGGTCGTCACGTTTGAGTTTCAGAAGTCCGATCGCGCTTCGAGCATGACCTACGAGGTGTACTCATTGCATGGCCCACCGCAGTTGCTTCGCACCATTTCCGGCGGACATTTCTTCAGGTCGGCGGACACAGACCTGGACGGCCGCGTTGAGATCTGGGGCGAAGAGGCTGGAGCGGCGGATGGCTTCGAAGGGATTCCTCTGGCCAACTTTGAGTGGCTTCCTACGATCGTTATGCGGTTCGAGAATCGACGCCTGATCGACGTGAGTTCAGAGTTTCGGTCCTATTACGACGGACAAATTGCGCGGATTCGAGCCCAGCTCGATCCCGGGCAATTGAGCGACTTCAAAAGCAGCGACGGTCAGTTCAAAGCGATTCCTCCCTGGGAGGTTGACAAGTTGCGCGGCCTGGACGCTACAAAGATCAAGGTGCTCGAAATCGTCTGGGCGTATGTTTACAGTGGCCGCGAGCAGGAAGGATGGCAAACGCTCGCCGATATGTGGCCCGCAGGCGATCTCAACCGCATTCGCGCTTTGATTGTGAGCGCGCGCGCCGGGGGAATTTCCAGCGAAGTTGACGGCGTAGCGCAGCCAGGCCTGCCACCTCGCAAATTGAAACGCGTACACGTTTTCGATTTGATTGAGGTTCGACCTGAGGAGTCCGGAAACGCAAGCGTGGACATCAATTCGGGCAGGGGCGGGCCTCCTCAATTGGGATCGTCCCAAACGGAATCCCTAACCACTTCCGAAGGCACCGTTAAAAGGCCCTATGCAATCGAGCTTTACACCCCGCAACGTCCTGACCCTGAGCATGCCATCCCGCCATCCGGAGTGCCCGTCGATCTACTTATCGATGCGGCCGGAAAGGTTTCTTCCGTCAAAGTAGTGAAAAAAGAGAACCAGGGCCCAGTTGGCGAGTCCTTGATCGCTGCCTCCAGCCATTGGAAGTTTGTTCCGGCAATGTGGGGCGGCCACCCCGTCGCGAGTCGCTTTCGCATCACGGTGACGCCGACTCAGTGACAGCCCATGCAAATCCAGTTCGATTGGCATTGATAGATTCTTCCTCCAGAGCCATTCGCACGAAGCTCGAATGTGTGACATCGTAAAATGTCGCGGTAGACGGATGAACGGAGTGGATCATCGTTCAATGCTGAAATCAGCTATTTGGGTCACTGTCCTTATGCTGCTTAGTGCTTCCACCTCCAGCAGAGCGCAGCGCGAGTATGCCGGTTTCGACAGAAACGATTATCCGGGGGACGCGGCGCTGCCGGCGCTGCGCAAGAGCTTTCATTACACGAGCTATTGGTTGAATAATCCGCCGGGAGAGCAACGGAACAGTTGGGCCGGGAAGCGGGCGCTGCTGAAACAGGATGGGTTTGGATTTCTCGTGCTGTTCAACGGGCGGACGGACGCGCAGTTGAAGGGCGTGAATGCGGCGGCTGTTGGAACCGCGGATGGAAAGGCTGCGGTGGCCGCAGCGACGCATGAGGGATTTCCGGCGCATGTGATTATTTTTCTGGACCAGGAAGAGGGGGGACGGCTGTTGCCGGAGCAGGCTGGCTATCTCTTTGCGTGGGTGGATGCAGTGCGTGGCAGCGGGGCGCGGGCCGGGGTTTACTGCTCGGGCATCGATGTGCCGGATGGAAGCGGGACGATCAGTACGGCGCGGGATATTGTGGAGCGGGAGAACGCGCAGGTGAAGGAATCATCCAAAGGGAAGGGCGCGGAGCGGTTAAAGCTTTGGATTGCGAACGACCAGTGTCCGCCTTCGCCGGGATGCAACGTTATGCCACCGCATTTGAACGAAGGGGTCGCTGCGGAAGTGGCGGGTTCGGCTTTGGTTTGGCAATATGCGCTGTCGCCGCGGCGGGCGCAGTTTAGCGCGGGGTGCCCTGCGAACCAGGTATCGGATGGGAAGTGCTATGCGCCTGGGTTGGCGCAGAGCGCGGACACGTTTGTGGATCTGGATACGGCGGATTCGGCCGATCCGTCGGAAGGGCGTTGATCGGAAGTGGCGAATGGATTTTCTTCCGGCAGTTCACATGCGACCCACTTCGAACCGAGGGTTCACGCGCGCAAGCGGCGCGTGCGATAGAACAGGGTGAGCGCTGTGACGGTACCGCAGGTGAGCAGGCTGGCGGCCATGCCGAGGACGAGCGAGAGATCGTGTTGGTAGAGGCCGTGGACGATGCCGATGGCCTGCAGGATGCTGAAGCCGCCAAAGGTGATGAGCGAGATGCCTTCGTCTGTTTTCTTGCGCCAGACGGCAATGATCTGCGGGACGAAGAGTAACGCGTTGCAGCCCAGGCCCAAGCCGAAGATGATGGCGACAATCTGCTTCATGCGGTTAGCCCCTCTTTGCCGAACCTGGCTGCATTGCGCGCTTTTGCGCGAGCGGCTTCCTCTTCGCGGCTGCGTGGCGGCGCAGTGGTCTCGAGCGAGGCGAGCAAGCGGGCCGAGATTGCTGCGATCTCGTCCACAGCCATCTGAAACGCCAATGCGTTGGACTTCGAAGGCTTGTTAAAGCCACTGACCTTGCGCACGAATTGCAGCGATGCGGCGCGAATCTCATCGTCTGTCACCGGCGGATCGAAGTTGAAGAGTATTTTGATGTTGCGGCACATCGAGAAGGACCTCTGCTTCTATTTTGCCGCAAGAGACACGGCGAGGCGCCAAAAATGGATCTGTCGGCAGGAAAAGACAGCGAGAGGTCTCTTGAACAAATACATCGAGTCGACCCCGCTAGCGCGGGATAGCGAGTCAGCGGGAGAAGAGCGACAACCGTGTTGCATCGAGTTATGGATGGAATTGCGAGGCCTAATTGAGCCTTCTTCATCTCTCTGGCTTGGGTTTGCCGTCACAGATCGGAACCCTTGCACTTTGTTATCATGTTGCGTGCAA
>JBARBP010000143.1:0-9751 GCA_049793195.1 Occallatibacter sp. | reverse complement strand
AAGGCCACGCCCGCGCCGCCGGTCGGCCCCGCGCTCGGTCAGGCGCAGGTCAACATCATGGAGTTCTGCAAGCAGTTCAACGCGCGCACGCAGAACAAAGAGATGGCCGGACTCACCATTCCGGTCGTCATCACCGTCTACGCCGACCGCAGCTTCAGCTTCATCACCAAGACCCCTCCGGCCGCGGTTCTGCTCAAGAAGGCAGCCGGCATCGCCAAGGGCTCCGGCACGCCGAACAAGGAAAAGATCGGCAAGGTGACGGAGAAGCAGGTCCGCGAGATCGCCACCCAGAAGATGCCCGACTTGAATGCAGCCTCGGTAGAGACCGCGATCAAGAGCATCAAAGGCACAGCGCGCTCCATGGGGATTGAAGTGGTGGCTTAGGCTTTTCGCAGGATTTAGGAAAGTAGAGACAAGGCCCTCCCGCAGTGGAGGGCCTTGTTGTCTTTGGATGCTCCTGGCAATTGGGATTATTCCATGCGCAGCGCTCGGATCGGGTCGACACTTGCGGCTCGTCGGGCGGGTATCGCGCTCGCCGCCAGAGCAACCACGGTCAGGCTTGCCACTGCCAGCAGATAACTTGCCGCATCCAGCGGCTTCACGCCATAGAGCGAAGCGGTCAGCGCATGCCCCACCAGCATCGCGAGTGGAATCCCCAACACCACGCCCGTTATTGTGAGCAGCAAGCTGTCACGCAAAATCATCCAGACCACTTGCCCGCGCCGCGCGCCCACCGCCATGCGTACGCCAATCTCGGCGGTCCGCATGTTCACGCGATAGGCGAGGCTTCCGTAGAGCCCCGTCGCGACTAGAATGACGGCCAGAACACCGAAGCAGCCTGCGAGGCGCGCAAAGAGAATTTGCTGAGAGATGGTCGTATTGAACTGATCGCGCTGGGTCATGGGATTGATGAGCGGCAGGTTGGGATCCAACTGCTGCACGACCTTGCGAGCAGAGGGGAGAATGGCGAGCGGATCACCGTGGGCCCGCATCTCGACCTCCATGCCGCCGATGTAGGGAATCTGCGCGTAGTCATACCAGGCCATGGGAATGGGCTCTTCGTCGATGCTGCGGTATTTGTGATCTTTGACAACACCGATGATAGTCATCGTATAGCGACCGTCGTCGGTGCCAATGGTGTGCCCCAGCGGGTTCTGGTTGGGCAGGAAGCGCTGTGCAAACTGCTCATTGATGATGCCGACGTGGGGGGAGTTGACATTATCGGAATCGGCAAATTCGCGACCGGCAAGCACAGGTACGCCCAGGGTGCGGAAAAAGTCGGAGCTCACCACATTACTGCGTACTGTTCGGGATGCGCCATTCGCCACATCGGGCAGACGGCCGTCGACGCGCATGTCACTGTTGTCTGACCACCATGAGCCGATGCGCTCCTCCATGATGGTGACCGACTCGACGCCAGGCATGGCGCGCAGCTTGCCCAACAAGCCGGCGTAGAGCGCGTAGCCTTCGGGAATCGATGGAATGTTCGGCTTGACGCCGAAGACGACTAGGCCGTCGACATCCATTCCCAGCGGTGTGTTCTCCAGGTTGCGCATGGTTCGAAATAGCAGGCCCCCGCCCACCAGCAGGACCACGCACATCGCCAATTGCAGAGTGGCAATGACTCTACCGCTGCGCGATTTGCCTGCATCGCTGTTGGATGCAGCGGCCGAGGTCTTCAGCGCCAGTTCCGGCTTGCCCGCAAGGGCAACCCGAAGCGGCGCAACGCCGAACAGCAGCCCGGCCAGTGCCAGTACAGCCAATGTGAACAGGAGCACGGTCCGGTCCGGCGCAAGGCTTGACTCGATCTGAGCCCATTGTCCCAAAATCCGCGTCGCCATTTCGGCAAACGCCCACGCCAGCGCGCCACCCGCTGTCACCAGCAGAACGCTCTCCATCAACAGCAGGCGAAACAGCGCGCCGCGCCCTGCTCCCAACGCCAACCGCAGGCTGAACTCGCGCTGCCGCGTTGCATTGCGCGCCATCAGCAGCATCACCACATTCGTAAGCGCGATCAGCAGCACGAGGGTGACCATCGCCATCAGGATGCGCAGTGGCTTTCCGTGTTGATCGTCGAAACCATAGAAGCTTCTCGCGTCGGCAAAGCTCAGCGCCGGAGGCTCCTCGCCCTTCATGGGTGAACCCAAACTCACATAAGCCGCCGTTTGAAAGACGGGCTGCAGTTGCGCCACTGCCTGCGCCCGGCTCACGCCAGGAGCGAGGCGCGCAATCAACCGCAGGCACCACCATGTGGAATTAGAGATGTAAAGTTTGCCATCTTGCGGAGGATTGCCCCACGCATTCAGTTCCCGGCGGTTCTGCAGCGGAATCCAGAAATCCGTTGAGCTGCCGCCCTCAACACCTTCAAAATCGTGTGCTGCAATCCCCACAATGGTCATGGGAACACCGTTCACGAAGAGCGTCTTTCCCAATACATCGGGTTCCCGCGCAAAACGCCGCGTCCAGTAGTTGTAACTGAGGACGGCAATCGGTGCGTGATCCGCTTCGTCCTGCCCGCTGAAGCCGCGGCCCAATGGCAGATTGACGCCGAGCCCGGAGAAGAAAGTGCCGCTCACCATGTCGCCTTCCGCCTCTTCCGGTTGCGCTCCATAGCGAACGGCCACCTTATTGCCCGACAGCGGTACATAGGCCATCAGCGGTGAAAGGCCGCCGTTTTGCTTGCGTAGCGCGTCGTAAACGGGATAGGAGAATGTTCCGTTCGAGTCGACGGTCCCCGTGCCGCGCGGCGAGTTCGACGTTCTCAGAATCACAAGGCGATTGGGATCGGCCACCGGCAACGACTTGAGCAGCACGGCGTTCATCACGCTGAATACCGCAGTGTTTGCGCCGATTCCAAGAGCCAGCGTCAGAATCGCCGTTGCGGCAAAGCCGGGACTCTTTGCAAGCGATCGCAATCCGAAACGCAGATCGCGGATCAGTTTGTCCACGCCCACCCATCGACCGCTCATGTAGAAGCGTTCCCTGGCCGCATCGACGTTGCCGAAGGCGACCTTCGCTTGCCGGCGAGCCTCGTCGCCGCTCGCACCTTCGTGCTCCAGTTCGTCGGCCTCGAGTTCAAGGTGCGCCTTGATCTCTTCGGCAAAATCCTCTGCACTGCGTTTGCGCCGGAACATGGCTATGCCTCCTCGCCTTGCGGGCCTTTGTGGGTATCCAGAATCAAGCCCATTGCGCGCGTCAGCCGCCGCCACTCACCGGTCTTCTCAGCGAGCTGCTCGCGCCCTTTGCCTGTCAACGAATAAAAGCGCGCTTTGCGATTGTTTTCGCTTACGCCCCATTTGGCGCGAATCCAGTCTTTGTCTTCCAGTCGCTGCAGCGCCACGTAAAGCGAGCCGTGGTCGACTAGAAATATCTCTTCCGAGCGCCGTTGAATCATGCGCGCGACACCCTGGCCATGGCACGGGCCGAGGGCGAGAGTCTTGAGGATGAGCAGGTCGAGTGTGCCTTGAAGAAGGGCGATGCGTTCGGAGTTGTTCTCTTGGGTAGCCATTCGACCCAAGTATCCGCCCCTTTGGGTCGAATGTCAACCCAAGGGGTAAATTGCCTTCAGCCGGGTCATGATCCATTCACTTTCAATCAGCGGTTGATCGACGATTCCACGGCGGTCCGGATGCCGTGAACCCCTCAAAACCACCGCCCCAGCGTCAGAAACACCTTGCGGTGTCCTGCATCGCCTATCGATACACCGAAAGTTACCAGTCCGATCGGCGTGTTGCCGACCAGTCCGGCTGTCCCATCCTGCCGGAGAAAAGCGCGTGCCTCGGGCGACCACACTTCACCCGCCTCATACCCGATCAGCCCATAAAGCCCCAGCCCCAGCCCAGTGGGCAGCGCGGCAATGCGGCGCATGTAGCCACCGCGCGCCAGGTAGAGATCTGTCCCCCGGTATTCATCGAAGGACGATGCAGTGAGGCGCATCGGACCGCCCAGCGTAAAGCGGAACGGCTGAGCAACGTTGGCGCGCAGATAGGAGTCACCCTCGGCGCTCATGCCGAAAATGTCGTTCTGCGTCAATGAGAACGTGCGGCTGAAGGACAGCTGCGCCATGGGCGCGTTGCTGCTGCCAACTGCGTGATAAAAGGCCCCGGCGGATGCGGCCAGCCGGTAGCCGCTCGGCGAGATCGTGCCCGAGGAAGCCTTGTCGATGTTGATGTGGAGCAGTCCGGTCTGCGCGGTACCCGTGATATAGGGTCCTCCGCCCGCGCCTGTCCGGAGTGCCCAGCGCGTATCCAGCGCGCGCCATTCGGCGGAAACCTGCACTGTATTGCCGAAGGTACGGCCGGCCTCCAGCCCGGCCTCCAGGTTTTGCTGGAAGCGCTCTGCGATCCGCTTCTGGTTGTCCCAGATATAGACGGGCTCGCGCAGCACGCCGGCGTGTGGCTCGACGAAATAGCCTCCCGGAGTCAGCAGGCGATAATACTCCGCGGTGAGCTTCGTTCTGTAGCCGAGCTCGGCGGTGCCGCGAAACTCGGAGCCGAAGCTGCCAAGGTTTTGGTCCACCACGCGCAGGTTCATCTCCATGCGCGTGATGTTGGATGTGGCAGCAGTCATCTCCGGACCGATGATGAGATAAGGTGGCCCGATCGGATCCTTGCTCAGGCGGACCAGAATACCGGTGTCGTCCGCAGCGTTTCCTGGGGTTCGCAGCGCTGTCGAGCCCGCGGGAGAAGCCGCGGCAAAGGTCTCGTAGGTCGCGCTGTATCCGCCGTTCGACTCAATCGGCTTGAGGGTGTTCATAGTAGAGCTAGGCCGGATAGGCTGACCATCCAGCGGCTTCATATCGGCGAGCACGCTCCGGGCGGCGCTGGGCGAGCCGCCTGCCACTTTCACTTGCAGCAGAACGCCCGGCTGCGGGAAAATTCGGCCCTGGCGTGCAGCCAGATAGGCGTTCCAATCTCTGTCGTTCAGAGCGTAGTGCAGCAGGGCGCCGCTGTTCCGGTCCGCCGCCAGGTAGCCGGCCCGGATAAGCTGGCCGCCCTTTTCATAGTCGGTGCCTGAAAACTTGTCGACTGGCACAACCACAACCAAGTCGGCTGATGACCTTGCCTGCGTCACATTGCGCTCGATGCCCGCCGTGAAGGCGCGGTTCAGCACCCCGACAATCGAGCTCGTGTCGCTGGCAGCGATGGGACCGCTCTCAAGATAAATGGCGATCACGATATCGGCATGGAGGTCGTGCCGGACGACGTCGGTGGGCAGATTGTTCAGAATGCCGCCGTCCACAAGATAATCGCCATCGTTCCCCTTCACGGGTGGAAAGACTCCGGGAATGGAGATAGAAGCGCGAACGGCCTGGGCCAAAGGGCCGTGGTCGAAGGTGACCGCCTGCAAAGTATTCAGATTGGTAGCCACGCATCGAAATGGAATCGGCATCCGGTCGAATTCCAGGCCCTCGGAGTTGTAGGCGGACATGTTGGCGACCAGGAACTCATTGACTCCACGATCCGTGAGCAGGGCGTTGCGCAACTGAGGACCGTGCCTCAGTCCCACGGTAAGGCTCTGTGGAGTTTCGCGGCGGTCCTGGCGTCGGCGGAAGCTGGCGTCGGCATAAGGCGATTGCAGAGTGAAAACGCCCATGAAGGCGTCGCTGGTGGCAAGGGCTCGTAGTTCGGCAGGCGTGAGGCCGGAGGCATAGAGTGATCCAACAAGCGCCCCCATGCTGGTGCCTGCCAGACGGTCGATCGGGATATGGTGCTCCTCCATCCACTGGAAGACGCCGATGTGCGCAAGGCCCAGCGCGCCTCCGCCCTCGAGCGCCACGCCAATCACGGGACGCTCGGCAACACCCCGTCCCGAGGGCGCGGCGACTGGCGAGGGGATGGCCGCTGGTTGGCAAACAGCGGCTGCGGTCAATATCAAGGCGGAAAGGAGGATTGCAGCAGGTTTCCAGCACATGGGGGTGCCTCCCGATAAGTCAACTGTAATGAAGCTAACGCTTTCTTTGGGAAGTTGCTGTGACTGGTAGCGAATGCCAGCAGACAGGTGCGGCAAATCCGCAAAAGCTTCGGGTGAGCCGGCTATTTTGGAAAGCCAAAAGTCAAAAAGGCCCTCTCTGGGACAGAGAAAGCCTTTCTGCGCCTGCTCGACAAGACGCGTTTGAGGGTTGAGGCTTGAAGCGTCCTACTTAGGCGGGGCCGGAGCGAACCCTTCGCGTTTGCGGCCGGGTTCAGGCTTGGGCTTGGGTTTGGGCGCTTTCTTCACTTCTTTTCTGCCTTTATCTTTGCTTCCCATGGCTAGAAGTGTGACACAAAAGGGGCGGGGCCGAAAAGGCAAAAGCAGCAGGCATGCGCCCACTTTGCAAACAGATCAAGGGCCAAAAAGTCGACGCGCCGGGCAACAACGCGCGCCGATGTGGGGCTTCAAAAAGCGGAACCCGGCCAAGTGGAACCTCGCTACCCCGCAGTTGCCACATTCGACGATTAGGGCAAGCCGTCCAGTAAGTCGGCAAATGCAGAGCTTCCGCAACTCCATATTGAATTGGCGGGTAGTGGTGCAGTTTCCCTATAGCCGACAACTCGGGGGTTGGCTATTTGGTGAATACAACGGCGTTTTCGAGGACTAATTCGTTTCGATCACCCTTTAGACTCGCTCAATGAGCAATTTGGCCGGTCGCCATTTTAGACCCTTCCTAATCAGTTGATCGTCGATTGTTTCAGGCAGCCGAGGACTTCAACAAAAGTTGCTCAGTCTAAACATCCGTAGCGCTCCCAAGCTGCCTTTTCATCTCATTCTCCAGCTCCGCCATTTCCAGAAAGCCGGCAGCCAATTTACAAATCGGGAAATTCTCTCTTGACTTTTCCTTAGGTATCTATATATTAAGACATCTAAGTATGAAAAAGACAGACACACTACAAGGCTCGCTTGACCTGTTGGTGCTGACGATACTCTCGCGGCGCCCAAAGCTGCATGGATACGCCCTCATGACGGCAATCAAGGAAACGTCGGGCGAGGTATTGAGCCCGGAAGAAGGGTCGCTGTATCCGGCCCTGCACCGGATGGAAGAGGCCGGGTGGATTGGCGCGGAGTGGGTGGTAAAGGAGAACGGCAAGCGGGCGCGGATCTATCGCCTGACGGCGGCTGGCAAGAAGCAGCTGGCAATGGAAGAGGCACGCTGGATGACCGTCAGTTTGGCGATCAACAGGGTGTTGCGGGAGGCTTGAGATGTCGGTTTGGACGCGAATGTGGAATGTGTTTCGCGGAGATCGATTGAACCGCGAGTTAAATGAAGAGTTCGAGTCGCACATTGAAGAGGCGGTTGCCGAAGGGCGCGATCCAGGGGAGGTGCGCAAGGTCTTCGGATCGATGTTGCGGCAGCGTGAAGCAAGCCGCCGCGTTCAAGTTTCAGGATGGCTGGATAGGCTGAAGGCGGACGTGATTTTTGGCTGGCGCCAGTTGCGGCGGAACCGGGTGACCTCGGCAGCAGCCATACTCTCTCTGGCGCTGGCGATGGGAGCTTGCGTTTCTGCGTTTCGGTTGATAGACGCGCTGCTGTGGAGGCCGCTGCCGGTGGCTGCTCCCGAGCGGCTGTTTGCGGTGTCGCGCGCGGAGCTTACTTTTGAGGGCAAACCGACTCACTTCGATGGCTGGGCGTATCCGGATTTTGTGTTGATGCGGTCGGCGGCGAAGGGGCAGGCGGAGTTGGTCGCGGTCTCCTACGCCGAACGCAGGGACTTGACCTTTGCTTCGGACGAGGAGATGGAGAAGGGAATGGTGCAGTATGTCTCCGGGTGGATGTGGGAGAGCTTTGGGCTGCATCCGGCGCTGGGGCGGCTGTTTAACCAGCAGGACGACAGGATTCCAGGCGCGCATCCGGTGGCGGTCTTGTCCTACGATTACTGGTCGCGGCGGTTTGGGCGTGATCCGAAGGTGATTGGGCGAACTTTTCGGATGGGCGACCAGCTGCTCGAAATTGTAGGCGTCGGTCCGAAGAGCTTTACGGGGACGGAGCCGGGAACGGTGACGGAGATCTTTCTGCCGACGATGATGCACCTGTGGGTGACGCGCGACGATTCCACGTGGCACCGAATTCTGGCGGTGATCCCTCCGGAGTCGAGCATGGAGCCGCTACGCGCGAAGCTGGACGCCGTGAATATGGAATTTGAAAGTGAGCGCGCCAAGGGATTCAAGGGAATGTCGCAGCAGAACATCGACAACTACCTGCATCAGCGGGTGGAGTTTCTGCGGGCGTCGTCGGGGGTTTCAGAACTGCAGGGAGACTACCAGCAAGCACTGGAGTGGCTGGGCGCGCTGGTGGTGCTTGTGCTGCTTATTGCCTGCCTGAATGTGGCCAACCTGATCTCGGTTCTTGCTGCCGCTCGGTCACGAGAGATGGCGCTGCGGGTTTCGATAGGCGCGGGGCGATGGCGTCTGGTGCAGATGGTGCTGGTGGAGAGCGCGATGCTGTCTGGATTGGCCGGTGGGCTGGGCGCGATGTTTGCGTGGAGGGCAGCGCCGCTGGTGCTAAGCATGATCAGCTCTCCGGACAATCCGGCGCGGCTTATCTTGCCGCCGGACTGGCGGGTGCTGAGTTTTGGCGTGGTGCTGATCGTGGCGGTGATGCTGCTGTTTGGAATGCTGCCGGCATTTCGAGCTTCGGCGGTGAAGCCGGTAAGCGCGTTGAAGGGTGGAGACGACCCGCACGCCCGGCGGCGGATGATGCATGGGATGGTCGCTGTCCAGGTGGCATTTTGCTTCCTGGTGCTGTTCACGGCAGGGCTGTTCTTGAAGACGTTTCAACGGTTGTCGCAAATCCCGCTGGGTTACTCGCCGCAGGGTTTGCTGCTACTGGAGTCAGTGGCGCCGCATGGAAAACTTCCCCAGGCGTGGGAGCAGGTTGCGGATGTGCTTCGTTCCAAGCCTGGGGTGGAGCGCGTTGCCGAGTCGGGATGGCCGCTGATGGCGGCTTCGTGGAACAATGCGGTGGCGGTAAACGGCGGGCCGCCAAGCGTGGACCTGGTGTACTTTCTCACAGTCTCGCCGGGTTGGTTTGAGACCATGCGGATGCGGATCATGGCGGGCCGGGAGTTTCTGTCGAGCGATGTGAATCCAGGCGCGGCCGTTGTCAACCAGACGTTTGTAAAGCGGTTCTTTAACGGAGAGAACCCGGTGGGGAGACATTTCGAGGAAATTGGCGACGATGGATCGCGGCAGCACTTCCTTGTAGTTGGCGTGGTGGTGGATGCGCCTTATCGAAACGTGCGCGAAGCGCAACTGCCGGTGGCCTTCGTGCCACTGCACGAGGTGGATGTGACGGGTGTCGTGCAGCCTGAGCAAAACACGACGTTTCTGGTGCGCATGGCAGGCGACGATCCGGCGGCTCCGATGGCACGGGCTGGAGAACTGCGGAAGGCTGTTGCAGCGGCCGGCGCGGGCATACGCGTGAGCAATGTGCGAATGCAACAGGAGCTGATCGATGGGCAAACGGTGCGAGAGCGACTGTTGGCTACTCTGGGTGTGTTCTTTGCATCTGTAGCGCTCTTGCTTGCGGGCATCGGGCTGTATGGAGTGCTGAACTACTCGGTGTTGCAGCGGCGGCGGGAGATCGGGATTCGGGTTGCCGTGGGCGCGCGTGGTGGCGCCATTGTCCAACTGGTGACGCGAAGTATCTTCACCATGGTGGTGGCGGGACTGGTGGCGGGAGTGGGGCTCGGGCTGGCCTCGGCGCGGTATATGGAGTCATTATTCTTTCAGGTGAAGGCTTCGGATGCGACCATGCTGGCGATTCCCTTCGCGG
>JBARBP010000142.1:0-22662 GCA_049793195.1 Occallatibacter sp. | reverse complement strand
GCGCGGATGCGGTCGCCTTCGACGAGGACTTCGCCGGGATGCAGGATGGTTCCGGTGTCGACTTCAAGCAGGCGGGCGGCGTGGAGGACGATGGGTGTCGACGGTTGCTGGGTGAAGGCAATGGAAGTGAGACACGCAGCGGCGAGGGCGACTATGCGAATTCGCGGAATCGGCATGACTAAGATTATGCATGCGGAGGGCGGGGAACGTATCTCATCGAGGCGGGTTTTTCGATTGCGCTTTAATAGGCGGCGATGCCGGTTAGGTGCTGGCCGAGGATGAGGGCGTGGATGTCGTGGGTGCCTTCGTAGGTCTTCACGGATTCCAGATTCATCATGTGGCGCATGATGGGGTAGTCGTCGGTGATGCCGTTGGCGCCGAGGATGTCGCGGGCAAGGCGCGCGCATTCGAGGGCCATCCACACGTTGTTGCGCTTGGCCATGGAGATGTGCTGATGGCCGACGGTGCCTGCGTCCTTGAGGCGGCCGACGTGGAGCGAAAGCAACTGGGCTTTGGAGATTTCACTGGCCATCCAGACCAGCTTCTCCTGGATGAGCTGATGGGCGGCGATGGGCTGGTCGTGGAACTGTTTGCGCAGCTTTGAATATTGGAGGGCGGTGGAGTAGCAATCCATGGCTGCGCCGATTGCGCCCCAGCTTATGCCATAGCGCGCCTGGTTGAGGCACATGAGCGGACTCTTCAAGCCCTTTGCGCCGGGGAGCAGGTTGGCGGCGGGGATGTGCACGTTCTGAAGAGTGAGGCCGCTGGTGGAGGAGGCGCGGAGGCTCCACTTGCCGTGCACTTCGGCGGCGGAGAAGCCGGGGCGGTCACACTCGACCAGGAAGCCGCGGACGGAATCGTTGCCGGCAGACTCCCTGCTGCCACCGGCGTCACCTTCGCCTTCGAGTTTGGCCCAGACGATGGCGATGTCGGAGATGGTGCCGGAGGTGATCCACATTTTCTCGCCGTTGAGGATGTACTCGTCGCCGGACTTGCGGGCACGGGTGGTCATGCCGCCGGGGTTGGAGCCGAAGCCGGGTTCGGTGAGTCCGAAGCAGCCGAGTTTCTTGCCGCTGGCGAGGGCGGGGAGCCAGGTGTTTTTTTGCTCGTCGGAGCCGAAGGCGTGGATGGGGTACATGACGAGCGCGGACTGGACGCTGACAAAGCTGCGCAGGCCGGAGTCGCCGCGTTCGAGCTCCTGCATGACAAGGCCGTATTCGACGTTGGACATGCCGGCGCATCCGTAGCCCTCGATGGTTGCGCCGAAGAAGCCAAGCTCGCCCATCATGGGGACGAGTTCGCGCGGGAAGCGGCCTTCGCGGAAACAATCCTCGATGATGGGGACGATGTTGTCTTCGACGAAGTCGCGGGCGGTGCGGCGGACGAGGAGTTCGTCTTCAGAGAAACCGGAGTCCAGGTGAAGGAAGTCGAAGTTCTGGAACTTGAAGGCCATCGTGCACCCGATTCAGCTGGTAGTTTCCAGCAAATCGATTCTAGAGCAAATCCGGAATTAACGTGGTCCTTTTGAGTGCATTGAAAGGTGGCTTTTTCTTAAGGAAAAAAGCCACTAAGCTACGAGGCTTCGGTCTACGGCAATTCCGAATTTGCTGTAGCTCCGGATGTTCGGGTGCGGCGGTGATTGCGGTGCAGTGGGTTCGCGGGTTAAAGGTCGTTGCGGGAATCCGGTCAGCCCCTTCGGCTCCGCTCCTGATGGTGGGCCTCGCCACAGTTCCACAGGCGGATACCCCCCTCCCCCCTGCCACAGGGCAAATTCCTCGGGCACAACAAGATACTAGACAAGCCGGCTGTAAAATCCTCATGGCATTTGGGTTAGAGGCCAAAATCGTCTCATCAAAGGGGTTATGGGCGTTTTTGGGCCAAATGCCGCAAAATAAGCTCAGCAAAGGAGTTACAGGCGTTTTCAGCTTTTTGTTCTCAGCTTTCGGCTGATCCGTCGAGGCACAATCCGATTCGGCTGGGTGGAGGGTGAAGGATGGTTATGGAATGATTGTGCGCGTTTGGAGGGTAATTATCTGCAAAACGAAGGGGCGGAAGTGGAAAAAGAGTGGGGAGGGCGGTAATTGGTGGCTGGATCGGCGTTTACGGGGTGTAATTCTGACAATCGCCTAACCGGCTGTCGGTGAGTGGGATGGCCAGCCTCCGCCAAATGACCAAAAACCGCGAAAATATTCCCGTAAATTTCTTCCCATAGAAGTTCGAGTGGTGTAAGATTTCTTTCCATAGAACATCGAGTGGAGAGACGGATGGCCAAAAAGAACCAACCCGACAGCGAGATGCTCAAGGGCACTCTGGACATGATGATCCTACGGACACTTATCGGCGGAGATGCGCACGGGCACACCATCGCGAAAGTAATTGAGCACACCTCCGAAGAAGTTCTCGAGGTAGAACAGGGTTCGCTCTACCCGGCGCTTCACCGTCTCGAAGACCGTAAATGGGTTTCTTCCCACTGGGGCGCGAGCGAAAACAACCGCAAGGCAAAGTTCTATCGGCTGACGGCAGAAGGGCGTAAACAGCTGGTGCGCGAGACCACCCGCTGGCGCCAGATGACGCGCGCCATTGGCCTAGTGATGGGCGAAGAAGGAGGTGCGCAATGAGTTGGTTAAGATTTTTTCGCCGCGAGCGCTCGGACGTCGAGTTGCAAGACGAGATCGAGACCTTTCTTAGCGAAGAAACCGCTGATAACGTGGCGCGGGGAATGTCGTCCGACGAGGCCCGGCGACAGGCGCGACTGAAATTTGGCAACCCACAGAAGGTGCGCGAATCGCTATGGATGCAAAACACTCCCCAACCGTTTGCCGGTATCGCCCGCGACGTAAAATACGCCTTTCGCACGTTGAGCCGCACGCCCGGATTCACGATCATCGCGGTCGCGGTGATGGCTCTTTGCATCGGCGGTGCCACCTCCCTTTTTACCGTGATGCGTTCGGCGTTGCTGCGGCCGCTGCCTTTTAGCGATCCAACTCGGCTGGTGATGGTGTACGAACACTTCCGAGGAGGGGAACTCAGCTACCACCCTGTTGCGCCAGCCGACTTTTACGACTGGCGTTCGAAGACCCACGGCTTTGAAGACATGGCAATCATGCGCCCTGATGGATACAACCTCACCGGTGTGCGAAACGAATTGCCGGAGTCGGTCCACGCCGCGGCAGGTTCCTCGAACCTGTTTTCACTGCTGGGAGTGCAGGTAGCACTGGGCCGGGACTTTACGGAAGCGGAAGATCAGCGCGGCAGCGCCGTTGTGATGTTGACCTGGGGCGTGTTCGAGCGGCGATTTGCAGGCGACGCGAAGATTGTGGGCGACCAGATTCACCTCGACGGCAAACCCTACACAGTGGTCGGCGTGCTGCCTTCGTGGTTCGCGTATCCCGATGCCGGAATTCAGCTGTGGGTCCCCTACAAGGCCGATGCCAGTGCTGAGATGCTCCAGCATCACGACTGGCATGGGAGCCAGGTGGTGGCAAGGCTCCGCCCTGACATAAGCCTGACCAGCGCAATCGCGCAGGTGGCCGCCATACAGTACCAGAATCATTTGCAGTACCCGCACGACCCTGTGGCTGAAGATGTTGTTTTACGCTCGCTGAACGAGGATCTCGCCGGAAATGTGAAGAAGCCGCTGACGTTGATGCTTTCCGCAGCTAGCTGCATGCTGCTTATCGGCTGCCTCAATATCGTCAACCTGCTGGTGGCGCGGGGCGCGGCACGGCAGAAGGAGGTGGCAATACGAAGCGCCCTCGGCGCTCAACGGGCCACCCTGATTCGCGAGCAGATGGCCGAGAGTGTTCTGATTTGCGCAGCCGGAGGTGTGTTTGGTGTTCTGCTGTCATTGGGTGCCACTGAGTGGCTGGCAAGAACATGGAAGGACCTGCCCACCGCGCAGAGCATTCACGTTGATGGCGCGGTGATTGCGTTCGCCTGCGCTCTCATGTTCGCTGCGGCGCTGATTGCAGGTTTGCTCCCGGCGCTTTCCACAACAGGCAGGTCGATGCTGAAGGCCCTGCAAACCTCGGTTCGAACGGGCTTGAGCAGCGTTTCGCGCACCGCGCTCAGAAAGTCGCTGCTCACGGCGGAGATTGGAATCACCGTGGTGCTGCTGGTGGCCGCCGGGATGCTGCTCAAAAGTTTTATGCAATTGCGCGCAGCCAATGTGGGGTGCGTAGTAGACAACACGCTCACTTTGCAATACAACCTGCCCGGTAAGAAGTACGACACGCCGGAAAAGCAAAACGCATTCAACGAAGCGCTGCTGGCGCAAGTGAGAGCTATGCCCGGAGTTCGCGGCGCTGCATTGGGAACCACGGTTCCGGGAACAGGATACTGGGGTACCGACGAATTCACGGTGAAGGAGCATCCTCCGCTCAAGACGGGCGAACGCTTGCCCGACGCGATGACGCGCTGGGCCGATCCAGGCTATTTCAGCGCACTCGGAATTCCGCTTGTGAGCGGGCGGTTCTTTACCAACGACGATCGTCTTACGCGCTCGTATAAGGTGATTGTGAGCCGTCAACTCGTTCAGCAATATTTCGCAGGCGAAGATCCTATCGGCAAACACTTGCACGTTCCAGGGCGCGCCCACGATGGAGCGCCTAACCTGGTGGATTGGGAGATTGTGGGCGTCGTCGGCGACATCCTGTACCAAGTCGGCAAAGAGCCGAAAGCAACAGTTTATTTTCCCATCCTTGAGGGCCGGAGCGGTGCGATGCTCGCGGTTCGCACGGCAACGGATCCATTGCAATTCTCGGTACCGCTGCAGAAACAGATCGCGTCGCTCGATCCTGAACTTCCAGTCTCAGATGTGCTCACCATAGACCAGATCATTGGCACGTCCTTGGTGAATGAGAGCCTGAGCGCAACCCTTGTGCTGGCTTTTGCTGTTTTGTCGTTGATTCTTGCTTCGGTGGGATTGTACGGCGTGCTATCGTACCTTACCAGTCAGCGGACCTCGGAACTGGGAATCCGCATGGCGCTCGGCGCACAACGAGATCAGCTGTTGCAGTTGATACTGATGGATGGCCTGCGGCCAGCGCTGTTCGGGCTCGGGCTTGGTTTGGTGATGAGCTTCGCGGCGACACGCATCTTCCGGTCGATGCTTTTCGGAACCAAGCCTCTTGATCCAGTGGTCCTCTCCGGCGTGATTGCGACGCTGCTGGCGGTCGCGGTTCTGGCCTGCCTGGCTCCCGCATGGCGGGCTTCCCGGTTAGACCCAATGAAAGCGCTCCGAACCGAGTAGCACCGGAGGTTACGGTGATTGACACGTAATTGCGAATTCGCTCACCGACGGTGGATCAGTCCTGACTAGTCGGCTCGTGTTCAGGAAATGGATGGCGGGGTTGGGTCCATCGACGGTGCTCAGGGCAGGCTCCAGGGCGCGCGGCTTGGCCGCGCGGATTCATTTTCAAAAAAGAAGGGGGGTTGGCGGCACGAGTGAACTCGTGCCCTGACACAAAGCCCCTTCAAAAAAGAGGAAGAGAGGTTGGGGATTGTGGGCGTGGCGACTCGGCCTGACCGAGGGGGTAGGGGTTTCCGGGCCTGAAGGCCGTTTTCGGAGAGGTTGGGTATTCAGGGGCCTCGACCCACATTGTGGGTACCCCGCTCCTGCTGCCTCCGATGAATTGGCATGTCTTCCGCCGGCGGGTTGGGCCGGTCCCGGTGAGATCTCCAAACCGTGCCGGGGGCAGCCTCGACCTGTGATGTTCGGTATGAGACTGGGGCCACCCGCCGTCATGGCCGCGAAGAGCAAATGCAAAAAGCGATCGACCTAGCAAAGCAAAAGGCTGACGGCGAAAAGAGCCCGTAAGCATGATCTTCCGTTCAGCTATAAAAGGACAGGCCCGTCATTGGGTAGTGTTTACGGTTGCGGGTCCACAGGGAGGCTTTGTGCTGAATGGCTGCCGCGGCGATGAACGCATCGGGAACCTCCAAGTTATGACTGCGCGCATATTTGTGCAGCAGGTCGCCTGCCAACCTGCCCGTTCGATCATCGGCCGGCAGGCAGATAAGCGCATCAAAGAAGCTCTCAACTTGTGAGTGCTCCTGCGGGCGTGCCCCAGCCCAGGTCTCCGCAGCCACGATGGGCGAATAGAGAATCAATGCGCCGGAGGTTACCAGGCTTGCCCATTGCGCGCCAATGTGGCGATCCGTGCCGCGCTGAATCTCGATTACGACATCGGTATCGAGCAGGACGCTCACAATATGCCCAATCGCTTCAGACGCGTGCCTTTTCGCAGGCTACGCACATAGGTCTCGGTGTCTGGTAAATCGGTGCGGTCCTTCCAAATTCCGACAATCCCGAGCAGCGCCTTCTGACGCTTCTCCGAATCGTTCAGGTAGTGTTTGCGGGCGGCGGTGCGCACCAGATCGGAGACGGTTGTTTTCTCGATGGCCGCCTTGGTGTGGAGAGCCTGCCACAGATCGTCGTCGAGATAGAGTTGGGTCCGCTTCATGATGTATAGCATACATCGTCAAAGGAGAATTGAAAAGAGCGCTACTCGAGGAACTCGCGGACGAAGGGATTTTCGGAACGGATGAGGTCGTGGAGCGAGCCGTCGAAGATTAGGCGGCCTTCATCGAGCATGAGGAAAGTGGTGTTTGGGTCGGACTCGCCGTTGGGGAATGGGATCATGCAGTCGTACTGGGTGGAGAACTCGTGGGTGCAGAGCATGAATGCGTCCTGGAGGCGGTGGGTGACGAGGATGGAGGGAGTGCGATGGACGTCGCGCTCCTTGATGATGAGCTCGATGATGGTGGTGGAGGTGACGGGATCGAGGCCGCCGGTGGGCGAGTCGTAGAGGAGCATGTCGGGATGGTTGATTAATGCGCGGGCAATGGCAACACGCCGCCTCATGCCGCCGGAGAGGCTGGCCGGAAAGAGGGAAAAGGTTTCCGCAAGGCCGACAAAGGTGAGGGCTTCGTGGACGCGGGTATCGATTTCGTCGTCAGGGACGAGCTCCTGGATGAGCTGGTAGGCGACGTTGTCGCGGACGGTGAGGGAATCGAAGAGGGCGCCTTCCTGAAAGACCATCCCGATGCGGGTGCGCAGGGGGAAGAGCTTTTCTTCGGGCATGGCGGCGATTTCTTCGCCGAAGAGCTCGATGCTTCCCTTGGTGGGGCGGATCAATCCATTGCAGAGCTTGAGGAGGACGCTTTTGCCCACGCCGGCGGGGCCGAGGAGAATGCGCGTCTCACCGGGAGCCACCGAGAAGCTGACGTCGTCGAGGACCGGCGCGCCATCGAAGGAGATGGAGACATTGCGAAAGGCTACGACGGGCTCGAGCTCCGCAGTCAAGAGCTTGCCGGACTGTGCCTGACCAGGCTGCTCCGGTTGGTGCTGGCCGGAAGTGGTGGAGGCACTCATATGGGAGGGAAGACGGCAAGCAACACCCTGGTGAGGAGGAAGTCGACAAGGATGATGAGCACGGAAGAGTTGACGACGGCCTGGATGGTGGAACGGCCTACGCCCTGGGTTCCGCCAGTGGTGCGGAGGCCGTAGAAGCAGCCGACGGAAGCGATGATGTAGCCGGAGAAGAGGGGCTTGATGAGTCCCTGGATGATGTCGGGGTAGCGGAGCGACTCCCATGCCTTGGAGAAGTACTGGGTTCCGTCCTGGTGATTGAGGAAGACGGTGACTGCGCCGCCGCCGATGATGCCGAAGGCGTCGGCGACGATGGTGAGGAAGAAGAGCATGGAGATGCAGGCAAAGATGCGCGGGGTGACGAGCTTGCGCATGGGGTCGACACCGAGAGCGCGCATGGCATCGATTTGCTCGGTGACTACCATGGAGCCGAGTTCGCTGGCCATGGAGGAGGCGTTGCGGCCGGCAACCATGATTCCGGAGAGCACGGGGCCCAGTTCTCGGATCATGGTGATGCCGACGAACTGGCCGGTGACCGCGGTGGCGCCAAACTGGGAAAGGGTGGCGGCGGACTGGAGAGCGAGCACGCCTCCGGTGAAGAAGCCGGCGAGGAGCACGATGGCCGTGGAGCCGACACCGATGATGTCGGACTGGATGAGGAACTCGGACCAGTAACGGGGCTCCGAGTAAAGGTTCATGAAAGCACGCCAGGCGAACAAGGAATAGTCCTGTATGGTGAGCACGAGTTGTTTGGCGGTGCGGTCGATCGAGATGGTCGCCATATTTTGTGCCGGTTTGCAGGAATGAGGGTGTGTGTTACTGTCTTGGACAGAATAGCGCATCGGGATCGGAGATCGAGCGGGCGCTGTTTGAAGGCCGCAAATCAGGCTGGATCGGATTGGTTGTGGAAAGCTGCCGGCGGTTGAAAAACGGCGGGGTCTCTGGTCAGAATTGACCACGTAAGACATCTAAAATTAAATATTTGCAACTTAGCGGCTGGTGCGACTGGCAGAGGAAGAAGAAAGGGCATCTAATATTTTAATAAAAGGATAGGGGGTAACGAATGCACCTGTTCCGTGTGCGCCTGATTCTTGCCCTGATTGTGGCCGTGACGCTGGTCTCGGTGGCCTCAACCTATTTTGATGTGTTGGCTCATAAACACACTTTGCGCGTGGAGCTGGAGCGGCGCATCCGGTGGATGGGGATGAGCCTGCAGCCGGATGTGACGAGCGCGCTTGAGACCGGGGACCCTTCAGTGGCTCCAGGGGTGGTGGAACTCCTGAAGTCCAGGACCGGCGTACTGGGCCTGGCGGTGTATGACGGCCAAGGGAGGCTGTTGGCGTGTACGGGGCCTCAGGAAGTGTTGCAGGCTCTGCCCTATGGAGTGATCCAGAAGTCAATTCAAAAAGGGGATGTGGTCAGCGCATTTGGACACGCCGGCGATTGGCAATGGCTGGAAGAAGCGCAGCCGCTGCACAATGGCAACGCGTTGATAGGGACCCTGGCGATTGTGGCCGACGCGGGCTATATCCGAAGCGAAGGCATCGCGGTATGGCAGCGGAGCTTCTTGCGAATTGTGGCGCTGGTGTTTTTCATCGTGGTGGTGACGCTGGCCATGGTGAGCTGGTTTTTGCTGCGGCCGATGACGCAGGTCGCGGAGAAGCTGCGCCGATTACGCCTGAGGGCGGACCGTACGGAACAACCTTCCGGGGCCTCGATGGAGAAGTTGACCGTTGGGGACTTAAAGCTGTTCAGGCCGCTGGTTCGAGAAGTGGAAACGATGGCGGAGAGTCTGATGGCGGCGCGCGCCTCGGCTGCCACCGAGGCGCGCCTGCGGGACGCCGGAGAGCACATGTGGACCGAAGAGCGGCTGGCCGTGCATGTGCGCGACCGGTCAGGCTCGAGCCGCATTTTTGTGGTTTCGAACCGCGAGCCGTATGTGCACATTCACCAGGGGCGGGAGACGGTGTGCATTGTGCCTCCGAGCGGGCTGGTGACGGCAATTGAACCGGTGCTTCGGGCGTGCGACGGGGTGTGGGTGGCGAGCGGCAGCGGCGATGCCGACTCTTCGATGGTGGACGATTTCGACCGTTTGCGGGTACCGCCGGACGATCCGCGCTACACGCTGCGGCGGGTATGGCTTTCCGCGGAAGAAGAGTCGCAATACTACGATGGCTTTGCGAACGAGGGGTTATGGCCGTTGTGCCATATTGCGCACACACGGCCCATCTTCCGCGCCACGGACTGGGAGTGCTACCAGCGGGTGAATGCGCGCTTCGCGGCTGCGGTGGTTGAAGAGATGGAGGGCAGCGTAGACCCGGTTGTGTTTGTGCAGGATTACCACTTTGCCCTATTGCCACGGCTGGTGAAGGCGGTGCGGCCGGATGCGCGCGTGGCGATTTTCTGGCATATTCCATGGCCGAATCCGGAGGCGTTTGGCATATGCCCGTGGCAGGACGAACTGCTGGACGGGCTGCTGGGCGCCGATCTGATCGGATTTCACATTCCGCTGCATTGCAACAATTTTCTATCGACGGTGGACAGGGTGCTGGAGTCGCGAACCGATCGCGAGCATATGACCGTGCTGAGAAATCGTCACCTGAGCACGGTTCGGCCGTATCCAGTGAGCGTGGCGTTTGAAGGACCACTATCGGAAATCGACTCCGACCCGGAGGAAGAGGCCGAGGCGGAACAGGAAGTTGCGTTTGCGCGCAGAGAACTGCTGAGCGACTTCGGGGCAAGGGCGGAGAGCCTAGTGCTGGGCGTCGATCGGATGGATTACACCAAGGGAATCGTAGAGCGGCTGCTGGCGATCGAGAATCTGCTGGAGACACATCCCTGGCACAGGGAACGGATGACCATGGTGCAGGTCGCGGCACCGAGCCGGACTCGGATCCCAAGCTATGCCGATTTGGGGCGGCAGGTTGAGGCGACGGTGGAACGGATCAATCTGCGTTACCAGACGGCGCACTGGAGACCGATCATCCTGATCAATCGCCAACTGAACCACGAAGAGGTGGGGCGGTGGTACCGGGCTGCGGACGTGTGTCTGGTGACCTCGCTGCACGATGGAATGAACCTGGTGGCCAAAGAGTACGTGGCAGCGCGCGCGGATGAGGATGGCGTGCTGGTGTTGAGCAAGTTTACGGGAGCCGCGGTGGAACTGAGGGATGCGCTAATTGTGAATCCATACGACATTGACGGCGTGGCCGAGGCGGTTCATGAGGGCCTGGAGATGAATCGAGGGGAGCGGCGGCGACGGATGCGGCGGATGCGGCGGCAGGTGATGGAACACAATATCTACCGCTGGGCAGCCAGCGTGCTGGGCGACCTGAGGGAGTTGCGGCTGGAAGGCGGGGAAGGTACTGAGGTGCATCGGGCTGCGCCGGTATCAGTGCATGCGCTGGACGTTGCGGATGAAAAGTTGGCGTAGCCGGTAAGAGACTCTGGATAGGGAGCGAGGGTTGAGGGAAGAGGCCGCAGAGAAGCTGGAGGAGTTTTTTCGCGCCTTTGCAGGCGCACCCAACCCATTGCTGCTTTTGGACTACGACGGGACGCTGGCGCCCTTTCGCGTGGATCGCTTTCAGGCGCACCCCTGGGCAGGGGTGCGGGAGCTGCTGACGCGCATTCAAAAACAAGGACGGACGCGGATGGCCGTGATTACCGGCCGGCCGGCTGGAGAGATTGCGTCACTGCTGGGGCTGGAGCCGCCGCTCGAGGTGTGGGGACTGCACGGGGCGGAGCGGTTGTTTCCCGATGGGCGGCGTGAACTGGAGGAAGCACCGGCCGAGACACGCTCGCGGCTGGACGGTCTGCGGGAACGGCTGCGGCGGGACAGCCTGGGTGGGCTGTTTGAAGACAAGGCTAATGGAGCAGTGATGCACTGGCGGGGAGCTTCGCCGGCGAAGGCGAGGTTGATCGAGCAGAGGACGCGGGCGCTTTTTGAGCCGCTGGCGCGGATGGATGGGTTGTCGTTGCTCGAGTTCGAATCGGGGTTGGAATTGCGCGTTGGGCGCGACAAGGGGGCCGCGGTCGAGGCGATTCTTGAAGAGACTGGCGCTGGTGCGCCGGTTGCGGTTTCGGGCGACGACCTCACGGATGAGGCGGCGTTTCGAGCGGTGAATAATGCCGAGGGGCCGCATCTGAGCGCGCTGGTGCGGCGAGAATGGCGGGAGACGGAGGCGGATGTTTGGCTGCGGCCGCCCGAGGAGCTGAAAGGGCTTCTGGCGAGGTGGTTGGAAGCAGGGGATCGGGAATAGAGAATAGCAAACCTGAGAAACCCGTACGGTCGTCAGATCATGCTATGGCCTGAAGTCAACAGTTGAAGTTGGCGCTACTTGCAAATCTCTGGCCACAAGCCGACTTCCCGTTACCGATCACGGCTCAATGAGTGCATTGGCGATTTGGCGCGTCGCTAGCCGGGCCCGCCCGAGGTTTTGGTCAAACGACTGCAAGAAAGTCGCGAGAGGAGGCAAACGGGGCTCATTGGTTTGAAATCCAGTGGCAAAATTGGAGATCCCTGGTTGATGAGCCGCATCGAAACTTCAAGGAGTGAATATGACCATCCGAGGCTATCAAAAGCCGCTGTATATCCTTCCCTTTGACCATCGCGGCTCGTTTGAAACAGGGATGTTTGGCTGGAAGGGTACGCTCAATGCCGAGCAAACGGCACAGATCGCGGCTGCCAAGCAGGTGATCTACGACGGCTTCCAGGAGGCTGTTGCGGGTGGTGTGCCCAAGGAAAAAGCGGGAGTCCTTGTTGACGAGCAGTTTGGCGCCGCGATCCTGCGTGACGCCGCGGCAAAGGCATTCATCTTCGCATGTCCAGTTGAAAAAAGCGGCCAGGAGGAATTCGACTTCGAGTATGGAGAGGAATTTCCCGAGCACATCGAAGCCGTTCATCCGACTTTTTCGAAAGTACTGGTTCGCTACAACCCTGAGGGCGATGCCGTGTTGAACCGCCGGCAAGCCGGCCGCCTCAAGCGACTGTCAGATTACCTGGAGCACGCGAATCGTAGCTTGTTCATGTTTGAGTTGCTGGTGCCCGCAGAGAAAGCTCAGCTTGAAAAGGTCAAAGGTGATAAGAGTGCATACGATCTCGAGATTCGTCCAGAGCTCATGGTAAGGTCCATCCAGGAATTGCAGAGTGCTGGAGTTGAGCCGGATGTCTGGAAGATCGAAGGACTGGATCGCCGCGAAGACTGCGAGAAGATAGTGGGGACTGCAAAAGCAGGCGGACGGAGCACGGTAGGATGCATCATTCTTGGCCGTGGTGAGGACGATCGGCAGGTGCTCGAATGGTTGACCACGGCGGCTAAGGTTCCAGGCTTCATCGGATTCGCTGTTGGCCGAACCGATTTCTGGCAGCCGCTTGTCGATTGGCGTGACAAGACCATTTCGAGGGAAACCGCTGTAGATCAGATGGCTCGTCGCTATCAAGAATTCGTCGACGCTTTTGAAAGTGCACGCGACGAGGCCTGCACCGCCGATAGGGATGTTCGCTGAGGAGGGTATAGAGGAGACTGGATTGTATGAAGAAAATTGGCTTCCTCTCATTCGGTCATTGGACCCCTTCACCTCAGTCACGAACGCAGTCGGCGGCTGATGCGCTTCTGCAGTCCATTGACCTTACCGTGGAGGCCGAGCGCCTGGGAATGGACGGCGCCTACTTCCGTGTTCATCACTTTGCGCAACAACTGGCCTCACCTTTTCCACTGCTCGCGGCAGCTGGAGCTAAAACGCGAAAGATCGAAATTGGCACCGCAGTCATCGACATGAGGTATGAGAATCCTCACCACATGGCTGAGGACGCGGGGGCTGCAGATCTGATTTCCGGCGGCCGCCTGCAGCTGGGAGTCAGCCGCGGTTCCCCTGAGCAGGTGATCGATGGTTGGCGCTATTTTGGCTACAGCCCCAGGAGCGGCGAGGACGATGCGGCAATGGGGCGCAGGCATACCGAAGAATTTCTCGAGCTGTTACGCGGCAAGGGCTTCGCGCGCCCTAACCCACGGCCGATGTTTCCCAATCCGCCCGGGCTTCTGCGCCTTGAGCCTTATTCCGAAGGATTGCACGATCGGATCTGGTGGGGGTCCGCAACCAACGCGACAGCTGTGTGGGCGGCGAAGCTGGGAATGAATATGCAAACCTCAACCCTCAAATTCGACGAAAGCGGAGAGCCGCTTCACATCCAACAAGCCGCCCAGATCCGCGCCTTCCGCGCAGCCTGGAAGGAGGCTGGTCACGCTCGCACTCCGCGCGTCTCCGTGAGCCGCAGCATCTTCGCGCTGATCGACGACCGTGATCGGGCCTATTTCGGACACAGCGGTCACGAAGAAGATTCCATCGGCTTAATTGACGAAAACACCCGCGCGATCTTCGGCCGTAGCTACGCCGCTGAGCCGGATGCGCTGATCAAAGAACTCAGGAAAGACGAAGCTATCGCGGAGGCAGATACGCTCTTGCTAACTATTCCAAATCAACTGGGTGTGGCCTACAACGCGCATGTCTTGGAGGCAATTCTCACAACGGTCGCCCCATCCCTCGGTTGGCGCTAAACTGCATGGGCAAATAATAAGGATAAAAGGCCACCAGAATTCGAGATCGGTCCTCGTAAACGCCGATGTCGACTGGATCGCTTCCGGGATGGCGTTGAATCGTCTTTCCGCGATCTCGGACGACTGACCGCTCTTTCGCTTACTCGCGGCCTTTTTTGCGGATTTCTATGTTCAGGCGCTTGATCTTTTGGTTGAGGGTGGAGAGGGGGATGCGGAATTGCTCGGCGGCGTCGGTTTGGTTCCAGTTGCAGCGCTCTAACTTTTCGACGATGATGCGGCGCTCGATGACTTCGAGGATGTCGAAGAGAGAGGCATTGGGGTTGTGCTCGAGGAGGGCGTCCTGGAAGCTGCGGCCGGTGATGTGGCCGGGGAGCAAATCGGAACCGATGACGGGGCCGTTGGAGAGCACGACGCCGCGCTCGATCGCGTTTTCGAGTTCGCGCACGTTGCCGGGCCAATCGTAATCGACCAGGGCGCGCAGAGCGTCGGTCGAGAGGTTGCGCGGAGCGAAGCCGTTCTCATTGGCATAGAACTCGAGGAAGTGGTTGGCGAGCAGGGGAATGTCTTCGCGGCGGGCGCGGAGCGGGGGCAGGTCGACAGTAATTACGTTGAGGCGGTAGAAGAGGTCTTCGCGGAAACGGCCCTCGCGCACTTCTTTGCGCATGTCGACGTTGGTGGCCGCGAGAATGCGGACGTCGACCTGGATTTCCTGGATGCCGCCAAGGTGCATGAAGCGGCGGTCCTGAAGGACACGCAGAATCTTGGCCTGGGTGTCCATGCCCATGGTGGCGATTTCGTCGAGGAAGAGGGTGCCGCCGTGGGCAACTTCAAAGAGGCCTTTCTTGGAGGCGATGGCGGAGGTGAACGCACCTTTGACGTGGCCGAAGAGGGTGGACTCGAGGAGCTCCGGCGGCATGGCGCCCGTGTTGATGGGAACGAAGGGCTTGTCGCGGCGGGGCGAGTTGGCGTGGATGGCCTTGGCGATGAGCTCCTTGCCAGTGCCGCTTTCGCCCTGGATGAGGACCGTGGAACGGCTGGGCGCGACCTGGGCGACGAGATCGAAGACCTTGAGCATAATCTCGCTTTTGCCGACGATGTTGGAGAAGTTGTAGCGCTGCTTGAGAGTGCGCTTGAGCTGAAGGTTTTCTTCTTCGGCCTTATGGCGTGCGATGGCGGAGCGAATGTCGGCGAGGAGCTTTTCGTTGTCCCAGGGCTTCTGGACGAAGTTTTCCGCGCCGGCGCGGACGGCTTCAACCACGTTGTCGACGGTGCCGTAGGCGGTGATCATGATGACGGGCAGCTCAGGCTGGCGTTCTTTGATCAGCGGCAGCAGCTCGAGACCGCTCTGGCCGGGCAGGGCGAGATCGAGCAGGACCAGGTCGAAGTTATTGGCTTCGATCATGCGCAAGCCTTCTTCTCCGTCAACAGCCATGGAGGCGGAATAGCCTTCGAGAGACAGCAACACATCGAGCGACTCACGGATGGAGGATTCGTCGTCGATGACCAGGATGCTGGCGGCGGCTCCGGCGGATGTGGAGTTGCCATTTGCTGCGGATTCCAGGGCGGGCTCGTTCAAGGGCAGGTCTACCTCGGAGATTGACTCAGGCATTTACAGAATTCCTCAGTAGTGGAAACTCGAGATGAAAGGTTGTGCCGGCGCCGACGGCGCTCTCGACCTGGATTTTGCCGGCGTGCTCCTGAATGATGCCGTAGGAGACGGAGAGTCCGAGCCCGGTGCCGCGCCTATCGCCCGGCCGGGGAGTTGTCTTGGTGGTGAAGAAGGGATCGTAGATGCGCTTGAGGTGCTCGGGCGCGATGCCACTACCGGAATCGGTGATGAGGGCTTCGACATGTCCATTGACAAGAGTCGAGATGCGCAGGCTGCCGCCGCCCTGCATGGCCTCCTTGGCATTGAGCAGCAGGTTGAGAAAGACCTGCTGCAGTTTGCCGGCGTTACCATGGATGGCGGGCAACTGCTCTGCCAGATCGAGATCGACTTCGATTTGCGCGGTCTTGAACTGGTGCTCGAGGAGCGAGAGGGTATCGAGTATGACCTGGTTTAGGTCGGTTTCACGAAACTCCGTGGTCGAGGTGCGCGAGAAGTTGAGCAGGCCGTTGGCGATTTCGGCGGCGCGGAAGCTCTGCTGGGTGATCTTGTCGAGCACGGGGCCGAGGCGGGCATCGCCGCGCAGTTGCTTGGAGAGCATCTGGGCGTAAGACGAGATGACGGCCAGAGGGGTGTTGATCTCATGAGCAACGCCTGCGGCCAGGAGGCCGATGGAACTGAGCTTGTCTGCCTGGGTGAGCTGCGATTCGAGGGTGACGCGCTCGGTGATGTCGTCGACAAGAATGATGCGGCCCACTGAGACGAAGTCGCGCGAGAGCAGGGGCGCAATGGCGATGTTGGCGGTGCGCAGTTCGCCGGCGCGCGTGGTGAGGCGAAACTTATAGAGGTGATGGACGCCTTGCTCGTTGCGGAAGCCTTCCAGCGCCTCAATAAACTCGGCGGGGAAGACATCCTGAAGCCTTTGTCCGAGCGCCTCGGCGCGGCTGAGGGCGTACATGGCCTCCATTTGCGCGTTCCAGCTTTCGATGCGGTCTTCGAGGTCGAGGGCGAGGATGCCGACGTTGATGGATTCGACGATGTTTTCGTTGAACTCCTTGAGGCGCTCGAATTCGCCGATTTTCTTTTCGAGGCGAGCATAGAGGCTGGCGTTCTGGAGAGCGATGCCGATGTAGCTGGCCAGCGATTCGAGGAGCTCGACATCCTCGCTGGAGAGGAAGTCGCCGCCCATGGTGCGGCCGAGGCCGATGACAGCGATGGTGCGGCTGGCGGCCGGGTTGCCGTCGATTTGGCCGGAGGCAACGCGGCAGGGCAGGTAGTAGTTGAGGTCGAGCAGGGCGGCCGTGCTTTGCTGGGCCTCAGGCAGATGAAGCGCAGCCTGAGCATTTTCCAGGAAAATGTGGGAGTGCAGGTTGGCCTGGGCGGCATCGTCGAAACCGAGGTCAAGGAAGCCAAGATCGAAGCGCTGCTGAGCAAGGCTGACTTCAGCGGGCAGGCCGTGCGAGGCCGCCAGGCGGAGGCCGGAACCCTCAGCGAGGAAGATGGCGACGCGGGCCACGAGAAGCGTGCGCGGCAACTGATCGACGATGGACTGGAGCAGGGCCTGAAGATCGGTTTCGGAACTGAGGCCGCGGCCGAATTCGACAAGGGCCTTGCGATAGTCGTAGCGATGACGGTCAAAGGCGCGATCGACCCATCCCTGAATACGGCGCTTGAGGGGGTCGAAGACGGCCAATGCGACCATCATGGCGACGGGGAAGGCCCACTCGCGCACCGCCTGAGGCGCGGAGTTGTGCACCATCAGGGTGACGAGCGCGACGGTTCCGAAGTAGCCGCCGAGGATGAGGCCTGTGGCCAGGGTATAGGCCACGCCGCGCTTGAAGATGAGGTCCGTATCCATGAGCCGGTAGCGGACGATGGCCCAACTAAAGGTCAGGGGTAAAAAGACCAGCGACAGGCCGGCGAGATTGGTGAGCAGCTGAGGCGGATTCAGGTCAAGAAGAAAGGGGATTGCGTAGAAGAGCGTGAAGGGCAGAACCGCCAGGAGGGTTCCACGCGTAACCCACTTCAACTGCTGACGGAGGAGCGGAGAATCGGCCTGGCTGTAGCTGCGCAGGAAAAGCAGCGCGGCCAACACGTAGAAGACGGCATCGTAGGCGGTCGCGGTTTGATCGAGGCGGTGCTTGAGCAGACCGGTGGCGACGCGAGTTTCAATGGCCCAAAGCCAGAGGCCGAGCAGCCCTGCGCCTGGGGCGTAAATGATGGGGAGCAGCCAGCGGCGGCGCAATCTCTTGAACCGCTCCTCAGGGAAGCTAAGGGCGAAGTGAAGGAAGAGCGCCGGTTGCAGCGATTCGGCCAAGGTATTGGCCCAGAAGACGGTCCAGTCAAGCCCGTCGAGCTGACCGGTGTACTTGAGGGCATACCAGGCGAAAGAGACCAGGCAGAAGAGATAGAAGTGCGTTGCGCGCGGTGCGCCCCATCGCCGGAAGAGGACATAGAAGCCGATGATGAGATAAATGAGGCCGATGACGCGCAGTCCCAGCGAGAGGCTGCGGTCGAGCGGTTCGGGGATGACCTTGACCGGCGTATCGAGCGGGATGCCGTCGCGGGTAATGGAATAGAAGACCTGGCCGTAGGGGCCGGCGCGGTAGAGGGCATGTTCCTTATCGGAGAGCCGCTCAACGGGAGTTTCGTCACAGGAGGCGCAACTGGCCACTCCGGTCAGCAGATCATTTACCTGAATCCCGGCGACTTGTCCGGCGTGCCCCGGCAAGACGCGTTCGGCGCGAAGGCCGCCGTTGGACTCACGCCACCAGACGCCGTCGTCGGGCTGCTTGAAGTGACGTTCCTGCTGAAGGTTGAGGATTGCCAATACGAAGAGCGCGGCCGTGGCCAAGGCCAGCAGCGTCGCCTGCATACGGTTGAAGAGACTCGTCTCCATGGGGGGAGCACTCTACATCAATGAGCTTTGTAGCACGTTGATCGCCAAGCGGGGAAAATGCACAGGTAGCTGAGAATGGAACCGGCAATCTATAGAGATCACTCAAGATATTGACTCACTGACCCGTGAATCGTCAACCGGCAGGGTGAGGATTTCGCGTTACGAATGCAGAAAACTGTAAGTGGGCTACGGAGAAAGGGATCAATCTACGTGAATCGGTAGGCGGCTGATGAAAAAGGGGGTTAATGTCTAACCAAATCAGACCGAGACTGGAGAGCAAGATAAATTCTGGTGAGTAATTGCGAAGAATCAGAGGATTTTAGGGTGCGACTGGGGCTGGCGCCACCCCGAGAAGCAAACGCCGGAGATGGTCGCCGGGCTGATGCCTGGTTTGACCTACTTTTGGCCGTAAGTGGCTTTGGGGCCGTGTTTGCGCAGGTAATGATGCTCAGAAACGTAGACGGGTATACCGGATTCGGAAGCTTCAAGAAGCGTGCTCCGGAAGGCGAGGCGGGCGATGTACTCGAGAACGTCGGCGTGTTCCACGGCTTCGGCAACGTCCTTTCCCCAGGCGAACGGGGCGTGGCCGGCGACGAGGACGCCGGGGACGGAGACGGGATCAAGGGATTCAGCGCGAAAACGGCGAACGATGACGGCTCCGGTGTTGAGGACGTAGGCCTCGGATACTTCAGCAGCGGTGAGGGACTGGGTGACGGGGACGGGGCCGTGAAAATAGTCGGCGTGGGTGGTGCCAAGGCAGGGAATGGGGCGGCAGGCCTGGGCCCAGGAGGTAGCGAATTCGGAGTGGGTGTGGACGATGCCGCCGATCTGCGGGAACTCGCGATAGAGGAGGGTATGGGTGTCGAGGTCGCTGGAGGGATTGAGGGAGCCTTCGACGATTTTGCCGTCGAGGTCGGTGACGACGAGGTCACCGGGGGTGAGCGAGGCGTAATCGACACCGCTGGGCTTGATGACGACGAGAGGTTGGCGGCCAGTGCCATCGATGCCGGCGCGGTCGATGCCGCTGGCGTTGCCGAAGGTGTGGGGCGCGAGGCCGCGGCGGGCGATTTCCTGATTGGCGTGGAGGACTTGTTCGCGGAGGGCTTGGAGGAGCATGGCGGTTTCTCGATCTTTGCGGTTTTCGGGAAGCGTTTACTGAGGTTAGTTTAGCAGTGCGGTGGGGGCGGAAGCTTAGTGAGAGCGGGCCTGGTGCGGAATCTCAGGTCTTCCGCTGCGGCGGACCAGACCTTGGGGCACTCGGCGCTATGCTTGGAAATAGGTATCATGTCCCGCGGTTCCCGAAAGGAGTTCACATGAGTGAGCCGGAACAAGAATCCAAGCCAACACCGCATCAAATGACCAAGGAGGAGTTTGACCTCCTCACTTTTCAGGGGATTAGTCCAATTACAGGGGAAAGAATGCAATCCGCATCTGAGATTGCAAAGCAGAAAGAGCGGCAATCCAAACACGAATTTCGGGTGTTTTTGGTTTTTGGCGTTCCCGTTGGACTCATTCTCGCTTTTGTCATCGCACTACCTTCGAACATGGGAGACGCCGGATTCTTCTGCTGTTGGGCTGTATGCACATTGATTATCGGAGCAATCATTAGCTCAATCATGGGTGCAAGAAGAACCGACGAATAGCCTCAGACCACATTGCATACTGCCTAACGGTCATAATGCCAGTGTGATGCGAAACACGAAAAAAAGCGATGCGCTTGTGACGGCGAGGATGCTGGTCTATGCTTCTTCCTGTTGCCAAAATCCTGTCAGGAACATCCTTATGCGCAAACGACGCGTCTCTGTTTTTCCCATCGTCACCCTTCTAAGCCTTGGCCTAACGGCTTCTGCGGCGATGTCGCAGACGAAGCCCAACGTAACCGGCACTCCAAAGAAATCGCCCACGGTTGCAGCACGCACGGTTCCCCCTATCAAATGCACCGACCCCGATAGCATGGTGGCTTGCAAGAGTTTTAAACAGCTTGTAGACGGTTGGGACAAGGATTTGATGGACTCGTTGACTGGCGACAAAGAGTCAAATCAAGGGCATGTCGCATACGTTTGTCTGCGACCGAAAGCTGACGTTTTCCAGGTTGTAAAGTTTGATGAGCCTCGCCCCGACCGGTACCGACCGTATTCAGGTCCTGGTGGAGCGAAGAACCCTGAGTTCTTCCTACGAGAGGGAGAAGCCTTCCCATCCGGCGGTGGCAAGCCTGTCTTGGCACTCGAAGAAGCCCGGGAAAAATGGTACGAAGACCATGATGATTATTCCCTTTATGCTCTCGGATACGTTTCTGTCGATTCATGGCAAAGCGGCATTATGACGGCGTTCGTGTCTGATTTCGGCAAGTGGCAACGCCCGTTGCCTGAACACGACAAACGTTCAGATGAAGATGTCCTCTTCGAAGGCGCATACCAATGGCTTGCACATTTCAATCAGGCAAATGCCAATAAATTTATAGCGGCAGACGACCGGGAGCACGCACACATAGATATGAGCAGCACCAGCATTTACGTCCACTACAGCTTTAAGAACAAGAGCAACAATTATACGGACTACACGCTGAACATCCAACGTTCGACAGGTCGGTTCACAGAATCATTTGAGTCAACGGACACCGGGCCGTTCGAGGATTCAGGAACCTGCATGAGTTTTAAATATTGAGAGGAATAGACGAGGGCACGGGGGTGGACAACTATTTGCTTCCCGCGTTCAGCATCCCGGAAGGAGACGTTGTATGAACGGAGGGCGCAGTACCACGCTCTTAGCCATCGGGCTTCTGAGCCTTGGTCTCACGACAGTTGCAGCAACCGCACAGACGAAGCCCAACACGGCAAGCTCTGCCGAGAAATCGCCGCCTGTTGTGGCAAGGGAGATTCCTAACATCAAATGCACTGACCCCAACACGATGACCGCTTGCAAAAGCTTTAAGCAACTTGTAGAGGCCCGAGATAAAGACATTTTAAAGGCGCTGTTTGGTGAGAAGGGCCACGGAGAGACGCACTATTCATATATTTGTCCAGAAACCAATAAGGACCATTTCATAGCGGTTTACTTTGATTTGCCTCAACCGAAGACTTTCGAACGATATTGGACCTCGTCGCTTACCAGCATTGACCGGGGACCTAACATACTTACCGCATTCGATGAGAAATTGCCCGCAGATTCAGCGATAGCCAACAAATGGTATGACGACCACTCGGACGACAAATTGTATGCATTCGAATTTGTAAGCAAGGAAACCTATGACAAGGGAGTGCTTACAGAATGGTTATTAGATTTCGGTCGATGGAGCATGCCTGATGTAAGCGAGTTACAAGATAATCGCGGATTGTCTTATGAAGGTGCTTGGGCATGGCTTGAAAACCAAGCGAGACGTGGCGATAATTCGGCGGCTTCGGCTGATGACCCAGAGCAACCACACATTGAATTGGACCCTGCTAGTGTTTTTGTCTACTACAGCTTTGTGAGTCAGCTCGATACTTTGACTGGCTACACACTCCAAATTCAGCGTTCGACAGGACGTTTCACCGAGACATACAGGCCAGCCAAGATGCTTCCCACCGAATCCTCCGGAACGTGCATGGTATTCAAGGAGTGAGCCGGAAAAGCGAGATTCTTTCTAACGGAGGCAGCATTGATTTACTCAATTCGAGTTGCTGACATTCCAAAATTCATTATCGGATTCTTCATTGCAGTCGTTTTGCTTGGCGGATTGATTTCGCTCTGGAAAGCGACAGGGGGAATGCCAGACTGGGTTGTGTATTCACTTCTCGCGGCCATCGTGGTTGTCAGCTCTATGGCTGGTCACTTTGTTTGGAAAGCAGCAAGTGACACATGGAAGAGGAACAGACGCAGACGCTAGTTTCGAATTATCGCCCTAGACGGGGGTCTGTGGCCGGTCTCACTTTGATTCAGGCCAAGGATTCAAGAGAACTCCATGTTCATCCACCACATCCTTTGAAGTGTATAGATGAGATGAGCCGCACTTGCAGGGAATAGGCTTATTGTTCTCTCCTGGCAGGTAGGTCGTCACAAAATCGCCTTTGTCTTGTTCATCCAAGTCGATGAATTCTCCACACGTGTCGCAGTTTACTCCCCAGCGTTCTGACATTTGCTCTCCTTTGATTTGAAGCTTGAATGAAGGCTGGACTCAGCCTTTGCTTTCCTCTTCAGAATCCCATCCATCATAGGGAAAGACTGGGGACACGATACCTATTTCCCTTCACAG
>JBARBP010000141.1:0-7920 GCA_049793195.1 Occallatibacter sp. | reverse complement strand
GCAGCCGCTCCATATCATACCTTCCCCGTACAGTATCGCGATCCATCCGCCCGATCCTGGCGCTCGGAAAAATCTCCGCCAGCCGCTCCTCGCCCTGTTGCGACCCCGCGCCCAAATAATAGAGATGTTCGCTGTCGCACTTCGGGCACCGCGCCGGCACCGTCCGCCTGTACCCGCAGTAGTGGCACTCCAGCCGCTGCCCCGCCCGCGCAATCTCGGCCTCGTCAGTCGAAGGCTTGTGATGCGTCAACGCAATCGCGCAGTTCTCGCATTCCAGCTTCTCCCCGCACGCCCGGCAAATCACCGCGAACGAATACCCGCGCCGGTTCAGCAGGATTAGCGCCTGCTCTCCGCGATCCAACGCCACCTTCGTTTGCTCAACCAGCGACCGCGAAAAAATCTGCTCTTTCCCCGTCTCCTGAAACTCGCGCCGCATGTCGATCAGTTCCACTTCAGGCAGCGGTCTGTGCATCACCCGATCCTTGATCTCGATCCGCGAATACTTGCCCCGCCCACCGTTCTGCGCAATGGTGTTCTCCCAGCTCTCCAGCGACGGCGTCGCCGACCCCAGCACCACCACCGCCCCCGCCAGCTTGGCTCGCATCACCGCCACATCGCGCGCGTTATAGCGCGGCGTCTCCTCCTGCTTGTAGCTCTGGTCGTGCTCCTCATCCACCAAGATCAATCCCAAATCCAGTGCAGGCGCAAAAATCGCCGACCGCGTCCCCACCACGATCCGCGCCTCGCCCCGCTTGATCCGCCGCCACTGCTCGCTGCGTTCCTCCGGCGTCAGCGCCGAGTGCAGCAGCGCCCCCCGCTCCCCAAACGCCGCGTCCAGCAGCCCCACCGTCTGCGGCGTCAGCCCAATCTCCGGCACCAGCAAAATCGACGACATCCCTTTATCCAACGCCCGCTGCATTGCCTCCAGGTACACCGCCGTCTTCCCAGACCCCGTCACCCCATACAGCAAAAACGAATGGAACGCCCCCAGCGCAGACACCACATTCGCCAGCGCATCCATCTGCGGTCCATTCAGCTTGAAAGGCTCCGTCATCGTCGGCCGCAGCCCGCCCATCCTGAACGCCGCCGCACGCTCATCGATCCGCACCAGCCCCCGCCGCACCAGCGTCTGCAGCGTCGACGCAGGCAACTCCTTCCGCCGTAGCTCGGCCAGCGGCAACTCTCCGCCGCACGCCGCCAGCTCCGCTAGAATCGCCTGTTGCTTTTGCGTCAGTGAAGGCAGCCGCGCTTCGGGAATCAGCACCGCGAACCGCTCCATCCGCCGCGCATCCCGCTCCACCGCCGATGTCTCGCGCGCAATCCACTTCTTGCGCAGCATCCCCGCCAACACCGGCAGCGTCGCCGCCGTCGCCGTCCGCAGCGTCGACACCTTCACCGCCTCGCCCTCCGCCAGCCGCGTCAACACCCGCAGCTCCAGATCCATCTCCTCCCGCGACAACTTCCCACGCCGCTTCACCCCGCTCTTTCCGCCAGCAGTGGTGCTCACTTCACTGAAACGCTCCGAGTTTGGCGTCTTGAAGGGTACGGGCTTCAGCCCGTACATCAACCCTTCAGAATCAAGCGGGGCTTTAGCCCCTGAGGGACGATCTTCGGAAACCTCGCCAGTCTCCACCCGTTTCGCCAGCACATCCCGCCCCAAATCCGTAATCCGGTAATAAACCGTCCGCCGCACCTCCGCCATCAGCGGCAGCATCCCCCTCAACACCTCACCCAGCGGAGCAAGATAGTACCCCGCCATCCACTCCGCCAGCCCCATCAACTGCTCGCTCAGCAGCGGTTCCTCATCCAGCACCGCCTCCAGAAACCGCACCTCCACATCCTCCAGCGCCTTGGCATCCAGCCCCGTCACCACCCCAATCAGCTTCTCGTTCCGGAACGGCGCAATCACCCGCGCTCCCCGCTGCGGCTGCTGTCCCGCCCCCACCGCATACGTGAACGTATGCTCCAACGGCACCGGCAGCGCGACTTCGCAATAGGCAGTCATAAGAGGCAACCTTCAGTGTAGGGGATACGCCGCCCACGAATAATCCGTGCAAAACCAGCATTCCCTTGCCAAAGCACCCTCCCGCGAACTCGCCATTGCACGAAGCGCAGCCAACTTGCGAACACCCGCGCAGCGCGGCTAACTCCGCCAACCCCGCTAACTCCGCTCCATCCCCAATTTCCCCCGCACAATTCCTCCCTTCCCGAGTACAATTCCTCCTGATGACACCCAAACCAGCAAAGCCCTCCGCCCCCAAATCCTCAAAGCCGGCCAAGCCAACCCCCGGCAAGCCCGTCGGCCCCGTCACCCTCTCCATCGACATAGGCGGCTCCGGTCTCAAGGCCATGCTCCTTGACGCCAACGGCAAGCCCGTCAGCGATCGCCAGCGCGTCCCCACCCCCGCCGTCCCCACCCCCCTCGCCGTACTCAAGGGCCTCGACAAGCTCCACGCGCTTCTCCCCAAATTCGACCGCGTCTCCGTCGGCTTTCCCGGCGTCATCAAGCGCGGCATCACTTACACCGCCGTCAACCTCCACCCCAAGTGGATAGGCTTCCCCTTGCAAAAAGAACTTGAGAAGCGCTGGAAGAAGCCCGTCCGCGTGGCCAACGACGCCGCCGTCCAGGGCTATGGAGCAGTCAGCGGCAAGGGTGTCGAGCTCACCCTCACCCTCGGCACCGGCATGGGCTCGGCCCTGTTCACCGACGGCCGCCTCTGCCCCGGCCTCGAACTAGGCCACCACCCCTGGAAAACCAAAACCTACGAGGACTACCTTGGCCGCCGTGGCCTCGACAAGTTCGGCAAGAAGGCCTGGAACAAGTTCCTCCAACACGCCATCGCCCAAACCGCCGCCACCTTCAACTGGGACCACCTCTACATCGGCGGCGGCAACACCAAGAAGATCGACTTCACCCCAGGTCCCAACATCAAAATCGTCTCCAACAAAGAAGGCATCCTCGGCGGCGTAGTCCTCTGGTGCGACTGGAAGTAAGTTGGCGGCGGAATCACCTCTGCTAAGAATCGAATTTGAGTGAGAATCCTCCGGCAACTGGAGGCTTTTTGATTGCTGGCCCCCAAAGGGGTCGAAATAGAGTGCGTTTCAGAAACAGGTTCCAGGTCCATGGCAGTTGAAGACCCGCGCCGGAGGCGCAGTGTATGTTAGCCCAGCGCTTCAGCGCTGGGTAAGCTCCCCAAGAACCGGAGTCCCGTAGGGACGGCTCAAAAAATCTACCTCTTCAAATCGCTGAAAAACTCTCATCGTGGCTCTGAACTCCAGTCGTCCACTGGCGAAGCCGACCCCAATGGGAGCAAATGTTCGCCCAGCGGTGTCTAAATGAACAGGGTCAGAAACGCCGATGCACGCGAATGAGCGAAACCTCCGAAGCTTTTCGACCTGGGCACTCGTAATTTTGGCGCAGTTGTCAGCTGCTCAAATCCCGCCTCTGCTCCGCAATACCGCGGGACTGTTCTCGCAGGAGCCACAGTATCCGGAATTCAAAGCCTGAGTCCCCAGGATCTTCTTCGCGGATTGAACTTAAGTGTCGGCAGCCCGACAACAACTCAGGAACTCCAGCGGGCATGCGATCGAATCAAAAGTTTACGGCTGTTTTACTCAGTGGATTGCCGCGTTCGCGTTGAAAACCTGAGCCTCTGGATCGACCTTAAGGTTGACCCTTTGGCTGGTCCGCCCCTCATCTTCGAAAACTTCGTGTGGACCAAGCGAAGAGATCTGCTTGCATGACTTAAACAGGAGATTCCCCTCTTCACACCCGAGATTCCAGACGACAGTCCACTCAATCCGGAAATCATTCGCGTACTTAACAAGGTCGTTGCCGAGCGCGGAATCAACGGTCATGTGGAAATCGATACATTCTGGGTCGACAAAGGCGGAGGTGGCCACGTCTTTCGGATTATTGGGATCAATGCGCCGGTTGTCGCCTGCATCGTAAAAGGAGAGGATGCGCCATCCGATGAACAGGTGGCCAAAGCGCTACCTGGATGTGCAGGGGACGATTTCTCAATGCCCTTATTGAACTAGATTGCTGAACACGTTATTACCGAACTTTACAATCCGCGCGGCTACCTTAAACCAGTCCTGGAAGAGCCAATCGTTCAGTTCCTTGGAGAAAAGGACGGCAAGTTCCCGGTGCGCGTGACATTTCCTGTCTCACACGGGCCACAATACAGATTTCGATCCGTTTCCTTTCGAGGCGCCGCCAAGCTACACTCCGCTGAATTGCTCGCCCATTGGAAGTTGAAGCCAGGCGATGTTTACAATTCGGCCTACATTTCAGATTTTGAATTCCACGGAATTCTCAACCAGCCTTGGGAGCAACATTCTTCTACTCCTTCAGACACGATTGATACTTGCGAAGAAGTCGACGAAGTGGACAGGTTAGTCTCGCTCACATTAACAGTAAGGGCTCCTAAAAAATGGGAGAGATTCTCGCCTGAGAAGCAGCGCTCATGCGGTGATGGATTGATGGTCTTTGAATTCGTCGGCGATAGATTTGAGACGGCACAGTCAGGCGAGTAACCTTACTCACGCTCGCGGCACCAGCCTTCCTCTTTCATCGCTGGCCACCACATCCATTCCGCAGTCTAGCCGCGAAATGGATCGGATGCCTCAGACATTCCCAGGCTCACCTGCCGCAGAGATAGCTCTTCCCTACGCGGCCACGTCGAAGCGTCCAATCTTAGGCCGCTTCTTGTGTGATGCCTGCCATATATCGTAACCACCTTGCAGTTCATACCAAAAGCTGGCGTGAGTTCCAAGCGCGTCCGACAGCCGCAGCGACATATCCGCCGATATGCCTGACGCGCCATTGAGAATGCGCGAAAGCGTGGTGCGCGAAACATGAAGGCGGTTCGCCGCGGTTGTTACGTCCAGATCTCCCAGGTATTCGCGCAATACCTTGCCCGGATGAGGCGGATTGAACATTTGCGTCATAGTCCTAGCTCCCGTGATAGTCCTGATAGTCGACGAGAATCGCGTCTTCCCCCTCGAATCTGAAAGTGAGCCGCCAATTGCCGTTAACTCGAATGGCCCAATGGCCTTTCAAATCCCCTTTAAGCTGATGCAACCGCCACCCCGGCGTCCCCAAATCGCCTGCCGATCTTGCCGTATCCAAGGCGAAAAGCTGAATCGAAAGCTTCGCGGCATGTGCGGGTTGAATCCCCGCCTTGCTCCCGGTCTTGAAGAATTTCTCAATCCCCGCGTACCGGAAGCTCTTGATCATGTGTTAAGTGTAGCGCCTCACGCACATCCCGTCAAAACGCTCGATTCCCGCCGCCCAGAGCGCCGCCCCGCTCCCTTCGTTTCCGTAGTCTCTCCCCCGCACTTTTGACTTTGCTCTCCCTCCCGGCAATACTTGCAGAGAATCTGACTCAAAAAATACGCTCACCGGAATGACCCCACCATGCTGCTGATCGTCTTCGCAGTCTCCATGTTTGCCAGCGCCACCCTGCTCTTCCTGGTCGAACCCATGCTGGCCAAAATGGCGCTACCCATGCTCGGTGGAAGCCCCGCAGTCTGGAACACCTGCCTCGTTTTCTTTCAGGCGGTCCTGCTCGCCGGTTACCTCTACGGCTACGCTGCCACCAAATGGCTGAAGCGCAGAACACAAATTGTCGTCCACCTCGCCGTGGCGCTCACGCCCCTCGCCGTCCTGCCGCTCCATCTTCCTGCTGGCTGGGAACCGCCATCCCAAAGCAACCCGGTGCTGTGGATTCTCGCCATGCTCTCGGTCGCCGTTGGCTTGCCCTTTTTCGTGCTCTCGTCCTCCACACCCATCCTGCAGCGTTGGTTTTCGCAGTCCGGCCACAAGCAGGCGCACGATCCATATTTTCTCTACGCCGCCAGCAACGCCGGCAGCCTCGTAGGTCTTCTCGGATACCCATTGCTCCTGGAACCCGCTCTGCGCCTAAGCGTACAGAGCCACCTCTGGAGCTACGGCTATGCTGTCTTTCTCGCCCTCACTGTTGCCTGCGCCGCCCTGGTCTGGCGCGCCCAACCGGCCATCGATACCCAGCCGCTCGCCTCAAACCAGCAAGCCCGTGAAACCGAACCCACTTCTATCTGGCGTCAGCGTTTGCGTTGGATCGCCCTGGCCTTTATCCCCTCCAGCCTCATGTTGGGTGTCACCACCGCGCTCACCACCGACGTCCCCGCCATTCCGCTCTTCTGGGTTTTGCCGCTGGCATTTTATCTATTGAGTTTTGTGCTGGTCTTCGCCAAGCGCCCGCCCCTTTCGCATCAGTGGATCGTCCAAAGGCTGCCCTTCCTCATCCTTGCCGCGCTCATCCCCACCGTCTGCAAAATCCAGCTTCCCTTGTTGGCTTTGATCGCGCTTTACTTGCTCACCCTGTTTGCCGTGGCCATGGTCTGTCACGGCGAACTCGCTCGCAGCCGTCCACCTGTCACGCGCCTCACCGAGTTCTACCTATGGATCTCCTTTGGCGGTGTTCTCGGCGGCATCTTCAATGCACTCGTCGCCCCCGTCATCTTCTCCACCGTGGTCGAGTTCCCGCTGGCCCTGGTTCTAGCCGCGCTCGCGCGCCCCTCCATCGACATCACTCCGCTGACTCCTGCCAACGCCGCAAAAGCCAAGCGCTACGACTGGCTCCTGCCCATCGCGCTCGGCCTCGCAATGGCCGCCGCATTAATCTGGCAACCGCATGCCGGCGCAGACCTGGCCCATCCGCTTACTGTTCTTATCTTTGGCGGCGCCATGCTCTTCTGTCTCCGCTTCGGCAAGCGCCCCATGCGCTTCGCATTTGGAGTCGTGGCCCTGTTAGCCGCAAGCACTCTCTACAATCCAATCTTCGGTCAGGCGCTCCACGTCGAAAGAAACTTCTTCGGTGTCTTGCGCGTCACCAACAGTCCCGACCTCCGGTTTCACTTCCTCATCCACGGTGGCACCCTTCACGGATCGCAAAGTCAGGACCCCGCAAGGAGCCGCGAACCTCTGGCCTACTACACCACCTCTGGTCCTGCGGGCAGCATCCTTCCTGCCGTGCAGGCCAAGACCCTCCACACAACCTCCGGCGATCTACGCAAACCAAATTGGGCCGTGGTCGGTCTGGGTGCGGGAGCGATGGCCTGCTACCTGCAGCCCGGAGAGTCGCTCACCTATTACGAAATCAACCCCGCGGTAAAGACCATCGCCCTCAACCCGCGTTACTTCACCTTCCTCCAGCAGTGCGCGCCCACCACACAAATCGTCCTCGGCGACGCGCGGCTCAAGCTGCGCGACGCGCCCGACGCGGACTACGACCTCATCGTCCTCGACGCCTTCAGCGGAGACATGATTCCCATGCACCTGGTCACTCGCGAAGCATTGGCTCTCTACCTCCGCAAGTTGGCCCCAGGAGGCATAATCGCCTTCCACATCAGCAATCAATACCTGCAACTTGGGCCCACGCTCTGTGCCCTTGCGCAAGATGCCAACCTCGTCTGCCTCATCGACCACGACGACCCCATCCCGCAAGCGCAGAAGGACGCCGGCAAGTTCCCTTCCGAGTGGTTAGTCATGGCGCGCAGCCCGGCCGATCTGGGGCCGCTAGCCACCGACCCTCGTTGGAAGCCAGTGACTGTAAACCCCGGAACAAAGGTGTGGACAGACGACTATTCGAATCTAATAAGCGTCATCAAATGGAAATGAACCGACGTAAATTACAATGAACAGGAGAATAGCGCGGTGCCCCATTCATCACGGCATCATCGTGATGAGTGGGATCGATACACACCGTGCTCAAGATCCAGAAGCTAGGAGCCAGAAGCCGCCCTCTTCAGCCCCAGTTCCTTCATCGCCATCTGCAAATCCGCCCAGGCCTCTTTTTTCTGCCGCGGATCCCTCAGCAGAAACGCCGGATGGTAAGTAACAATCAACTGCATCCCGCGAAACGCATGAACCCG
>JBARBP010000140.1:0-18329 GCA_049793195.1 Occallatibacter sp. | reverse complement strand
GATTGATGATGGGGGTGCCGAACTCGCCGCCGAAGACACCGGCGTTGGTGAGGGTGAATGTCGAGCCGGAGGTTTCGTCGGGCATGAGTTTCTTGGTGCGGGCGCGGTTGGCAAGGTCGGCGAGGGTGCGGGCGAGATCGACGAAGCTGCGCTGCTCGGCCTGGCGGATGACGGGGACGATGAGCCCCCACTCAAGGGCTACGGCGATTCCGAGATTAATGTTCTGGTGATATTGGATTGAAGTGCCTTGAAGCGAGGCGTTGACAATGGGGAAACGGCGGAGAGCCTCGACCGCCGCAGTGGTGATGAAAGGCATGTAGGTGAGGTTGAAGCCGTTGCGCTGCTGGAAGCCGGCCTTCTCGCGCTCACGGAGACGGACGATGCGGGTCATGTCCACCTTGTAAACAGTGTGAACATGTGGGCTGGTGCGGACGCTCTCGACCATGCGCTGGGCTATAATGGCGCGCATTTTGGTCATGGGGACCAAGTCGCCGGAAAGTGGGGGCGAGGGCGGTTGTGGTAGGGGGGCGGTTGCGGTTCCAGGGCCATATTGACTGAGGTGGCGGAGCACATCTTCCTTGGTAATGCGGCCGTTTGAGCCGGTGCCGGGGATCCGGTTCAGGTCGAGTTTGTTCTCTTTGGCGATGCGGCGGACGAGAGGCGACGACCGGATGGGGCGGCCGGTGTGGACATCGGGCGGCGGTGCAGGGATTGAAGCCCCTGGCTTGATCGTGGGAGCGGTGGTGGCCGATTTGCCCGTCCCGTCTGCCGCTGGAGTTGAAGCGCCGATTGCGCCGCCGATGACCGCGACTACCGTATTGATTTCGACGGTTGCGCCTTCAGGAATTTTGATCTCGGTGAGGACGCCTGCTATGGGCGAGGGAATCTCGGCGTCAACCTTGTCGGTGGAGATTTCAAAGAGCGGTTCGTCCTTTTCAACGCGGTCGCCAAGCTTTTTAAGCCACTTGGTGATGGTGCCTTCGACGATGGATTCGCCCATCTGAGGCATGACGATGTCAGTTCCGTGTTCGGAGGAGGCGACAGGTGCTGAGCCGCCGATGATCGCAACCACAGTGTTGATGCCGACAGTGGCCCCTTCAGGAACCTTGATCTCGCTGAGGATGCCCGCCTCGGGCGAAGGGATTTCGGCGTCTACTTTGTCGGTTGAAATCTCGAAGAGCGGCTCGTCTTTTTCGACGTGGTCGCCGGGCTTCTTGAGCCACTTCGTGATGGTGCCCTCAACGATCGACTCGCCCATCTGGGGCATGATTACGTCGGTTGGCATGAATCCCCTTCTCCGCGATTCGGAACGCACCCACGAGCAGTTCCTGCCGGATTATAAATCGCTGCGGGTGTGGGAGTGGACGGGAATGCAGGGGTTGAACCTGCGCCTGCACGGAGTGACGCAAGCTGAAAACAACCGCTGGGGTGAATCTCCAAGCCGGGTCTAGGTGCGGATGGAGCGGTCTTTTACGTGCGCGAGTCGCTCGACCTCAGCGGGAACCCGGAGCGGGGTGTCGTTTGCGGGAAAATCTGGGGTCGAACTCGCTGGTGGGGTTGCCGCGGCGGCTTGGACGCGGAGGGCTGCCAAGCTCTCGACAGCGAGGATCTGCTGATTGAAGACGATGCCGAACTGGCGGGCAGCCTGGTGGGCAATGTCTTCAAGGCCAGGCAAGGCTTCGATTGCGCTTGTGGAGGACAGCGAACCCTGACGCGCCTCTATTTCGTTTTTCAGGCTGGTGATGGGGCGGTTGGTGATGCCACAAGGGTTGATGAGGGCGAAGTCCCGGAGATCTGTGGTGACGTTGAAGGCGAATCCGTGGGAGGTAATGCCGCGAGAGACATGAATGCCGATGGCGCCGATCTTGCGTTCGCCATGAGGGTGGTCTTTATCCATTGAGGCACAATTCTCCATCGAGGAGGTGCCGATCGGAGGACACCAGACGCCGGTGAGTCCGCAGATGCGGCCGGCGAGGATGCCATGGACCGCGCAGAGACGTATGAGCGCTTCTTCCATCAGGCGGACGAAGTCGACGGCGCCGAGGCGGGAGGCGCTGCTGGGGTTGCGGAGGCTGCGGAGGTCAAAGATGGGGTAGCCCACGAGCTGTCCTGGGCCGTGGTAGGTAATGTCGCCGCCGCGGTTGATTTCGTGGAGGTTGATGCCGCGATTGGCCAGCAGTTCATCCGAGGCCAAGATGTTGGAACGGTTGGCGTTGCGGCCAAGGGTCAGCACGGGCGGGTGCTCGAGGAGAGCCAGGACGTTATCGACACGGCCCTGAAGGCGGAGGTCAACCAACTCCGCCTGGAGACGAAGCCCCCCTTCGTAAGAGACGCGCCCGAGATAGAGATACTGAATCATGGATGCTTTGATTGTAGCGAGGCCACAGTGCGGGCGCGACGGGCCGATTCGATGGGTCTGCTTTAACGGAGCTACTTCGATGGATCTACCAACGCCTGATAGACGAGCGCGTGGGTGCGGTAAAGGAGAGCGTGGTTGTCGGGGCTGGAGCGGCGCTGAATCATGCCGACGAAGACCAGGTCGTTTGTAGGATCAACCCAGAACCAGGTTCCAGCCGCGCCATCCCAGAAAAAGGTCCCCTTGCCATCGGGCAGGTTGGCTTCGGGTGGATCGAATACGACCGCGCAGTCGTAGCCATAACCGAAGCCGGGACGCATGATGTGCTGGCCGATGCCGAAGTGGCCGTTGAGCAGCTCGGCGGGAAGATGGTTTGAGGTCATCAACTTGACAGTGGCGGGAGCGAGGATGCGCGTTCCTTCCAACTGGCCGTGGTTGAGAAGCATGGTCGCGAGGCGATAGTAGTCCTCGGGGGACGAAACCAGGCCGCCGCCGCCCGAGGGTGCGGTTGGCTGCGCTTCATAGTCGGTAGGTATGTCGTTGGTGGTTGGCTCGGCGACCAGCTCGCCTTTCTCCTCGTGGTATCCAGCAGCAAAACGGGTTCGCTTGTCGGCGGGCACGTAGAAGCCGGCATCTTTCATGCCGAGCGGGGTGAAGATGTGGTCGCGCATGAAGTCGGGCAGCGACTGGCCGGAGAGCTTTTCGACGATGTAGCCCTGGATGTCCATCGACATGCTGTAAGTCCATCCGTGACCGGGCTGATAGAGGAGCGGAATCTGCGCCAGGCGGTCAATGACTTCCTGGAGGCTTTTCGCCGAACTCATACTCACGTTGGAATACATTTTGTCGACGGGGGTGTCGCCGTTGCCATAGGTGAAGCCAGCGGAGTGGGTCATGAGCTCGCGCATGGTGGGCGCGTGTTCGGGCTCGGCGAGTAGCATTTTCCCAGTGGAATCGAAGCCATTGAAGACTTTGAGGTGCGCGAACTCGGGGATGAACTTCGAGATGGGGTCCGAGGGCAGCCATTTGCCTTCTTCGTAGAGGATCATCATGGCGACGCCAGTGACGGGCTTGGTCATGGAGTAGTCGCGGAAGATGGTGTCCTTGGTCATGGGGGCCGACGTGGCCAGATCACGAACGCCGTAGGTGCGATAGTCGATAATTTTGCCGTGGCGAGCCAGGATGGTGACGGCGCCGGCGAGCTGCTTATTGGTGATCTCGTTCTGGATGGTGGTGTGCAGGCGGTCCAGGCGCTCGGCGGAGAAGCCAACGGACTCCGGCTGGACGGGGATCATGTCCATGACCGGGGCGGGGCTGGGTGCGAACTGTTGAGGTTGGGCGGAATGAATATTGATGACAAATGCAGCGGCGAGGCCGAAAGCTATGCTGAGTAACTGACGGGATTTCATGGGGTTCCTTTTTGGTTGGCGTCGTTTGGTAACCAGCCCGAAATTGCGAAGCCTTTATATCAAACGGGACGAACGCCCGGTCAGCTGCCCAAACACGGCTGAAAACAAATCGCCTCGTCGCAGGACTGACGGCCGCAATGGATGCAGCATATTGACCCAGCTCTTGGTTGCAATGATCCGCGCTCCGCCTGCTTTCAGCCCGCTGAATCCTAGGCCTGACGTTGAAGGAGGCCTGAAAATGCGGAACGAACCGGATATGCCACCAAAAACCAGAGCAGGATCAGCAAACCAGCAATAGGCAGGCCGCTGGGTTCCATGAGTGCGTGAAAAAGCGCGATATTGAACAGAACCGGAGCCAGCAATGCGAGCGCAAGGGGCACATACCGGTTGAAAAGGAGCAGAATTGCGGGGGCAACCTCGAAGAGGCCGACAACGTTGGCGTAGCGCGTGGACATAAGCACTGAGAGAAACTGCCCGGCAGGTCCTGACGGCATCGGTCCCATCGGGATGAAGTGCAGATATGTATTCATGCCGAACACCAGGAACGCCAGTCCCAGCAAGATGCGCGCGATTATCGCAACAATCTTCATTGAATTTCTCCTTCACTTTTGATTTAGAGGCGCTCGACAGGGAAAGCCGGCCGAGAAGGTTCTGCAGGCGCAGAGAGATTCTACGCATTTCGATGGATGAGTGTCCATTCGCAATCGATTCAAATGATTAGATCTCAGGAACCTTCTCAAGAAGCGGCAGGCGAATCTCATATCCGCGATACACTGGGGACTGGCAGGAGGACTGGGCGGTCGCTGCCGGGGGCTTGGGAAACCGGGTTTCCGGGGGAGGAAAGTCCGAACTCCGCAGGGTAGTGTGCCGGATAACGTCCGGGACGTGGGCTTGAAGGTCCACGGACGGCTAGTGCCACAGAAAAAATACCGCCTCGGCTACCCCTCTTTCGGGAGGGCCACCGGAAGGGCCCCTCAGGTTCACCTGGACGGCCAGTCCCGCCGGGGTAAGGGTGAAAAGGTGCGGCAAGAGCGCACCGCTCCGACTGTAAAGCCGGAGGCAGGGTAAACCCCACACGGAGCAAGACCAAATAGGGAGGGAAGCATCGCGAAAGAGCCTGGCGGTGCTGCGCATCGGCCCGATGCGGTAAGGCGGCTCTGGCGGGATCCCCAGCGACAGGTCTTGGTCGATGGGGTGCCTCGAGCAATTGCCGAAACCTCCGGGTAGGTCGCTGATGAGTGTCCGCGGCAACGCGGCGCCTAGAGGAATGACCGCACACGACAGAATTCGGCTTACAGGTCCTTTTGCCGAATCACATGAGCCCCGGTTGGGAGATTCCCAGCCGGGGTTCACCAGTTGAGCGGTGAAGCGGAGCGAGGCGCGCGGACGCGCTTGGCAGGGGTGCTTTCCATAAATTAGTGCGGCTAGCCTTCGAAATACCGCCGCGATTATCGCTTGCCAATGCGGCGGGCGCCTCTAGCGCCACTGACGCGGCTCCGATACGATCAGAAACATGTTGCGAGTTAAGAGGCTGCAAGAGGGCGCCCGACTGCCGGTGGTGGCGCATCCGGGTGAGGATCTCGGGTATGACCTGTTTGCGCTGGAGACGACTGTGCTGGCTCCGCGAGCGACCGAGAGAGTGCGGACTGGGATCGCTGTCGAGGCGCGAGATCCGGCGACTGACGCCCCATTGGGTCTGCTTGTGCGGGACCGGTCGTCGATGGCGGCGAGGGGGATTACGACAACCGGCGGGGTGATCGACGCGGGCTACCGGGGCGAGATTCTGGTGCTGATGACGAACTTGGGTGATGCAGTTGTGGAGCTCAAGGCCGAGGAGAAGATTGCACAAATGATTCCCGTGCCTGTGCTGACTGGACTGGTTCAAGAGGTCGATACCTTGGAGGCCTCGGCGCGGGCGGGCAATGGTTTTGGTAGTTCAGGGCGTTAATGTTGCATTCAGCTCTCCGTACTCTGCCCATAGTGCTCAGTAGATGGCAGGAGCTCCGCGGATGTCTTATCCGACACTGCGGCGACGAGGCTGCGGTAAATTGGGACATCGTTACGGCACGCCGGAACCCGGGTCTGGTTTGATGCGTATCATCGAATTGGCGAGGACGCTGTGCGTCTATGGCCGGAGTGCGAGTGAAGCGGTTAGAAATCCTCCCACAGAAGTGTCCTTCGATTCTTGCCGGTTCTGGTTGGGTGCGTCGAGGCTAGCGCAGATTACGTACACTGGGAAGACAGGAACAGAGTCCCAGGGCATGGCTCGACTCCAACTCGCTGCCAACCTGCGCGGTGGCGCGTGCCCAGGCGAGCAAGGAAAGCGGAATCATGCAATTCACTGAGGCACTGAAACTCGCGCTGCAATCGCTTTGGGGCAACAAAATGCGCACGGTGCTTACGCTACTGGGCGTAGTGATGGGCGTGGCCTCGGTGATCATGGTGATCACGATGGTGAACGGGGCGAACTCGTATGTCGCGAACAAGCTCTCGAGCCATGGCGCCGATGTCTTTACAGTTTCGAAGGCGCCCGACGTGATCATGGACCCACAGGAATATTTCAAGTTTCAGAAGCGCAAGATTATTCGAATCGAGGACTACGAGGCGGTACGGGACAGTTGCACCGAGTGCAGCGAGGTCGGGGCAATGATAACCGGTTCGACTGGGGTGGCCTTCAACGGGCAATCCACCACGGGAACCACGATATTTGGTCTGACCTGGACGATGCTTGGATTGAATAGCACCGAGATTGCACTGGGCCGCGGCTTTACTCCCGCGGACGACGAGCACGGGACACATAATGTGATCGTGGGCTACGACATTGTGGACAATCTGTTGGGCCAAAACGATCCAATCGGCAAAGAGATCCGCGTGGGCGGAATTCCGTACACCATCGTGGGTGTTGGCGCGCGGCAGGGCAAGGCATTCGGCCAGTCGCAGGATAATTGGGTCTCGGTGCCTATCTCCACGTATCAGCATACTTTTGGCTTCAACGACTCAGTCGAGATTTATGCGCGAGCGCTTGGAGACGCGGCCGCGATGCAACGTGCGGAAGATGAAGTGAGAGTGCTGATTCGCGTACGGCGTCACGACGCGCCCGGCGCGGCCAACGATTTCGAGTTGGAAACGAACGACACTTTCATGGACATCTGGAGGCAGTTCACGGCGATCTTCTTTTCTGTGGTGGTGGGCATCGCTTCCATCTCACTGGTTGTGGGCGGCATTGTGATCATGAACATCATGCTGGTAAGCGTAACGGAGCGAACGCGAGAGATCGGAGTGCGGAAGGCACTGGGCGCACGTCAGCGCGACGTGCTGCTGCAGTTTCTAATCGAAAGCGGGACCATGGCGCTTGCGGGTGGTGCGATCGGCGTACTCTGCGGGGTGCTGGTTGCCAAGCTGATCACGCTCATTATCGGCTTTCCCACCAGTGTGCAGCTGTGGAGCGTTTTTCTCTCGCTGTTTGTCGCCACGGCAACAGGGATCTTTTTTGGCGTGTATCCGGCAAGCAAGGCGGCAAAGTTGGACCCGGTAGTGGCTCTCAGAGCCGAGCTCTGAGAGCGGTTGAGAGTTGAAGCACGAGTGACTCAGAAGCGAGAGCAGTCTAAATGGCACGAGGACAAAGCGGCGAATCGGTAAGGATGGCCCTTGATACGCTGAGGACCAACAAGCTGCGCTCGGGGTTGACGATTCTGGGCATCGTAATTGGCGTGACAACGGTGATTACGATTTCGTCGATCATCAATGGATTGAATAACCGCGTGAGCGACTTTGCCAATTCCCTGGGCACGAACGTTTTCTGGGTATTTCACCTTCCGTTCGGGCCTGAAAAGCTGACCAGTGAGGAGTTGACGCGCAAGAAGCTGACTCTTGACGACACGCTGGAAGTTCGCGAGCTTCCACATGTGATGGCTGCAGATGCGATGCAACGGTACGTGAGGGGCTTCTTCGTCGGTGGGATAAGCATCAAGTACGAGGGCCGCAAGGTGGCCGGTTCCATCATGGAAGCGCACACGTCTCAGGTGGCAGATACGACGAACACGAACCTGCAAGAGGGTCGATTCTTTACTGACGGCGAAGATCAGCGTCATGCCAAAGTGGTGGTCATTGGTCACGATACCGCAGAGGATCTTTTTGTCGCCGGAGAAGATCCGATTGGCAAGGAAGTGAGCGTCGAGACGAGCCTCTATACGGTGATCGGGGTGCTGGATAAGCGCGCGCAACCGATTGGTACGGGCAAGAATCCCAACGACAATTCAATCTTTTTCCCGATCAACACGTTCCATGATCTGCATCCTGAGGTTACTGATCTGATCATCGCAGCGAAGTACGACGATCCGAAGAACAAGGCCCTGGTTCAAGAGGAGATTCGCGAACTGCTGCGCATTCGTCGCCATGTGAAGACGCAGGCGGACGACAACTTCGATATCTTCGGGCCAGACTCGTTGACTGAACTGTGGGGCCAGATTACGGGCGGACTGGTTGCGTTCATGATTGCAGTCTCGAGCGTGGGACTGATGGTTGGCGGCGTCGGCGTGATGAACATCATGCTGGTGAGCGTGACAGAACGAACGCGCGAGATTGGCATCCGCAAAGCAATTGGCGCGACCAAGCGGACGATCCTCACCCAGTTCACCACGGAGGCAATTACGCTGTGCGCTCTCGGCGGGGTGGTTGGCATTTTGCTAGGCGCGGTGATCACGTGGATCATTTATTTTCTGCCTATTGGGCTGCCGGCTACGCTCTCAACAATGTGGGTAACAATCGGCTTTGGCGTTTCCTGCGCTATCGGCTTGTTATTCGGGATTTATCCGGCGTGGAAAGCCGCGAACCTTGACCCGATTGAAGCGCTGCGGTACGAGTAAGAAAAGCAGGACGCGAAAGGGTAGCCATGCTGTTCAGTGAGGCCATAAAACTCGCGCTGCAATCCCTTTGGGCGAACAAACTCCGCACGATACTTACACTGCTCGGCATTGTGATTGGGGTTGCATCAGTAATTACCGTAGTCACCTTAACCAACGGCGCCAAGCAATTTGTCACTACAAAGATCAACACCTACGGGGCAAGCGTGGTTACCGTGAGCAAGATGCCCGATTCGTTTATCACAGTGGACGAGTATCTCGCATTCCAGAAGCGTAGAGACGTCACGTTTGACGATTACAAAACAATCCTGTCGGAGTGCAGATTGTGCGTATCAGTCGGCGGGACGCGCAACGTAACAGGCAAGGTAGTTTACGGAACAAAATCCACCACGGATACAAACATTCGGGGATGGACCTGGACGATGCCTGCGCTTTCAAACATGAACATTGCCGAGGGACGGGGATATACGGAGACCGAGGACGAACATAGTACACACGTAGCTATTGTCGGCTCCGATATTGTGGAGAACGTGCTGGGATATGGCGACCCGCTCGGCAAGGAGATCCGCGTGGATGGCGCGCCCTATACCGTAATTGGGGTTGGTGAGCACCAGGGAAAAATGCTGGGCCAGAGCATGGACAATTGGGTTGCTATTCCTCTGACGGCGTTTCTGAGTGAATACGGCGCTCACGAAAGCATGATGGTTTATGTAAATGCCGGTGGGGGCGGCGAGGTAATGGAGTCGGTTTCGGACGAGTTGCGCGTTATCATGCGCGCGCGCCGGCATCTGGCGCCCGGAACCCCAGATTCATTTTCCGTGGATACCAGCGCAACGTTCCAGAATTTGCTTGGCAAGATCATCAACAGCTTCGGAGCTGTGGTGGTTTCAATCGCCGCCATCTCGCTGGTGATTGGCGGGATCGTGATTATGAATATCATGCTTGTTTCGGTGACTGAGCGAACCAGGGAAATTGGCGTACGCAAGGCGCTTGGCGCGCGCCGCAACGACATCCTGCTTCAGTTTCTGATCGAATCCGGAATTCTGGCGCTGGTGGGGGGAGTTATAGGTGTAGCTTTAGGCGTCGGCGTGGCTAAGGTAATTACGTTGGCTATTGCGTTTCCGTCAGTGATAGCACCCTGGTCAATTTTTGTGGCACTGTTCGTGGCGACTGGCGTAGGCCTGTTTTTCGGGGTTTACCCCGCGCATAAGGCGGCGAATCTGGATCCCATTACCGCTCTGAGGGCGGAACTATAACCATGCGATTTGGCGGCGCAAAAGAATCGGTCCGGATGGCGCTCGACACGCTGCGCAAGAACAAGTTGCGTTCCGGCCTTACAATTCTCGGAATCATGATCGGGATCTCCACGGTGATATTGATCTCGTCGGCAATCAATGGGCTGAACACCAATATCGATCAGTTTGTCCGCTCCCTGGGCACCAACGACCTGTGGGTCTTTCGATTTGAACCGTTTGGGCGGCGTCCAACGACGGAGGAACTGAACCGCAAAGAGTTGACCTACGATGATGGAGTTGCGATGCGGAGTCTACCGCATGTCGTGGCTGTCGACCCCGGCCTGACCTACCAGAATTTTCAATTGGGCATTGGAAACGTGTCTCTCAAGCACGGGAGCCACAAAATTCAGAACACAATTATTTACGGGGACACCACGGCGGTGAAAGTTACCAGCGATATAGAGATGCTGGAAGGCCGGATGTGGACGGACTCGGAGGAGGCGCGCAGTTCCAGCGTGGTGGTCTTGGGCCACGACGCCGCAGAGGATCTTTTCCCCGGCGAGTCTCCACTGGGCCAGGATGTGGAATGCGGTGGCGATGTATTCACCGTGATTGGCGTGCTCGACGCGCAGCCTCAGCCATTTGGCAGCGGGCGCAATACACAGGACAACTCTGCTTACTTTCCTGTCGGGACCTTTCACAAGATTCACCCGGAGATCAAAGACTTCTGGATCACGGTGAAATACGACGATCCGGCCAACAAAGCGCTCGTCACCGAAGAAATTCGCGAACTTCTGCGTATTCGCCGAAGAGTTCGCGTCGAGCAGGATGATAATTTCGCCGTCTTCAGCCCGGAGTCTCTGACACGCCTGTGGAATGAGCTTACCGGCGGACTGTTTCTCTTTATGGTTGCTGTTTCTTCTGTCGGTCTAATGGTGGGCGGCGTGGGAGTGATGAACATCATGCTGGTGTCGGTCACTGAGCGGACCAGGGAGATCGGAGTTCGCAAAGCCATTGGGGCTACACGAAAGAATATCCTGCTGCAGTTCACGATTGAAGCAGTGACACTATGCATGGTTGGGGGCTTGCTCGGCATTCTGGCTGGGGCCCTTTTCACCTTGATTTTGCATTTTGCGGTGTCGTTTCTTCATGCATCTCTTTCGGCTACCTGGGTGTTGGTCTCGTTTTTCGTTTCCTTTGCGATCGGCCTCCTGTTCGGGATCTATCCAGCGTGGAAGGCGGCGTCGATGGATCCGATCGAGGCGCTGCGGTACGAGTGAGGGCAGCCATTGGCTTCCAGCCGCTAGCTTGAGTTTGCGGTCATTGCCTGCGTCACTTCAATCGCGGGACGCACGAGTGCTGAAAGCTGGTAGCTAGTGGCTAGAGGCTGTATTCTGACCCCTGTGATGCCGCACGGTTTTGCTCTCGCATCGGAGACGGTGACTACGGTGCTGACCGTAGCCGGGATGGGGTACTTTCTGGCGGCCATCGTGGCAGCGCGCGTTTATCTGAGCGAGCGGCGCATGCCAGCGGCAGCGTTTGCGCCTGGCGTGAGCATTCTGAAATCCCTGAAAGGGATAGACCCCGGGATGATGGACGCCTTCCGGAGCCATTGCCGGCAGCACTATGCCGGCGAATTTGAAATGCTGTTTGGGGTTTCTTCGCTGGATGATCCGGCTGCCGCGGCCGTGGAGCAATTGAAGACAGAATTTCCCGATCGGGCCATTCGGCTCGTCGAGTGTCCGGAGCGTCTGGGAACAAATGGCAAGGTGAGTACGCTGGTGCAGCTTGCGGCGCACGCACGGCACGCATTCTTGCTAATTAATGATTCGGACATCACTGTTTCGCAACGCTATCTTGAGCGGGCGATGGGGTGTTTTTCGCCTTCTGTCAAGGCCGCCGGCAAAGACTGGCCCGCGATTGGGCTGGTGACGGCTCTTTATCGTGGGCGCGCGCATAGGACGATTGGCTCGAGGCTTGAAGCGCTGGGCATTGCTACGGATTTCATGCCAGGCGTTCTGCTATCAAAGATGATTGAAGGCGGATTGCAATACGGCCTTGGGTCGACTTTGGCAGTGAGCCGCGAAGCGCTGGAGAAGGCAGGAGGTTTGTTGCCGCTGGTTGATTACCTGGCCGACGATTACGAGTTGGGGGCGCGGGTCGCGAAGGCCGGTTACCGCGTGGCGCTTAGCTCCGAGGTGGTGGAGACCGGCGTCCCGACTTACAGATGGAGCGGCTTCATCGATCACCAGTTGCGGTGGGCGCGGACAGTTCGCGACGCGCGACCCTGGGGCTACGCAGGGCTGATCTTTACGCATGGGCTGGTATTGGCGCTCTTGAATCTGATAACCAGCGGGTTGAGCCCGGTGAGCTTGTGGCTGCTGGGCCTGAGCTTTTTTCTGCGGCTGGCGGAGGCTATGACTGTGGGCACGGAAGTGCTGGGCGATCACGAGGTGCTGGCGAGGCTATGGCTGCTTCCGGTGCGTGACCTGGTGGCGATGGGTGTGTGGATTGCGGGGTTTGCAGGGAACACGATTGTGTGGCGCGGAGAACGGTTCGTGCTGAAGGATGGAAAGCTTGTGCAGCAGGGATCAGGGGTCCGGGTTCAAGGATTCGAAAAACCTCTCGGTTGAGACTTTTCCTCTCACACTCTTCGCAAGATGCGCGGACCCATAGGGTGCCTGGATGGAGCACCCAGCATTTGGCACGGCGACCCAGTGGGTACCCCGGCCGTGCACGTTCAAAGCCGGCGCCCCAGTAAATGATTATCCATTAGTCCAAGATTCAAGAAGCTGGACCTGGGGCACCCAAGCATTTTGGATTGCGGAGACCTCTAGTCGCCAGTAGTGAGGGCTGTCTTGTCTTCGGCGCGGATGGCTTCAGTGTCGATGGAGAGACACGTGCCTAGCAGGTTGAAGTTCTTCTCCCAGCGCGGACGGTCTTCGGCAGACAGAGAGGTGAGGGCGTAGCTGGAGGTGCGCAGAATCTCGTACCAGATATTCTGTGCCTGCCAGAGATTCGGCTCGAAGGGCAACTCGACAAGGGTGCGCGCCAGCGAGACAGCCCGCTCCAGCATTTCCAGCGACCCGGAGGACATTTGCAGTTCGACCATGGTGCGCTTCATGCGCTGATCGGCAATGTAGGCGAGGTTCGCAGTCTCAAGCGGAACCTGGTCTGCCTTGGCCAGCGAAAGGAAGGAACGTAACTGGGCCTGGTCAATTGGGTTGCTCTCAAGAGCGCGCCTGAGGCCTGCATTGACGGCAAATCCTGCCGCAAGGGAGAGCGCGGGAGGCTTGGGCAGGTCAGCCTGGGAGAGATAGTGGAGCAGGCTGGCGTGGTCCTGGTAGATGGTGGTAAGGGAGTTTTCGATGTCCCAAAGCGTGGAGTTGAGGATGAGCCGAACGATGCGGCGCTGCTCGTCGGTAAAGAGTGAAGTGAGCGAGTAATCCACGCTGCCGTAGTAATGGTCGAGCATGCGAATAACGCCGGGGAAATTGCCCCGCTGCACTTCGTTTGCTGCCTGTGTGGCAAAGTCCTCAAAGGCTGCGGCATCTTCTTCGCAGTAATGCTTCACGGCGGCAGTAATGTTCTGATCGCCGAAGTGGAGCACAGCAAAAGAGAAGGACTGGTTGTGGCCAGTGATGGCGCTGGCGATGTGGGCCCGACCCACCGCGAGGCGCCCGCGGCCCGAGGTTGAAATGTCATACGAGATGCGGCGGATGTGGAAGCAGAACAGATCAGTCTCCTCGGCAAAGGAAGAAAAGACCGAGCTGATGGCGTAGTGGGCCGCGACCTGGTCCAGTTGCAGCTTCATGGTTTCGACGCACTTTTTGTAAATCTGAGCACCGTCGCCTTCAATAGCCACGTTGGAGCGGGCCTCGGCAAGACGGGCCAGGAAATTGGGTTCGAGGGAATTAGCCTGCTCAGCGAACCTCCGCTGCGCCAGTTGCAGCACGCGCGCGGCATAGGCGATGATCTGCACGGTCTCAATGCCGGAGATGTCATCGAAGAACCAGCCACAACTGGTGTACATGAGCTGGGCGTGGCGCTGCATCTCCATCAGTTCAAGAGCGCCGATTTGTTCTTCTTCAGTGAGCGTGTGGGTGGCATGGTCGCGAAAGAAGCGAGCAATCGTTTCGTGGTTGCGGTCAAGGACAACGGCAATGTAAGCGTGGCGCGCGGCCCAGACATCGCGATAGAGCTTTGCACCCTCCTTCTCAGTCAGCGGCACGATGGCGTCGCGCAACTCGTCCAGAGCCTGGCGGAGCGGTGCGCGCCACTCCTGGTTGAAGCCGGGCTTGCCGCCGTTGCAGCCGCAGTTGGAGCGCCAGCGCTCGACGCCGTGGGAGCAACTCCACGATGTGTCTTCGACAATTTCGCATTCGTATTCCGGGGAGAACTGGGCAAGGAAGCTGGCGTAATTGATCAGTTTGACATTCTTGTCTTCCTCAAGCAGGCGGAGCGTATAGGCGAGAGCCATTTCGCCGTGTTTGTGATGATGGCCATAGGATTCGCCGTCGGTGGCGACGTGAACTAACTGTGGTGCCGGGCTGTCTTTAAAGCTGGATCTAAGGCGGGCGGCAAAATTCTCGCCGGAGTTCAGCAAGCCTTCGAATGCGATGGCGCGCGAGACAGGGCCGTTGTAGAAGAAGACAGCGATCGAAAGGCCAGAGCTGAAGCGCACCAGGTAGGGACGGGTGATATCGACGGAGGCATCGGGCGTGTCTGTCCAGGCTGCTTCGTCTTTGACGCCATCGTGTCTGAAGGGACGAATTCGCTTGCATTGGTGGGGCGCGAGAAGAGTGAATTTGATGCCGTGCTCGGCCATCAGTTCAAGCGACTCGTTATCGACTGCGGTCTCCGCCAGCCACATGCCTTCAGGCGACACCCCATAGTTGGATTCGTAGGCGGCGATGCCCCAACGAATCTGAGTGATGCGGTCGCGGCGACTGGCCAGGGGAAGGATCATGTGGTTGTAGACCTGGGCCATGGCCGAGCTGTGCCCGCGGAAGGTCTTGCGGGTGCGGCGCTCGCCGTCAAGAATCATGCGGTGTGTACGAGGCGCGTTTTCCCTGAGCCAACTGAGAAGGGTGGGACCGAAGTTGAAGCTGATGCGAGCGTAGTTGTTGACGATGCGTGTAATCTGGTTCTTGATGTTGACGATGCGGGCGGCGCCGTTTGGGGCGTAGCACTCCGCGCAGATACGCTCGTTCCAATCGTGGTATGGCGCGGCTGTGTCCTGGGTTTCGACCGCCTCCAGCCATGGATTTTCGCGAGGCGGCTGGTAAAAGTGGCCATGAATGCAGACGAATCGCTTGGTAACAGCCATCTATGAGTCCCGTCAATTCCAATAAGGGCCGGTCATAATCGAACAGGCCCGGCTCTCTTCGCTATTGTAGGCTCGACCGGCCGGATGGAGGCGTGCTGGGGGATTTGGCGAGGTCGCACGCGCGCCAGAGGTACCAACTTGCCACTGAGCGGAATGGCGCCCAGCGCTGGCCGCGCTTGAAGACGACGTCGGGTTTGGGCAGATCTTCGGCAGCAAGTGGGCGGGTTTTGGGCAGACGCTGGAAGGTGAGCGCATAGCCCTTGCGGACGCCGTAGTCGGTGACGGGCAGGACATCGGGTCGGCCCATACGGAAGATGAGAAGCATTTCGACGGTCCAGGGGCCAATGCCGCGCACTTCAGTGAGTCGTTCGACGATGTCGGCGTCGGACATTTTGCGAATGACGGCGTGGGTGGGGACGGTGCCGTCGAGGGTGCGGGCGGCGAGATCGCGGATGGCCTTGGTCTTATTACCGGAGAGGCCGGCGGCTCGGAGCGGTTCATCGGGGGTGTCAAGGAGGAGCTGCGGGGTAGGATCGCCGCCGAAGTACTCCCGAACGCGGCGGTGGATGGTGGCGGCGGCCTTGCCGTGCAATTGCTGGTAGATTATGGACTCGAGGAGGGATTCGAAAGGCGAGGGAGCGGGGTCGAGACGCAGCGTAAATGGGCCGACGCGGTCGATCAGCAGGGCAAGTTTGGAGTCGACGGCCTTGAGATGGGTTACGGCTTTGTCGGGGTCGAATGGAAGTTTGCGGCTGCGGCCGTTGTTGATCATGGGAGGAGTTTATCGCAAGCACCGGATGAGAAACTCCCTGTTGTTCATCACTCAAGCAGTTTCCGTCGGAACCTGGGATGATTGGCGACTGCGATAATCATGTACTTTCCCAATATGCACCTTAAGGCCGATGGTGGCCGAATTGCGGGGATGGGGATTTTTGGTACTGGGTCACTTTGCTTTCCCACAGATCAGGAAGTCTGAGTTTTGGCACGGTACTTGCCTTGAACAACTCCAAAATTTGGAATGTGATAGGCGGGGTCGAGTATGATTTCGCCTAAGCCGAGACCCATTGCTGATCCGAGGGTATGCCGGCCCCGGAGAAAGCCTGTGACAGTTGCCATTGGCATCCCGTATGACGAGGGTATTGTCTTCTGCGCCGATACCAAGGTGATGTACACGATTAAAGGGAACGAGAGCAAACTGCCCTTTTACTCGTTCGCGGATGGCCGCTGCGCCTTACTCTTCGCTATCTCAAGCGACGACATCAATTTCCCGAAGGCCGCTATTGCCAGATGCGTTGAAATGGTAGAGAAGACGGACTTCACCACTGCAACCATTGATTCTGTTAGCGATACGGTAGAGTTCGCCTTGGCGGAGTTCTACAGGGACCACATCTATCCCCATCCAGACCGAGCACCTGGGCAGGTTTACATGCAAATGCTCATTGGAATCTGGTTGAAGAATCAGACGCGGCTGTATTCAATGCACGAAACAGTACTGCGACTCGTGGAGGAGTATGAGTGCATTGGTGCCGGAGAATATCTCTCTAAATACTTGATGAAGCAATACAAGCTGGCGAATCAAGAGCCATTTACCTTGGCAGATGCAGCGCTGATGGCGACGTGTTGTGTCGAGGAAGCGATTGATTACGACGAGAAGTGCGGGGGCGAAGCCGAAATCGTAATTATGAGGAACGATGGGGAGATCAGTAATGGTCACAGAACGTCACTCTACCCTAATTACAAACTCCCCGGAGTGTTCCGCAGTGAGGTTTGGAGGCTTCTCCACGGTCTTGCTGTTGCGCAGATGAGCAGCGAGGCTAATGTCGTTGCTCCCGGCCTAGTTGAGGGGTTCTGTGAGCGTATCCGCGAGGCGGAAGCTGAGTCCCGCAAGTGGCATTCAGGCAGTCTCCCCGAGAGCACGGAGGAATAGTTCCCTGTCTTTAGTGGTTGGTCTTGCAATGGGCTTGGGAATGAGTGCAACCAATTCCTCTACGCTCCAAGCGTGGTTTGCAAGTCCACTCTCCATGGCGGGAGTAATCCGTAAAGACTGATGTATTCGGCAAAAGTTGTAGTGCATGTAGTGCAACGCTACGGCATGAGCGTGATTCTCCCACTTCTTGCTGAACCCATTGGTGAGCCGGGTAAACCGCCGCATCGACATACGCATGGTTAGATTTTGCCTCTCCACAAATGACGTGCTTACGTGGTCTGGGTCCGGTCGTCCAAGGACGGTTTTCATGTCGGAGCCAATACACTTAGCCGGGGAATAGCGGCGCGTCTCTTCGTCGGTGGGAGCACCGTACATCTTGTGGAGCATCGCATAGTCAATGTCCCCTCCAAATGCTCCCTCAACCGCCTCAAGGTAGGCGCGGTGTGCATCTGTGGTTAGCTGTACGCGATTTCTGATACGGCTAGCGCAGTCTTCCATGAAGTCTCTTGCCCATCCTCCATCCCGACCGCCCACCAGGTAGCTCACAACGAGTTTGGTATCGGCGTCAATTCCTACCCATGTCCAGATGTCGCCCCACCCCTCAGCCTTTTGCGCAGGGCTGGCATTTTTCCGCTTACAACCAACGAAGCACCATATCTCATCGGCTTGCAAACGTCTTACTTTAAGATTCCGCACGTGTTTATCGTGGTAATCGGCGCAGGCCGTGCCTATATCGGCTAGGAGCTTAACAACTGTATTCTTGGCCGCTCCGGTCATTCTGCAAGTGGCACGGATCGAGCAGCCTTCAATGAGGCAGTGGATAATCTGTGCTCTGACCTTAGTGTCTAAGCAATTCATACTGACAAATATGCGACAGCCGCTTTAGCATGTCAATGGGGCACTCTCAAAACGGGTATATAGGGGCTAATTCGCAGAGGAGATTTTCTATGGAAGAGGAAAACCCAAGGGCTGCTGAGATCATCGGCCGTTTGTTGGACTTGATGGAGAATCACATTGTTGAATTGGCTGCTCAAGCGACCGTGCTGCAGCTGCTTTCCGAGTTTTGGCCGAGCGATGAGCCGATTGACTGGAAACTGCTGGTTGATTCCGAGAAGAAAGATATTGCGCAAAGCGTTTCCGACCGTTTCGAAGTGATTCGCGCCGTGCTTCTCGAAGGACTTGCAAAAAATCATCCACAGCTTCCCGTAGGC
>JBARBP010000139.1:0-22454 GCA_049793195.1 Occallatibacter sp. | reverse complement strand
GTCATGTTTGGTAGGCTTACGCGTGCGACCAATCCCGGATCTTCACCAGGCATGAACGCAAAATCACGCCGCCGAATCTCAAACCCGCCGCCCACCGGGGGCGTCACGCCTGCATCAATTCCCACTGTGTTTCCGTTCAGCGTGGTCACCGTAAGCCCAGTGAGGTTGGCAAGCACCGTGGGAGCAATCGGAGCCGGTAGCCACGCGTCCGTTGGGACTGCCGCGCTGGTTTTGATAGCCAGATCGTCGGCCCAGTCGTTGGCGAACCCGATTGCATATTCAACTAAGTCCGGATAACTGCCACGGTAACTCACCTTCACCGTCCGAACCACCACTTGCGCATTCAGGTTGGTTGAGGGTGCATTCAGCAGAAGCGCATCGCCCGGCCACACATCGCTGGCGAAACTGTATCTTGTCCCCTTGTAGGTTCCACTCCACAGGGCGCTAACTCCCGCCGCTGCCTGCTCCATTACCTGGGCCGCGTTGCGGCAGTCCGCGGAGCAGCGAGCTGGAGGGTCGGTTACCGAGCCTATCCACGTGGAGACGGCAGGGGAACCGGCCTGGGCAAGAGCCTGCTGGCTGGCCGTGTTTACGGCACGCCCCACGGCCCTGCCGACGCTTCGGTAGGTTACAGCGATCTGCTCTCCGGCCACCGGCACAAATCCCATATAGAAGACAACCTTGCCAGTGCGCTCAAGATAGCACTCGGCGGCCTCGGCCGTGGTGCCAACGCGCCGGGTATAAGTACCGCCACTGGGAGGCGTGCTCACCACCCAGCCCGAACCAAGATTGCTCAAGTTAAGTGCTCGCATTGACCCGATCAGATTGATGCTGCTGGCGGCCACGACAGTGCACGATCCCGGGACGTTTGCGATCGTGCCGTCAAAGAGTGTTAATGGCATTGCGCCCACGCCGTTGACAAACTCCTGAACCTCGAGTTGCAGCTTGCCTGGACTCAGATTCCACTCGCCCCCTGCTGCAATTGGCCCGGTGTCGCCAAAGGAGCGATATACTGCGAGCGCCCTCAAGCATTCTGGACAATGTACTCTGACCCGAAGAGTGTATTGGTTGGTTGGATTCACGGCAAAGGTTGTCCCGGTGGGCGTTCCCTGAATGAAGGGTTGCAAGGTTACAGCCCCGGTTCCTTGTTGGGCTGTGACCTGAAAGCCAGTAGTACAGCTCGCGGCATTTTCACCTCCGGTGAAGAAGCCCGCCAGAATCCCGGTACTGCCGGGAGAGAGTGTAACGCCAACTGCTTCCAGCAAAAGGGTGCCACCCATCTCCACTGGATCGAGCCAGCTCAACACTGTTTGCCCATCGAACCCGTTGCCGCCATTCATGACGAGGCCTCCGGTTCCGAGAGCCAGGTAGCCCGGCCCGCCGGTGTTACCGCACACGCGCTCGTCAATTTCGGGCTCGTCGAAGAGCTCTCGGATAATTGTGGCTTTGGAGGATGCAGGAAAGTACGGATCTGCCGTTAAGAAAAACTGTGTGGTAATGCCATCGCCTAGAAAGTACTCAGTCAAATAAGCAACCGGTTCATGATCGCCGCAGACAGTGACATCGTTCGCGAGTGCGCGTTTTACGCTGGCCGTTAGAGCCAGATTCGCGAGACTCAGACTGCCATCGCTCTCGTTCAAAGTATGGACCGTACTTTGAACGGACGAAAGCATGAGCTCTCCGTTCACGGCACGATACGCGGCGCGTGCAGAGTTCGCCAATTGCCCGGCACTCCGGCTGAACGGCGCTCCTAGACCAGGGACGAAGTTGCTGACCGGTGCACTCAGCGAGAGGTTATGCGTAGAAAGCACCGTGGAGCCGGTCCGGGTTACCAGGCCGGTCATGAGGGATCCGGCAGTTTCTCCCGTCGCGCCCGTGCTGGGAGGCATCAGCAGTTGGTCTAGCAGCACTTCATCACTCAAAGCCTGTATGGAAATTCTGCAGCACGGGCCCTCAATCCCGAGACCCGCGTATTCCGGCAACGGACTTACGGCAATGTAGCCAGTGAAGTAAAGGGTGCCATCGTCGCCTGTTACTGAAACAGACTGGTTGCGGGAGGGAGTCACCAGATTGCTCCCGGTCGAGAAGGCAAACCAAAACTGGCATATCGAGGGCTCGTTGAGCTTGCGCTCGATTGTCAATGGCCGCGTGGCATCGAGCGCGGATGTATGGTCCTGCGCTTGTATCAATATCTTCATGTTCGCTCTCTTGCAGTATCAATTGCTCAGTTGCGCCGATTACACCAACGCGTTATGCGCGGGCAGAAAACTCCGATAACACAACACTCGTTCTCCATCCAGCGGATCGGTAACTGGCAATGCCATGTACTGCCCCTTGAGAATTACCCGCGCCTGCCCACCCTTGTTGTTGCTATCCAGCGGAATGGCGACCTCTTCCGCGTCCGACATCGTCTGCAGCCTTGGATAATGGAAGAAGATCCGTTCTCCCTGGCTTCCTTGCATCACAAACAGGGCCGACCATTCCTGATAGAAACTGCCGCCTTCGCGGTCTACAAATCCAGCAACGGACTGCAGTTTCGTTCCCGGCGCCGGAACTCCTCCCGGCAGGGGCTCTGCCAGCGTCAGGCCGGCAGAATTCACCTGTGAAACAAGCGCGACATTGAAGGTGACACGCCGAATGTAATCGACATCCGTGAGCGCCTGCCGTACATAAGCGCCTGCAACCGGGGTACCAACATAGCCTGTTTGTCCGGTGTAGTCAGCGTCAAGGGCAACGATTGAGCCAGGGGCAAACTTCGCCGCGTCCGCACTTGCAAGCACGATCGATGTCGCTGTCGAGCCGCTCTGTGGAGTTACCGCAGCAGCGGCCTGTGCGCCATCCGCTGATAGAGTGGCCCCGCCGGCAGGCGCCAACAGATTCATGTGTTGAGAGCCAGTGGCTAGGGCCATGGTGAGCTTTGTCCAACTTAGAAACTGAAAACTCACCTGCGCCTCGAGAGTCTCGCGCACCTGCTCGAGTGTCGCCGCCGGAATGCCTGTCAAGACCGGTGAAGCCTTGCTCGTCGATTTCCTTGAAAAATCCTGAATCCATCCAAGGCTTATCCAGGGGGCAGGTGGACTATCCAGACTGAAGCCGCCTTGCTCCGTGGCATCGAAAAGAACCGGCGACTGAGCCGTGCGATTCACGGGCGCAAAATATCCTCTCACCCGGCGCGCCACCGGCGCGGGAGCTGAAAACGAATTCGTGCTCATCATTCCCCCTGCTCCTGGTAGCTGTAAATCATCACCTTGGCCGACCGGCTCAACCGGTCTCGCTGCACAGCGAGTGGTCCGAATCCCGGCTCATCCCAGAACACCTGGGTCAACATTGCCGCCGGTGGCGTCGCCGTGTAATTGAGCTTTGGCGTGTAAAACGGAGCGAGGATCACCACCAATTCTTCGTCCATTTCGCTCAACGAGCGGCCGCGGTCCAATCCGCCGAAGCTTTGCGTACCACAGGTCTGGTAAATAATCTCGCACTCTTCGGCCGTCATCGAAGATCCAAGATCCATATCGACACCTATGCCAAGCCAACGCAAAATGAACACGTCGTTTGGAAGCTGGTTGAACGGGGCTTCAGCTTCTTCCACCAGAATCCCCGGACGAACCGTCCCCCGCAGCAGGATTGTCCGTTCCGGATTAGTTGTCACGAGGCGCGCGCGAAGCGCCATATAAAACGAATCTTTCGCATTCTGCATGGAGTAGAACTCCTGATAGCTAGCTGAAGACAGCAGATACCCAATAGAAATCGGATCGCTGGTTAGATCACGCCGGCGACCGCATCGAGTGACTGGTTAGAAGCTGACCATTACAGGCGCGTTGCGATTTACACCGCCTGTTGCCGTGCCTCGCGTAAAAGCAGCCGGTAGAGATATACCTGACCGAAGGCCTCATTTGAAGCGATCGACTCAATCAGGTAATCCTGTCCTGCCACCGTAACAGCCAGAGTCATGGCAAAAAGAGATTGCGCCGAAGACAAATCAAGGGAATTAACCTGTTGCTCCACCCCAGTTGCCGACACAAGCAGTTCCCATTTCGACTCATCACCTTCCTGCCAGGTCGGCCGTAGCCTGCGCATGACCACTGGACTTATTACCACCTCGGCAAAGGACGTTGCCACCAGCCCAACTTCCGACATGCTTGTATCGGTACTCGCGGTAGTGACCCGCAAAAGAGCCGTTGTTCCAGTCATGCTTCGCAGAAGGGCATCGGCCAGCATCTGCGGTGCCCCCATCGGGTTGCGCGGCGCCGTATCGCTCATCGCTCACCCCAGCCTGTTCGCTACGTAGGGACGCAGCCATGCCTGCGCCGTCTCGTCTAGAAGCGAACTCGAAAAATACTGGATCTGCATGGTGTCAATCTTCGTCTTACTGGCGTTTAGCGCCGGCGTCGCCTGCGCATTTCGAACAATCTGCGCGCACGCTGTTTTTATATCGTCTGAAATTACCGTCAGCCCCGCAGTGTAAGTTACTGTAACTTCGTTGTAGGGCAACCCCAGCACATTCCACGACAGCGTCAATTCGCCGGTGTTCGGGTCATAGTCCACCGAGCTTGGATCAATCGAAGTCCATTGGCCCGGCAGTGAAAATGCCCATGCAAACTCGGCCATTGGTTCATTCAGAATCTCACCGCGCCGCGGCCGTGAGTAGCGTCCTTCGATATTGACAAGCGCAGTTGCTGCGGTCCCCAGCGGCGCAAGAGGCAAGTAACTCAGACGCACCGTTTGTGCCCCGCTCGTAATACGCAACCGTTCTGTGTACTGAATCACGTTCAGGTCCGGCCGCCTGCAGTAACTATTGATCAGAGCTGTTGCTGCCGTTACCCAGTCCGCTGTTGTCCCAGCCGGCAATCCATAGTTCGGGTAATCCGCTGGCTGCAGATATGCCATAACCCACCCTTCCCTTTTTTGTCATCTCGCCGGATGGGCGGGAGTGACCTTCCGATCGCTCCCGCCCGCTCAGTTTCCTGTCAGCCGGCTAACTCGCCGGCACGCAAGATCACCGACATGTTGACTACCGATCCACGAGGACCTGGTAGTGCGCATAATTGGCGCCTTTCACAACCGGCGCGCCAAATTTGACCGCGACATACTGATAGGCCAGCGAACCCGGCAGGCCCAGTTGGAAGATCCGAGGCGTGGGATCGCCGAGCCAGTGATACTCGATCAGGTCTTCCGTCACGATGTAGGCTGGCAGCACCGCCGATCCCGAGCCCGGTGTTCCGGTATAACTCAGGCTCCAGTCCGGGATGAGGGGTAGATCGCCCGCCTGCGTCGACAACATCTTCACCCGAATTCCACCGGTGATGTTGTCGGTGTTCAACACGACATTGAACTCGGACTTCATCTCTCGGTCAATCAGATCCAGCAGCACAGGGTTGGCATAGATTGCGGTGGGCCGAACATAGTAACCGTTGTTAGCGACCATCTGCGCTACCGCCGACTTGATGCCATCCACGATTGAAGCTGTCGTGCCGATCGAGATCGTATTGCCACCGGCAACGATCTGCGGAATCGCGCCCATGTACTGCGTGGTCGTTGGCGAGCTCAGGCTGGTGTCGTTTCCGTTCCAGAGGGCCACGTCGTGTGCGACCATCACGCCGCTCACTGTGTCGACCAGATCCTTGGCTTGCAGGTAGGCGAACTGCTTCTGCTGGTCGCCCAATTCAATGTCGAACAGATTGTAGTTAATCTGCGAAACGATCGCCTTCAGCGGCACGCTCCGCTCCACACGGGTCGGACTTACTACCGGCGCCACAATGCTGCGCGGATTCACAAAGCCGGCTGTTCCTGGATTCGGAAGCGCCGTCTCTTCGAAGAACCGAGAGGGGTGTCCGGTTGCAGGAACCTGCTTGATGCGCTGACCAAATGGGCTCGAACGGCGGCAGATGTCGAATATCTCCGTCTGATACAGGGGAACTTCGATTGCGCCCGGCCCGATAAAATCCGCTGCTGCGTGTATGTCTGCAAAGGTTGCGTTCATAGGCTCTTTCCGCCCCCTCCATGGGGCCAGTCGTTGCTCGAATTTGGGTCTCTAGCTACTAGCTTCCAGCTGTCGGCTTTCCTATCCGAGCGTTAACTCCAACATGTTTCCGGAAGAACTCTCTCCAGTTTTGCGATAGCCTCTGGGTCGATTTCTTACCGCCACTTCCCGGTCTGCTTCAACGCAGCCGGCCGGGTATTCAAAAGCTCCCGGCTAGAAGCAGTAGCCAAAAGCTGAAAGCTGCTGCCTTCAGGCAATCGCACCCGCCCGCAGCAGTTGGCTCTTCACAGCGATTCGTTGCTCGAGGCTTAGGCCCGCGAGTGCTGCATCGAGGGTTCGCACATCCACGGGCCCCTCGCCGATTCCGTGCTTGGCCAGCATCTCTGAAGTGGCCGCGGGAACCGTCCTGCGCAGCGGATTCTGTGCAGTTGGTGCGACCGCAGCCTTTACCTCTGCAAGTTCCCGCTCCACTGCCGCCAGTTTCTCGGCCAATTCCGTTTCCCGCCTGCTTTGCTCGACGGTGGCCGAGATCCTCTCTACCTCGCCGGTCAGTGCGCCTTGACGCTCTTCCAGCAAGGTCAGCGTCTTCTCCAGCAATGTCGTTGCGGCTTCCAGTCGCTCTGCAATCTCCTGTTCCTTGTTTTCCATACCCATCCTTTCTCGTGATCTTCAAATCTCGTTCGCAAGCCAGCTAACTCGATGACTCGTACTCCCACAAGTCAAAGAGGCCCCAGACTGCAGAGCCTCTTTCGCACTTTGCTCGCCTGACGACCAACTAACTTGCCATGCGGAAGCTTGTCTCCTTGTAGGCTGCTTTTTCCCGCAACAGGATGGCCGCCCCGGTAAATGTCACGCGGGTCAGCTTCCACACCTCGGCTCGCATATCTTCTACCTGCGCATCGGCCAGCTCATAACTCATCCCCATCGCTTGCGGAGCGTGTGCCAGAATCGCCCCCGCCACTTCGGGAAAATCCCTCGCGTATAGGTAACCGCTCACCACAAGCCGCCGCCCAACAAGGTTCGCTTCAGTGAGTAACCCGATTTTCCGCCGGGCATCGTGACCATCCCATCCCGGACGGTAATCCACCGCCATGCCAAGCAACGAAGGCAGCGCCTTTTCCGCCGCCTCGCGCGTCAACATCACCCGGTGTCCCCGCGCTCCTACCGGGGCCTTGTCGCTGGCCGCATTCACCACCGTCAATACCCCTTCGAACGCAACCCGGTTGGGATGCCCGTCCACAGGGGGAATCTTTACTGCCATCGCTTCGAATCGCATGCGCTCTCCACCCATCTGCTTTCGCTTAGACTGCCAGTTGTCATCTGCTCCACCCTCTGCCGGATTACCTCCCCTCAACCGGTCTGCCCTCTTGCTTCGCCGGCAAGTTGCACGGAGCCATCGCTCCCCAGCGGCCCTAGTCCACGCATAGCTCGCACCTCATTTACAGTCAGCACGCCTGCATTCAGCAATTGCACCTGCACCGCCAGTTCGGTCTCTTCGTCCCGCGCGTTCAATTCATTGAAGACAAACTCGAACTCGCGCCATCCGATGCACTTGCCGAAAAGATCCCGCGTAATATGTCCAGCCAGCAAAGTCGCCAGCGGAGAAATCGCCCCGCGAAATGCCTCATCGGCCATCTCGGATGCGGTCGATTGATTCACGTCAGCTTCGAGTCCAAGCATCAACGGCGGAAGACCAAACGCATTTGCCACCATCCTGATCAAGAACTCCTGCCAGGCAAGCCGCAAATCGGCATCCGTTCCCTGGGCGAACCTGAGCACCTCCGGCTTCTGCTCAGTCGAGATCAGTGGGACCCTGCCCGTTCCCTCGATCTCGTCCTGCCACCAGCGAATCAGTCGGTCATGCTGTGTCGGAGTAGCCTCATTCAGCCACAGCGCATACTGCGCGACGGCATTCGCCGCCAGCTTCCCCGCGAACCGGTGCGCGCTTAGAAACTGATTCACTGTTTCGAACGCCACTTCCAACGGGCCGAGTCCAAAGGGCGTAAAGCTGCGTGGATTCATCCTGATATACATCAACTGGCTGTCGAGCAACTCCACTGCGTTTGACTCCAGTTGCCCGGGAATTGCCTGGGCGTACCGTGGCGTCTCTGCCTGTCCGTCCCAGCGTCCGTTAATACGAATCGATGCCCCATCCACCGCCCACAACATTGCCGGCCGATCCTCGTCGCCCGTCGGTTCCATCTCGATGGCTCCGAATCCGCCTGTCAAAGCGTCCTCGATCGCCTGCTCCATGAGCGTTCGAAAACTGTCCACCGCGTTCGGCTCCTCGAGCGTCAGGCGAAGCGCACGCAGCTTCTTCTCCGCATGGGCCACTTCATCCGCCCTCGCACCACGCCGCACCCGCACCTGCCAGTCCATTGCCGCAATACGATCTTTGATCACGTTGATCGCGCGACGTACCACCGGTGTCTCCGCGAACTTCCGCAGATTTGCCGGCGTGGGCTTGGGCAAATGCCTCCCAGGAAATTGAACCGGCGTTAGGATCGATGGAAGCGCCACCGTTCTTCGTTCTGCCTCCACATCGGCATTACCGGACATGATGTCAGATCTCCGCCCCGTCGCTTGCCGCCAAATTCCCCGCAACTGTTCGCCTACCTTCACGCGCACCTTCCTTCTCCCGCTACCCCAAAATAAAAAGGCATAGCCCCGGAAAGGGCCATGCCTCTATTTCGACAATTTTTGAGCGGTCAGTTATCCGGGTTTATCTCCCATCAGATAACTTCCAGCCGCACTAACTACTCAACAAAATCGATCCTACAACAAACCCTGATAATTATCTGCAAATCTCCACAAATAACTTTGAGATCGCTTTTGGCTAACCGCCGGTTACCGAGCACTAGCCTCGGATCGCCAATTCCCGGCGACTTATGACTCATCTTGACAAACCTGGAATCTTGACCTAAGCACCGCGAACGATGCCTCAGACCCTCAGTTCCCGGCGTGCTGTCTCCGCCACCCTGCCAAGGTCCGAGGTAGTCAGCACCCGAATCTGATGTTCCTCCATCGTCTCCACGCCAAAGCGATACATCTCCAGCCGCTCCGGCTCTTCGTCGCTTGCTCCAAGCCTGGCTGCGGGCTCAATCACCGCCGTCAGTTCCAGCTCCGCCTTCTCCACCCGCTCGACGCCGGCCCGCAATCCCGCTGCCGAGAACGCGAGCACCTTGGCCATTTCTACACCTGGTTCCAGGCTAACCGCATGAAACATGCGGATAATCCCATTCGGCTTGTATCCAAAGTCGATCCGCAACGGGTCTCCAGGTCGCGTATACTCCGATGCCGCAATTCTCTTGCGCAATAAATCCCATACACCAGCCCGATCGAACTCTCCGCGCATCTTCGCCTGAATCGCCGCGCGCCCGCCTAGCCTTGGGCTCCTCTCTCGGGGTAACGGCTCCACATAAAGCCGCATCAGCTCCTCCATTCCGGCTGGAAGGCTCTCAGCGAGATAGGCCTTGGGTTCTGTCATCTGCAAATTTAGCGAAAGGGATTCAGTGAGCAGCCGCATCAGGTTTCCGTCCGGCTCGGCGAGGAACCGCCTGCGAAGCTCGCTCTCCATTCCCTCCAACAGCGCCGTATCTGCATCCGGATCAAGACAGCGGACCCGGCGCCAGTCCCGCGTGAAACGTATCTCCGCCGCATCTCGGCTCCCTTGCTCGCGCAGAATCACCCCGATATGCACGTACTCGTTCCGCACCGTATCCGGAACATACCGGAGCAGCTGAAACTCACATGCACGCCGATCGTTTCCGCTTTTCACTGGATTCGCTGCCTCGTGCCGCTAAACGTCATACTCGAAGCCCGCCTCTTTTGCTCTTCCCCTCCATGGCGTATTTCCGCCATTCAGAACCTGCCGGCATTCTCTCCAATTAGTCTTGCGAGCTATCCGCCCCACTCCTTTAGTTCACTCTTCCCGCAATGTTAGTCCTCCACCTCAATTCCTCCCAAACTTCTTCGCTACTTTTCCCCATCCCTCGCCATTTAGGGAATGGCTTACGGTCAGATCTCCCGAATCCCTCGATCAGTTCCCGGATCCGGCCCTTCCGTGCAAGCAGCTTCTCCACCAGCGCTTCCATTTCGCCTAGGTCGCCCCCGTACCATTCCGGGGGCACCTCATTGGCCGCATCCCAGATCGTATCCGCCGCCATGTTTTCCATCCGCGTCAGCCACGGCTCGAAGGATTCCCATCCTGTTATCTCTCGGTATACATCGTTGCGATAGTAGACCCCGCGCAGCGGCACATCCTCGAACCGCCACTCCCCGGCGTGAAAGCAATACCCAAAATCGATAAATACCGCGCGGTATCGCCGCTCCCGTTGTTTGCGCGTAAACACAGCTTGGCGCCCGTTAGCATTGCCGGTCCATTTATCCAGGGCCAGCATCCCCGCAAACTCGGTGATGTTCTTCACCTCTGCCATTTGTTCCTCGGGCAGGTAGTCCACCACCTGTCCCGGCATGAGTCCACCAACAAACCGCGACCCGAACTGGAGCCCCGGACGACATCTTTCTCGCGTGCGTCCCAGGTCGATCTCCAGATCCGGAGTATTCTCCACCAGCCAGCTCGATACTTCCACCAACTCAATCTCAGGCGCTGTCAGTCCCGCTGCAAGCGCAAGCCGGGAGGCCAGAAACTCATTGGCCAGCACCCGCATGTGTTGTGGGTTGTTTTGAAACTTCACCACGTAGACATGTCCATCTGCGCCCAGCATCAACTGGCCCTGTGCGCCGCCCTGCATCCGCCGGATCTGCTGCACCGCCAGCACCGCCAATCCTGTGCCCTCGCCTGTTCTCTGATTCTCCTTCAGATTCTATGCGCTTTGGCCCAGGGAAGGCGTCCAGCTTCCGGCCTCCAACTCGCCTTAAAGAGACGATTGCTGGGTGGCAGAAGGAGAACTGTCTCAGAAGCATTCGACGAGCGATTCCTCTACGTGCTTGCGTTTGGGGACTGTTATCCTCGCTTTCCGATCAACTCCGCGCGCGCCCCCAACCCAATTGCCATCGCCATCACCCGGTCGTCGTGCATTCCTACCCGTGCGCCTGTCCTGCCGTTTGGCAGCCGCACAAAGCTCCTGCACTCTGCCAGCAGCCTTTTGCTCATAAAGCAACCCGGCGTCTCCGCAAGCACCGCATCCAGGCGCCCCAGCATCGCCGGACGGCTCATTGATGTTGTCAGCCACCCTGCCTGCCCGCCCTTTCCATAAATTCGCTCGTATTTGCAGCTCGTTTCCAAGTGTGCAAGCACGCCGCTGCCATGGTTGTTTCTCTCCACCACAAGCCAGGCGTGGTTATATTCGGTTGCCAGCTCCATTACCAATCGCGCGAGTTCAAGCCCCCCGGTGTGTCCGGCGAACTCCGCGCACTGCAAACCTGTCTCCATCTCCAGTACCTGGGCCACCGAATAGTCGCCCTCGCTTCCGCCCCCGGCCGGGTCGACCGCTACCAGGTATTGCTTGCTCTTGACCGGCGGCAGCCACACCTCCAACTTTCCATTCCGTCGCCGCTCCACGGGCTCTGGCACTGTCGCCAGCCGTTCCTCGATCGCCTCTATCTCAAATATCGACTCGCCGCTGGCCTTGAAGCAGCTCTCCTCGTCCTCGGCATACTCTTGCCGCGCCAGACCACGAAAGTCCGCCCTGATCTGTCGACGGTAGCCAATTTGCTTGAGATCGAGCCTGTGCCGCGACCTCAGTTCCCGCTCCTCGTCCGTCAATCGGCTCTCTGCCACTGCACCAGCACGGTAGCGTCGTTCCATCCACCAGGGAAAGAAATGACGCACCATTCCCGTTTCCGGGGCCTTACGCCACTCCTCGTGGAAACAACCTCCCACTCCGTCCGGCGTCGACTCAATAATCAATTCCGCATCCGGCACCATCGCCGCACGCAATCCGGCAAGCGTTTCCGCCGGATCTCCCGGCCACCGCGCCAACTCCGAACAATGCAGGTTCTGTACGGTCAATCCACGGCCAGCATTCCGGTCCCCGGCAGACACAACTCTGTACTGGGAATCCAACTCTGGAAACGCGAGCTGCCGCACATTCGCTCGAGAAGTCCTCAGCGGGCCCTCCCGCAGCTCTTCCGGCAACCAGTCTAGAAATCGGTACACGATCCTGAAGATCTCTTCGGCAGCCTCCTGCGTGTGCGCCACCTCGAGAGTAAGCGTCCCAGGGTGTGTAATTGTCTTCAGAAAAAACCGCGCAGCCGCCCACGTCGTTAGCCCCATTTGGCGAGCCTTCAAAACGATGTTCCGTTCTCCGCGGCGCAGCTCGAATGCACACTGCGCTTCATTCGCCCGCAAAGGTGCCGTCCAACCTTCGCGCGTTCTCACCAGCAGCAGCTTCTTCGCAAGCTCCATGCCCACTGTGTGTCCGCGCAGCCTCGTGGGAAGATCGTCAAGAATCTTCCCGTACCGCACCAACTCCTTCAGATCCAAATCCGCCGGATTCAGATCAGTCACCGCGATCGCAGTTTCTCCTCCCATCTCCGCCATGCCTCATTTCGACCTTGCCCCGGTTGATCCCAAACTCGTCTACGCCATTCGAGCAGGGACTAATTCGCTGCTCTCATTCCAAGACACTTTGCTTTCTTTCAACATGGATTATTCGACTTGAACCAAGATTGAAGTCTCCGTTCATCCTGCTCCGCACAGGCTCCATTGATGCTGAAGGTCATTCAATGATCGCTGTCGTGGCTGCATAGCTGATCGTGTCCTTCGCGGCTGGGCAAAAAACACTGAGACCACGGTTTGGCTAACGAGACTGGCTCCTTACTGCAGCCGTTCGACGATGATGGCGTGGGACCACACACCGCCTGTGTTGGTCCCGCTCGCGGTGAGGCTTTCGGTCTGGACGGCCGTGCCGGCGCTGAGTGGGAAGATGTAGGCGAAGGCGCTGCCGGATGAGATGCTGGTCCCGATCTGAGCAGATGCCACAAGGTAGCCGTTCCCGCTGCTCTGTCCACCCTGCGTGGCCTTGACGTAGTTCGAGACGGAATAGGCCGTGCTGCTGGCCGTCGTCCCGTAGATATACCCGGTGATGCGGTACGTACCGGCATTGGTGGTGGTCAAGACAGTGCCGTAGCTGCCGGTGGCTGTGGACTCGGAGACGTTGGTCTGAACAAAGACGGTGCATGGCAGGTGGTCGTACCCGTCAAGGCAGCCAAGGGTGTTTGCGGCGGCGACGATGTGGCCGGAAGAGTCGGTGGCGAGCCGGGCTTTGGAGGCGGGTATTGCAGCACCGTTAACTTGGGCCACAGTTGTTGCGCAGGCTCCTGCGGTGTTTGTGGCATCGCCGGTCAACGCCGGCATCTGGGAGCAGCTCATCGTGCCAGAGTTGATTTCGCTTGCCGCGATGCTCTTGTTCGTAAGCGTCTGCGTATCGCTTGTGCCTACAATCGCTCCTGAAGGAGGTTGAGGTCCATCCGTCACACTTCCATCGGAAGCATACTTGGCAAGGTCCCCACTCGCGCCGGTTCCGTCGCTGTGCTGCACATTGGTTCCGGTTCCGTGGTTTCCTGTCATAGTGGCCCCACCCGCCAGCTGAAGGGTCGTGGTCGGAAGGTCACTCGGTATAGGGCGAACTCCAATCCATGCTAGGTACACATTGTTATTCGGAAAACCACTCCCGCCAATCTGCAACACAATGCCATCGCCATTTAAACCAGTGAGATCTGCATCGCACGTATAAATTCCATAGCTTGTCCCCACCACCGGGTTAGTACATCCAGAAATGGAAGTCCATGTCCCGCCTTCGTTTACGGAAACACCGAGAACCTCCGTAGTCGATGCTGCCGCAGCTTTCATCTTGTAATATATCCGCACCTTTCCTGCCGGGAACTGCTGACCAATGATCCAATTGGTTCCATTACTCTCGGTAAGGTAGTATGGTGTGCCCGTGGCGCTAAGCATGTTCCAGCCACTCTCGGAACTCGTGTCTCTCGCCAGGGTTGGCGCGCTGCCTGTATTATTTCCAACCTCCGTCGGCCATATCCACAGGTCCTCTGCATTGAAATATGGAGACGCAGCGTTGCCGTTCAGAAAATCGTGAGTCCTGGCAAAGGCGTAATCTGGCCGAGACAAGTCGGGGTATAAAGCTGTCGGGTTGGCAACACCTCCTACCATTTGCTTTCGACCCGGCTGGATACCGTCATAAGGGTTAGATGAGCTTCCGGTGGCCACTGTATTTCCACGTCCCGTCACGTTGAAAGTGGCCGACGATGTGACAAAATCTGCGTTATACGGAATATCAAAAGTATTCAAATCTCCCGTTATATTGAAAGCGCCCACATGAGAAAGGTTCATGTTTGCATCCGACCCGCTGGCGTCCCACTGAAACGTGGCCAGATACGCTGTGCAAAGACCGAGGCCCAGTTGCTTCACATGCTCGTGTTGTCCCGATATGCGAAAAGCAATATATGAACTCGAAGAACACAAGGCGGGATCCACTTCAAGCTCGGGGATGTCTATCGTCCACGCATGCATATTTCCTTCAAGTCCGTATGCGTTCAAGAAGTGAGGTCCGTAAAGCGCTCCCGATATCTGCATGTCGTTGATAGTTCCGTAGCCCCCCGTGTATGACAGGAAGGGATACTTTCCGCTTATCCAAACGTGGTCCCATTCGTTGTAGTCGTTCTGACCTGTCCATTGCGTGTTGGTCGGCGCCACACCGTTCTGAGGAACATAGGCAAACGGGAACGTGGCTCCCACAAAGCTGTTTGACCAACGTGTCCAGGTCGGAGCTTCGTTACCCTGGAAGAAGAACCCGCAGGTGTTATTTGTCCAGCTGGATATGGTCGTAATGACGAGGTTTGAAAAATCGGCTTTGTCTGGTGCAAGCCCGGTAAACGCTCCGTTTTTGTCGTCATAGGCAAACGCGCAGTTGCCGATATTCTGTGTTGTCGGCAGGTTCATCACGCTGATGTATAGAGTCGCTGCCGTTACTGCCGTCGATGCGCTGGCCGCCAATGTGACCTGGGTGGCCGACTGCCACGATGCAATCGTTGTACTTAAGGTGGCGCTCGCCGCTCCCGCACCACTTACCGTCACCGTCTGTCCCACGTCTCCCGGCATAAACTCTGCTGTTGCCGAAGTAACTACGGCACTGCCGCTGGACATAACGGCATCCTGCACCGAACGCCCCGGACGGCGCGTCGGGAAGTTGGCTGAGGCATCGACGCTGCCATCCACAATAATTCCTAAGTCTCTCACCGCAAACGACGTTAGCGGAGTTACGAATCCAGCATTAGCTGCATCAACCACAGCGAACACATCCTGACTAGGTGCTCCACGAACTGCCACGGGAAGAGCCGTGGTCCAGTAATTCGCCGGTCCACTTGCTCCCGGAGGACCATACATGCTCACGCCCTTAGGGTTGACTGGGAGGCTGGTGTAGTAGACAGTCTGATTTGCAGCCGATGGATTTGTCGGAAAGTACACACTCGCCCCGGATGCATAAGCCGCGTCAATCGCCGCTTGGATCGCAGAATGATTGTCTGTGCAGGTCGCGGTCGAGCCGCTTCCGGTGCAGTCGCCCTTCGCCCCAAATGCCGTAATGGCGTCCACTCCGTTGACATTTGCGGTCAGCGGCCCGGCCATCGTCTGCTGCGCAGTCCCATTCGACGAGATTCCGCCAAGATTCTGCAGTGCCCCGGCGGCAGTAGCAGACCCTGTTCCACCTGCCGTGAGTGGAACGGTATTCATTCCTCCCACCGATGAGCCATTGCTGGCGTAATAGGCAATTTGTCCGGCATTTGCCGAAGTCACCGTGCCGCTGCCGCCTGTGCTTGACCCGCAAGCCGAACCGGTATTGGTCACATAGCCCGAGTTATCGATCTGCAAGCAGCTGCGGCTGCTACTAGCTGCCAACCCAGGAAACTGAATTGAGGTCGCGCCAGTGAAGCTCGCATAAACCGTATTGCTATTACCCCCGTAGACCTTGAATCCCGTTCCCGCTCCGGTTTCGTAGTTCACGCGCACCATACCAGAAGCATTCGAAGCATCCACGTACGTGTCGCCGCTATTCGTGCTCTGGTAGGCCTTGAAACTGTCCAGGCCACCCGTAGCCGAGTTCAAAGCCCAGTTGTTGCTGGCATCCTTCAACACGTACCACTGGCTGTTTCCATTCCAGTCTTTGTAGGTGAGAGACTCCTTCTGGCCTGTAGTCGCACCGGCCCAAAGAACCTGGTCGATCTCCGCGTCTACCTGGTTCTTCACTGTCGTCGAGCCAGTAAATGTCGATGTCCCTCCCACCTGCAGTGAGCCGTTGAACTGTGCGTTCCCCCCACTGTTGATCGTTGCAACGGTCGAAACGCTCGCACCGCCTGACCCGATTACGACACCGCCCGTGCCTGCATTATTCGAGTCGTTCAACACCACCGCGCCGGTTCCGGCAGAATTGATCACCGTCTGGTTGTTGGTGCTCGGTTGTCCATTGTTGTACTGCCCAATCGACAACCGGTATACATTGTTCAGCTCGTCAAGAACCTGGTAGAACTGCTCGCCCGCTGTCGCATCGCTCAACCCCATCGTCCAGCGGTAGCCGTAGTCGGTCTGGTACCTGTTTAGAAGCCCGCGTTCGTTCCCCATCGCGGTTCCAAGCCGGTAATGATTTGTGAGTGTCGCGTCCTGCTGGCTAAGGTACCAGTCACCGTTCATCCCGTTAAAGCTGCGATGAAACGTGTCCAGAAAGCTGTTGCGAGTTCCATTGTCCGTCAACTTTCCCGTAAACATCGTTCCGCCGGTCATCCAGTTGTTGTAAGCACTGCCCGAGTCCGCCACAACCTGGTTCGTCGAGTTTTCGTTTCGCAGTCCAACGATTGTGTTGTTCTGCGCATTTGGTCCCAGGTGCAGCGCGGTTGCACATCCTTCCACATCGCCGCCAGTAAATGTGTTCCCATCGCCCTGCTGCAGGTTGATTCCGTAGGTCCCGGCGATTGGGCTGCCTCCACTGGTCGGACAATTAATGTGCAGCCGTACGAACGTGCTTGCATTCACCCAGTCCGTCGTTGCCGCATTCGAAACCTGATGCCCGATCGCGTTTACCGCTGCCTGAAACCCGTTGATTGCGATGTCGAAGTACGTTCCTCCGGTGTAGTTCCCCGTCCCATCCAGAGTCATGCCTGTCTGGTTTGCGTTACCCAGGAAATACAGGCTCTCCAAATCCATTTCTTGCGTGCGGTAGGCCAACAGGCCTTGTGCAGTTGCGCTCGTCGCCCCAGTCGTGTTGATCACCGCATTGTCTATGTGGAAGCCTTGCGTATCCGTTGCATACGTCGGGTCTCCCACCTGCACCATCGCGCCAGTACCTGAGTAAGCAAATACCGTTCCGCCCTGGCTCCCGCTTACCGCGCTTCCGCCGCGTAGTGCACAACCGCGAAGTGTTACGTTCCGCGCCCCCGCCGTCACAACAATCTGATTTGCGGTTGCGATTGTCGCGCAAGGCAGTTGCACAGTCGTATTCCCCGTCGAGACCGTTAGATTCGAGCCCATCGACAGATTGCCGCTAAAGTTACGTGCATCGCAGTTGCCACCATATAAAGCGCTCACCGCGCCAAGACAGGATTGCAGCTTGGCGCCGAAGTCCGCGCCCGGAAATTGGTCCACTGCATACGTGGTTCCCAACGGGCTATTGTTCACAAGCGCCACGTAGGTTCCACCACCTGTCAGCGCCCCGCCCCCTCCGTTCAACTGCGTGCCATAACTACTTGATCCAGCCGCGTTCCAAACCGTGTATCCGCCGTTGCCCTTCAGAAGATTTCCGCCAAAGAACGACATGCTCTGCCCGCCGATCAGGTTCACTGCAGCGGCCGTATCCCAGGTTCCAGCAACGTTCACGCTCGCAGTTGTCGTCCCTGAACATCCCGTCCCACCCTGCGTTACGGTGATCGTCCCAATCGATCCATCGGAATTAACGTTTGCAGTTGCCGCAGCTGTGCAACTTCCGCTGAAACTCAAAGGAACCTGCGCTCCGTAAGGATCAAATCCCAATCCGTGCTCAGAACCGAGCGCTACCGCCGTCACAGCTCCACTAGCGCTCGTCATTGTGAGTTGCGGCTGCACCGCGTTCCAGGATGGAATAACCACAGTGTTCCGAACCGTCCAACCCTGCTGTATCCCAGTCAGGTCCAGAACCAGTCCCGTTGGCGCCTCGCCCGCCGCCGATGAATTCCCCGCCATCGCAACCAAGGAATCCAGCGTGTTATTCGATCCCGCCGCCGCCGTAAATCCGTGCGTCGCCTGAATCGTGATGTTCTGCCACCGGTTCGAATCCGCATTCAGTCCTGCCGGTGTCGTTCCCGGCAGCGCCGGCATTGCAATACCCGTGTTCAATCCGCGAATGTCGATGTTGCGAAACTCGCTCCATTGCGGCCACTGCGCCAGATACATTCCGCACGTATGCGTCGAATGCACTCCTGGATACTGCGCCCCCATTGGGTCAACGCCTGTCGCCGCAATCTCTACGTTCTCAATCTCTGCCACCCGAAGACCGTTCCCGCCCGTTCCTGTCACAGCAGGCATCGCAATCGCGCAATTGCCAATCGCCCAACCCGCGCCCGTCCCAATTGTCCCGGTCAGCCCGTTCCCGCCCCGAGAGAAGATTGAGTTAATCTCCAATGGTCGATTGATCGTGCAACTTCCTGCCGCCGCCCGTCCCTCAGCAGGCGAACACGAAGCATCCACGCTCTGATCCACATAAATCGTCAGATCGTGCAGGCGCGTAAATTGAAGAAAATTTGGCGTGTCTGTGAGTGAAGCCAGCACATCCTGCCCCGGAAATCCCAACAGAGCCGACACCTCCTTGCCCATTCCGCCAATCGACTCGCCTCGCCAGTTCAGCGTCCTCGTCTTGCAGATTCCTTGCGGAATCGTCAGCGCTACTCCATGCGCCTGGGCATAATTCAGCGCGGCCTGCAGCGCATTTGTATCGTCCGTAACTCCATCGCATACTGCGCCAAATTCCTTCACGCTTCGTTCCGTCGGTTGCGCTCCGCTCGTGCGCAAATCCGTCACGTGCACGCCATTCGGATTCGTAAATCCGTCCGCGCCCACATAAGCTGGCGGAATCTCCATCGCTCCGTTCGTTCCCGCTGCGTTCATCGCCGCCTGCAAGGTCGTCTGCGAGCTGTTCGGAGTTGGAGCCTGAACCCCGTTCACCGCCGGAGTGCTCAACGCCCCAGTCATGTTCCCACCCGCCAGCGGAACTGCCGTGGCCACTGTCGTATCCACGTAATGCTTATCCGCCGCTTGCAGAGCCTGCGTTGGATCACCGCTCAAATAAAGCGGCCCGCTCAGTGTCCCACCGGACGGAGCCAGTTGGCTCTGGCTCAACGCTGCGATCGACTGATCAACGTACGCCTTGCTGACCGCCTCGACCGCCTGCGCCGCCGGCATCAACTGTGACTGCACCTGCGCAAGGCTCGCCTGCGCCGCAGACGGCACTACCCAGTATTCAGTGCTCGTCGTCCCGTCGCTCATGTAGAAGACTGCCGTGTAATAGAGCCCAGCCGGTGTGGCGCCCAGATTTGGGGACAGATTCACGCTCACAAAACCGTCAGGAGCAATCGCCACATTCATGCTGTCCGCGGCTACCGCCTGCCCGCTTGCCGTCGTGAACGCCGGCCAGCTCAAACGTAGCGTCCCCGAGCCTGCCTGTCCGTTTGCCAGATAGACAGTCCCTTGAACCGTAGTCGTGCTTACTGCCTGCGCGCCGGCAATGTGTGCCAACACCGATACCAGCAGTCCCAACGCCATGACGACAACCACACCCGGACTCTGTTTCCCCTGCCCGCCCGCGCCGCACAACCACCCGTTTCTTGTGAGCTTCATTCCCGTCTCTTCCTTTTCTTTCATGAGCGCCCGATTCATTTCAGCTGGCTCTCCGCCGCTCTTGCCGTCTACTCTTGCACCGCGACACTACTCCGTCGCCAGTGCGAAACGTATTCCGCCGTTTCTTCTTCTTTCGACGCTCGCAAGATGGTGGAGGCCACCCAAAGAAGAAAGGGAAAGCCTCGTCGACTTTCCCCATCTGGTTACATTGCTGTATGAATGCTCTTAGCTTATCGAACTCCTAGTGAATTCTATGCAACTTATCTGTCCCACTCTTCGCCTTTATTCTCTTGCACTTACTGGGAATCCAGCCTGCCTCGCATTTGACACGGCTCCGAAAGCGGAAGATTCAATGACCTCGCTCTGGCCAAAAAAGCCACATTGCCGATGAACGGCGCCTGTTACAAAGCTCTTCCGGCCGCCACACCTGAAGCCCATGCCCACTGGAAGTTGAACCCGCCCAACCATCCCGTCACATCTACCGCCTCCCCAATGAAGAACAGCCCCGGCACGTTCCGAGCCTGCATCGTCCTCGCATTTAGATCTTTCGTGTCCACACCTCCTGCCGTCACCTCAGCCTTCTCAAACCCCTCGGTCCCCACTGGATGAAACGCCCATTGATGCAGTCCTCGCTCGCATTCCTTCAGCGCAGCATTCGACCACCCCTTCGGTCCGCCCACCTCTACCACAAACCCCGCCATCCGCTGCGGCAGCACCTCGCGTAACCGCTGTTTCAGAGTTGCGTCTGCTCGCCGCGCCCCAGGCGCCATCAGCCCGCTCAACACATCCACGCCTGGTGCAAGATCCACCACCAGTTCCTCGCCCGCGCGCCAGTACGAAGAAGCCTGCAATACCGCCGGCCCGCTCAATCCTCGATGCGTCACCAGCATCTTTTCTCTGAATCGCACATCGCCGCCTGCCCTTGCCTCTACCTCCGCCGCCACGCCCGCCAGTTTCGTCCAGCCCGCCTCATCCCCTTCCAGCACCAGCGGTACCAGCGCCGGTCGCGGCTCAATCACCTTTAACCCAAACCGACGCGCCAATTCGTATCCCAATCCCGTTGCTCCCAGCTTTGGAATGGACAATCCGCCCGTCGCCACCACCAGCGCACCAGCCGCAAACTCGCCCTGCGAACTCGCCACCCGAAACCCGCCTCCGGTCGCGCCCTCCACCTCAATCCCTCGCGCATTCAGCTCAATCTCCACACCGCCCTGCTCGCACTCCACCAGCAGCATCTCCACAATCGCCCTCGCCGAGTGATCGCAAAAAAGCTGCCCCAGCGTTTTCTCATGCCAGGCAATCTGATACCGGTCCACGAGTTCAATAAAGTGCCGTGGCTCATAGAGCGCCAGCGCCGATTTCGCGAAATGCAAATTCTCTGAAATGAAATTCCCCGGTCCGCAGTGCAGATTCGTAAAATTGCACCGTCCGCCTCCAGAGATCAGAATCTTCCGCCCCACCTCAGCGTTATGCTCCAGCACCGCCACCCGCCGCCCGCGCTGCCCGGCAACAGCCGCGCACATCAAGCCAGCCGCCCCCGCCCCCAAAACGATCACGTCGAACTGGCGGGTCGCGGTTGTCATGGCTCCTGTTCAGAATAGCCGCGCAATCTCCATTTTGAGACTTGGGATTCATCGCGCCCACTCCACGTACCACCCTGGACCATCCCCTCGATTCACCCTAATGCCAATTCAGATCATCGTTTCCATCCCGTCAAAACGGACCGCATTTGTGATGCCCATCCTATTGCGGCCTGATTTTAAGATGCTACTGTTTTCATCCTCAGGGAGGGCCACCCAATGAGCGAACTATGTTCGAAATGTGGAGCGCATCTTTCATCGCCCTGGCGCTTCTGTCCTTTGTGCGGTATCGAAGTTCCGCCGAAAACCCAGCAGCAACCTGCGGCCGAATCAGAAAAACCGCCTGTGCAGGGCGCCTTCAGCGGCCTGTTTCTCGGAGTGATAGTTGCGCCGATGTGCATCATCGTGGGCACCATGCTCTGTCTGACCGGCCTCGGCGCAATCCTCGGCATCCCTATGATTATTGGCGGGATCCTTGCGCCGCTCCTCGGCCCCATGATCAATCTCGGCGAACCGAAGGGCTCTTGCCCCTGGTGCGGCACGAAGGTCAGCAACGTATTCGATGTATCGTCTTTTGACTGTCATGAATGCGGCAAGAGAATTGACGCCCACGATCGCCACTTCATCAAGGCCGCCTGAGACAACGTTCGCCAGAACTCCTTGCGTCGCACAACCACAATCTACCTCTGTCTACATTCAGCTCAAAGGTCCCCGTCGCACCCTTATCGTCTTCACAAAAGATTGATCCCGAAGACACGAGCTAGAGGCTGGCAGGTGCCTGCCCAAACCTCTCCCTCACCAGCCGTAGAGCTTCATCCGCCGATGCGATCGTCCCTTCCAATTGCGCATCCTCCACCGCGCGCAGCATCTCCTTGAATCCGGCACCCGGCCGATACCCCGCGGCAATCAACTCTCTTCCCGTAATCAGCGGCTTCGGCCTCACCGCCTCCTGCGGCGTCGCCAGCCATTTCTCCCGTACAAACTCCCAGTTCTCCAGGAACCCGCTTCCCGCCATGCAATCCATGCGGTGCAGTGCCAGGTGCTCCTCAAATCTCTC
>JBARBP010000138.1:0-3342 GCA_049793195.1 Occallatibacter sp. | reverse complement strand
TCTTCGGATTGTGCTTTTGCAAAACCTTGGTGATGGCCGCGGTCAGCGTCGTCTTGCCGTGATCGATGTGTCCGATCGTCCCCACGTTCACGTGGGGCTTCGTACGATCAAATTTTTCCTTCGCCATAAAAGTCCCTGCATCCCTTTCGTAGCTTGTACTGCACGTTTTCTACTCGGGGCGCCGGCCATCCGGCTCCAGCCCCAAAACTCTTTCCTTACCAGCGATCCAGGGAACTCCGCCTGGACGGCCAGTCCTACTTGCCCTGCGCCCGGCCGATGATCTCGTCGGCAATCATGCGCGGAGCCTCTTCGTAGCGCGCAAACTGCATCGAATACGAAGCCCTGCCCTGCGTGGACGAGCGAATCTCGTTCACATAGCCAAACATTTCCTTCAGCGGCACAATGGCCTTGATCACCTGCGAGCCAGCCAGGTGCTCCATGCCCTCGATGCGCCCGCGACGCGAGTTGATGTCGCCGATAATCACACCCATGAACTCTTCGGGAACCGTAACTTCGACCGCCATCACTGGTTCGAGCAGCACTGGGCTTGCTTTGCGCGCAGCTTCCTTGAATGCGATCGACCCGGCGAACTTGAAGGCCATTTCATTCGAGTCGACTTCGTGGTAGCTGCCGTCGTAGAGCGTCACCTTCACATCCACGATGGGGTAGCCGGCCAGGATGCCCAGCTCAAGCGCCCCTTGCACACCCTGATCGATGGGCTTGATGTATTCCTTGGGCACCACGCCACCCTTGATGCCGTTGATGAATTCGTAGCCTTTGCCAGGCTCGTTCGGCTCGACACGCAGCTTGCAATGGCCGTAGTTGCCCGAGCCGCCGGTCTGGCGAATGTACTTGCCTTCGGCCTCGGCCATCTTGCGAATAGTTTCGCGGAAGGCAACCTTGGGCTCGCCCACATTGGCCTCGACCTTGTGCTCGCGCTTCATGCGGTCGACCAGGATTTCCAAATGCAGCTCGCCCATGCCGCTGATAATCGTCTGGCCCGAATCTTCATCGGTCCGCACCTTGAAGGTGGGATCCTCGTCGGCCAGCCGCGAGAGCGCAATGCCCATCTTTTCCTGGTCGGCCTTGGTCTTGGGTTCGATGGCTACCGAGATGACCGTCTCAGGAAAGGTAATGGCGCCAAGAGCGATGGGATGATGCGGCGCACAGAGCGTGTCTCCGGTCTTCAGTTCCTTCAGCCCAACGCAGGCGCAAATATCGCCAGCCAGAATCTCGGTCACATCTTCGCGCTTGTTCGCGTGCATCTTGACAAGGCGGCCGATGCGGTCGGTCTTGCCCGTACGCGGATTCAGCACGGTGTCGCCGGTCTTGAGCGAGCCAGAATAGACCCGCACAAAGCAGAGCTTGCCAAAAGGATCGTTGATGATCTTAAAAGCCAGAGCGGCAAGCGGCTCACTGTCGTCCGGCTTGCGGATCACGATCTTGTCGTGATGATGGGGGTCGATGCCTTCGACCGGGGGTTTGTCGAGTGGGCTGGGCAGATAGTCAACGACTGCATCGAGCAGCGTTTGAATGCCTTTGTTCTTGAACGCGCTTCCGCAGAGCACCGGAAAGACCTTCAGATCAATGGTGGCCTGACGGATGCCGGATTTGAGCTCATCAATGGTGGGTGTTTCGCCTTCAAGGAACTTCTCGAGGAGCACATCGTCGGTTTCAGCGATGACTTCAATCAACTGCAGGCGAAAAGCCTCAGCCTTCTTCTGGAGGTCGGCCGGAATCGGCTCGATGGAGAACTCGGCGCCCAACGTTTCATCGTGCCAGAGGACAGCCTTCATCTCGATGAGATCGACGACTCCCTTGAAGCCGGCTTCCGCCCCAATAGGAATCTGCAGCGCTACAGGCCGGGCGCCAAGGCGCTTGCGAATGGTCTCGAGAACGTGCTCGAAGTCGGCGCCGTTCTTGTCCATCTTGTTGACGAAGCAGATGCGCGGAACCTTGTATTTATCGCCCTGCCGCCAGACGGTTTCGGTCTGCGGTTGCACGCCGGAAACGGAGTCAAACAGCGCTACGGCGCTGTCGAGGACGCGCAAGGAGCGCTCCACTTCGGCTGTGAAGTCCACGTGGCCCGGAGTGTCAATAATATTGATCCGGACGTCTTTCCATACGCACGTGGTGGCGGCAGAGGTAATCGTGATACCGCGCTCCTGCTCCTGCTCCATGTAGTCCATGGTCGCCGTGCCTTCATGCACTTCGCCGATACGGTGCGTGATGCCGGTGTAATACAGGATGCGCTCTGTCGCTGTCGTCTTTCCGGCGTCAATGTGCGCCATGATTCCGATGTTCCGGCAACGATTCAGAGGTACGGTGCGAGCCACGATGTTCTTCCTTGCGGACGCTTCTGGTCCGCGGTTGATTACCAGTGATCAGTGGACAGTGATCAGTGGTCAGTTAAGTACCAAATGCCTTGAATCGTCGAAGTCAGTGATCACTGTCCTTTGATCACTGGTCACTGCTCCACTACCAGCGGTAATGAGCAAAGGCCTTGTTGGCCTCGGCCATGCGGTGCACGTCTTCCTTCTTCTTCATTGCCGCGCCGCGCCCGTTGGCCGCATCGAGCAGCTCATTCGATAGCTTGTCGGTCATTCCCTTTTCGCCGCGATTGCGGCCATAAGTAATGAGCCACCGAATGGCCAGCGAAGTTCGCCGATCGGGATTGACCTCGATGGGCACCTGGTAGTTGGCTCCGCCCACGCGGCGGGTCTTGACCTCGAGTAGCGGCTTGCAGTTCTCCACCGCCTTCTTGAAGAGCTTGAGAGCATCGTCGCCGCCGCCCTTTTCCTCGAGGGTCTTCATCGCATCGTAGAAGATGCCCTGGGCCGTCGACTTCTTGCCACCCCACATCATCGAGTTCACAAACTTGGTAACCAGCGTCGACCCATAAACCGGATCCGGCGCCACTTCCCGCTTCCCAATGTGCCCTTTTCTTGGCATAGCTCTCAAAATCCTCTGCGCTTTCGCGCCGCTTCTGTTGCCCTAGTCCGGGTTCTCGAATCCGCCCCGGAACCGTTGCTACTTCTTCTTTGGAGCCGCGCCACCCTTGGCGCGCTTGGCCCCATACTTCGACCGGCTCTGCATACGGTTGGCCACGCCCACCGAGTCCAGGGTGCCGCGCACAACGTGATAACGAACACCGGGAAGATCTTTCACACGACCGCCGCGGATGAGCACAATCGAGTGCTCCTGCAGGTTGTGACCGATACCGGGAATGTAAGTTGTGACCTCAATCCCGTTGGTCAGCCGCACGCGGGCAACTTTGCGAAGAGCCGAATTTGGCTTTTTGGGCGTTTGCGTGTACACGCGGGTGCAAACGCCGCGCCGCTG
>JBARBP010000137.1:0-11570 GCA_049793195.1 Occallatibacter sp. | reverse complement strand
TGCGGTACTCGAATGAGTCGCTGCGCGAGTCGCTGTGGGCCGGCGACTTGCTGTGCTTTGCCCGTGCGCAGGCGCGAATCGTAAGAAACGGGGCGCGTCCCGGATTCCTGTTCGGAGCCAACGGCTTCACGATGGACGATCCGGATTTCCGGAAGACCTTCTCGGCAATTTTCAACTACACCACGATGCCGATCTATCGGGGCTGGGTTGAGCCGGTCAAGGGCCACCCGGACTACAGTCACCTGGAGCATCTGCTGGATTCGCTCGCGGGCACCAAGATTCTGCCCAAGATCCATCCGCTGATCTGGCTGCAGACCGAGGCGACGCCAGACTGGGAGAAGAACCTATCCTACGACGAGACCAAGAAGATCGCCATCTCGCGCGTGCGCGAGGGCGTGGGGCACTTCCGGCTTCGCGGCCATGTCTACGACGTGGTGAACGAGGCTCACGTGCAGCCGGAAGCCAACTCCGGGATGTCCGGCTTTACACGCGAGCAAAATGTGGACCTGACGGTTTCAGCCCTGGACGCCGCGCGTGAGATCGACCCAACCTGCTTCCGCGTGATCAACGTGACGGGAACCTGGGCCGACTACTACATGGCCCACAATCCACTGGTCGGGCAGCAGAGTCCGTACGACTACTACTCAATGATGCGTGACGCCAAAGCCGACTACGAGACAATCGGCCTGCAGTACTACCACTCGGGTCGTTGCCTGGTGGAGTGCGAACGGGACATCGAGACCTTTGAGGACTTCGACAAGCCTATTCATATTACGGAGATGGGTTTCCCGTCGTCGCCCAAGCTGGATTCCGATTCGACCTGGGGTGGTGGCGGCCCGTACTGGGGAGGCGGTATCGGCGGCGCCAACATGGTGTGGCACGGCGACACTTTCACGGAAGATACACAGGCCGAGTGGGCCGAACAGTTCTACACGGTGGCGTACAGCAATCCGCGGATCCGGGCCATCTCCTGGTGGGATATGCAGGACTGGAAGACTCCGGCGATCAGCTATGGCGCCCTGGTGCGCCGGGACGGCACACCGAAGGAAAGTTACAAACGGGTACAGGCTCTCATCGCCAAATGGCGTGAAGCCTAGACCGGTTTTTGGGCAAATCTCGACGATCATTCATTGAGCGGTGCCTGGTCTCTTGCCACGCAAGAGACCAGGCATTTTTATGTGCGCGATGACTAAGGCGCCGAGCAAGCCTATTGTGTCTACTTCTTGTCGCGGGGAGTGCCGAGGGAAATGACCTGAAGTTCGACCTTGGCCAGGCCGGCCTTGGTCATGGCCAGTTTTTGGGCGGCTGCAAAGGAGAGGTCGATGATGCGCCCTTCTTCGACCAAGTCGCCTCGGTCGTTGATTTTAACGACGACGGACCGTTTATTGGTCTGGTTGACGACCCTAACAACGGAGCCGAAGGGTAGGGTATGATTGCAGGCAGTCATGGCAAGCTTATCGAAGCGCTCGCCGCTGGCCGTCTTACGTCCCTGAAAGACCCCGCCATACCAAGAGGCAATGCCATGGAGCCGGTCGCCCCGTTTAATGGCGGTCTGCTCCGCTCTAAGAGAATCCCTCACTCCAAGAGAATCAGGCGTAGGTATTGCAACTGGAGGAGCGGCCGTCAAGATTGTAGCGACGGGTCGGGAAAGCCGCGCATCCGCGTGCACTGTTCGCGTGGAAAGCAAGATGACCACGGCGGCCAGCGAAATCGATGAAACACCCGCAAGCAACCAAATGTGCAGAGAGGTGTTCAGTGTCAAACTGCGTGATTTCCTAATTATCCCCATCCGACTATTTTACCAAATTGTTACTGGTATCCCCTCACCGTTAGCAAGATAGCCAACACTATTCCTGTTGAAAATCAATCTGATTTCGGGGTCGTTTTCGTTAACTCTTTCCGGTTCTGTCAGTTACATTTTTCGCCGTAAATGAAGGCAAAAAAAGAACTTTTGGGTAGACTGTTGAATTCGTATTTTGGTTAGCGCGTCGCCGCCCTTTGACGAGAATAAATGGCGAAAATGGCGGCTGCCCTCGTTTGAGAATTTAGCCTGAAACGTGTTCGTCGGGGGCACGGAACAAATATGGCGGTCCAGCCGTCTTCTTTGAATGGATGCAGAACGCGGGGGGCGTAAGACGATGAGCGGACTTAGTCTTACACGGTGCAGTTTGACCGGTTGTGTCGTTTTTTGTCTTTCCACTGGTCTTGCAGTCTCGGCCAGTTGTCTCGGACAGGGCACTGCCCTATCGCCCAGCGCGCCTGTTCCGCCGGCCATTCAGTCCGCGAAGAGTGTCTTCGTGTCGAATGCGGGTGCGGACAGCGGCCTGTTTCCACATCCGTTCAGCGGAGACCCTGACCGCGGGTACAGCGAGTTCTATGGAATGCTGAAGTCTGCCGGCTATTGGAATCTGGTTAGCGGTCCGTCAGAAGCTGACTTGGTTTTGGAACTTCGCCTCACCGCGCCCTACGGCCCTTCGAACGCGGATAAGCAGAAGGGAGCATCGGACCCGTTGCCGATGTTCAGGCTGGTGATTTATGACGCCAAAACCCACTACGTGCTTTGGGCACTGACCGAAGCGATTGATCTTGCCTATCTGCAAAAAAGTCACGACCGCAACTTCGACGACGCGGTGGCCGCGATCTTGCAGGATTTTGAAAGGCTAACCGACAAGACACCTGTGGTCCACTGAATCGCGAGAGCGTAGGGGGTGGTTTTGCAGATTATTTCCTGATTCCTGTCACCATTGAATGTGGGTCAATTGTGACTGTGGATAAGGAGATGTATGAAATTGAGCGATGCGGGGCTCGAGTTGCTGAAGAGGTCAGAGGGTTTCAGAAGTCACATATACAAGGATGTAAATGGGTTTCCAACCATTGGGTACGGGCACCGGCTGCTGCATCCCGATTCGTTTTCGGACGGGATCGGGGAGAAGCAGGCTGGGGAGATCCTGGTGAGCGATGTGCATGTCGCCGAGCAGGCGGTTGAGCGGCTGGTGGAAGTGGCGCTCACCCAAGGGCAGTTCGACGCGTTGGTGGACTTTTGCTTCAACCTGGGAGCCGGCCGACTGGCTTCGTCCACTCTGTTAAAAGTGCTGAACAGCATGCGGTATGAAGATGCAGCTCTACAGTTGTTGTGCTGGGATCTAGCTGGCGGGAAAGAAAATGCCGGACTCAAAGCGCGCCGCGAGGCCGAGTTTGCACTTTGGAACGGCGCGATGAAGCATCAGGCGGCCGCCTGATGCGACAAATCAGGAAGCCGGCGCGTTGGAGTCAGTCGCGGGGAGTTCCAGCACCTCTAGACGTTCACCTGGCTTCAAATAGCCTTTGCGGCGAAACCAGTCTTCCATAGCGCCCTGGAGGCGGATAAGAGGAACGCGGTTCCCGGCTTCGAGCAGTCCATCACCACCCGGAAGCGTGTCGTCGAAGACCGTATCGTTGGTGAAGTTGCGCATGGCGAAGTTGTCGATCCAGCGGATAGGGCAGGGGAAGGACTCGCCGGCAGAGTCAATGCGTTGTATGGAGAGGCGGCGAACAAACATGGTTCCACTTTAACGCGAGCGACCATCGCTCACTTTTTGCCATTCGTTACGGCAGTTGCTTCCTTCGATTGCTGGGCCTCTACGCGAAAGCGCTTGTAGTCGTAGTCGCGCTCCACGAAATGCTGACGAAGATTCTTGACCATCAGCAACTTGGCCTGCACGGTGCCTTCTCCGCCGGTTGGGAGCCAGAGGCCATCGCTTACCGGGGACTGATCGAAACGGAAATTGGAGCCTTTCTGGATGTTGGCTACCAGCCCACCCGCAACGCGGAAGTTCTCGTTAAAGTTCACCTCAAGATGAGCCACCTGGCGGTCAGCCTCGTCAATCCAAATCGTACCCTGGAGTTTCTTTGACGCGTCTTCCACTATGCCGTGGGTCTTGGCGTCCTTTCGTCCAATGAAGTCAAAGACGATCGCCAGCCGCCCATGGTAGTTTTCCCTCCGCGGATTGTTGACGTCCATTATTTCGAGTACCCGGCTAATGCTGATCGCCTGACCCTCCAGCGGCTGATCGGGCGGCGTCTTTTCCGCTTTCTCTACCAGCTTTGTCACGCTCTCGGTCTCTTTCTGCTGGTCATGGTCGCTGAGCGGATGGCCGTTTTTCTTCACGGTGCGCGCAATGACGTGGCCGTTGACGAAGAAGTCTTCCTGCTCGATGGATTCGGTCTTGGTGACTTTGCCGTTGGAGTCGATGTCCTGAGTGGTCTCGAGGGTGCTGTAGGTGTAGTTCTCGCGGACTTTGTCGAGCTGCCTTTGGTGGGCCTGAACTTCGCGCATGAGCTGGCGGATGTCGGGCAGGGCCGGACCGGGTGGCTGCTCCGCCAGGCATGAAGGCGCGAGCAACAGGGGCAGAAGCAAGCCTCTTAGCCAGTTGGTCAGTAGAGGATGCATGAAGACGGTTCCTTCGTTTAGATCGGCTGAGGAAGGCGGCAAGCCAAGGCCCCCCACTTTTTGGTCTGCGTTGTTGGACCGGGAGAACGCGGAAAAGTCCCGAGCCTCTAGAAGAAACAGCGGCGAACCTTTCCCCGATGTTATACGGTAGAGCGATGGGCCGCAGCCGAAGGCAGAAGATGGCCCAAGGGCAAAAGCCCTCGCTTACTCATCAAAGAAAAGACCAATCGAACACCAATCAAGGAGAAGACCATGCGTCTGCTGCTGCAATGGATATTGACTGCGATTGCGCTGCTGATTGTTTCCAGAATCGTTCCGGGCTTTCACGTGGATGGCTTGTGGCCCGCTTTGATTGCTGCACTGGTTATCGGACTGCTGAATGCGACGGTCGGCTTGCTCCTGAAGATCATTACTTTCCCCCTGAGTATCCTCACGCTGGGCATTTTCCTTCTGGTCATTAATGGGATCATGATTCTGGTGGCTTCCGACATTGTGCGCGGATTTCACATTTACGGTTTCGCGCCTGCTTTCTGGGGCGCGGTCGTGCTGGCATTGCTGGGAATGGTCATCAGGGCGGTTGTGAAAGAAGCCTGAACTGCTTCAACGCTCGCGTTCATTTTGCGGCAGAAACAGCGGGTTGTGCAGACGCTTTGTTGCGCGCGAGCATCTTTGACTGGTTTTGCGTTATAGGCACAACCTGTGCCGGAGCCTTCTGCAGCGTCCTTGCAGGCGCCGCCTGAAGAGTTCCTGCCTGAGCATCGCCCGCTTGCCGCGCTACCGGTGCAGCAACCACAGGGCCGTTGAGCGTTTGCGGCGTACGCATTGCTCCGGCACTTGAAAATCCCGCGCCTACCCGCGGCGGCATCGCAATAACCCGGGCCGGTTGCGATGGTTGGACGCGCATGTAGATACCCCATCCGCCGCCAGCCACGACAAACACAATGGCAGCCGCGGCTGCACCGCGCATCCAGCTACTAGTGGGCCGTAATGCGTTTGGCCATTGGAGAACGCGGCCTGTGCGGGGAGCGCTTCTGAGACCGGCATTCACACGTTCCTCAAGTCCCTGGGGAGCAGGCAACCGCGCGATCAGGCGGAGAGTGGCTTCGGCCGAACCTGAATCTCGCTCGTGCGGAGCGCCGGAAGTCGAGTTGCGAGACGTTGAATTCATTTGAGACTCCTTCATTTGAGAGTCCTGGCGTGATTGAGCAACTCCGCCATCAGGTTGCGGGCCCGAAAGAGCCGGGAGCGGACACTGGACTCGGTAATGCCGAGGACCTGCGCGATTTCAACGCTGTTGAGCTCTTCAAATGCCGATAGGTGCAGCACCTGGCGCTCCTTGGTGGGGAGCTTTTCTACACAGGCAAGGACGTGCGCATGGTGCTGGGCAGCGGCAGCCATTTGCTCAGCCGACAGCCCGTCGCAAGGGAGCACCCGGGCCAACTCCGCCACGTCGTCGGTCTCCGGACGGGTCTTGGCGCGACGTTTGCGATCCAGCACGATGTTCCAAACAATGCGGATGAGCCAAACACGCCGGTCGCGCACTTCATCTAGTGAGTCGCGATGGCGCAAGACACGCAGAAATGCTTCTTGCACGGCGTCTTCGGCATCGGCCTGGTTGCGAAGGACGGAGTAAGCGACGCGATAGAGCGCGCCCGCGTACTGGGTAACCATGGCCGCAACAATCGCCTCTTCCGCCTGAATGCGAGCCAGATCGCCCTCCACGCTGTTCGGAATCTCCATCCAACCTGCGAAAATTGCCTGGCTGGTGCTCATAGATCACCAGACGCAAGCGGAGTAGAAAATGCTCGGAGACACTGCCCGTACTTCCAGGCGGTAAAAAGGAAAACTCGCGGAGCTACCGGCTCCGCGAGTCTATCCTGTCAACCCGCCGCGCTAGCTACTTTGCGGTCAATTTTTGGGCGGCAAGGGAACCGGCGGCGCCTTCCTTATCTGTGTCCTTGATCTTGGCCCAAAGGGTCCGTGCCTGATCCTGCTTGTTCTCGGCGACATAAAGATCGGCCAGGTCAAGCTGCGCAACGACCGCCGGGACCGTCTCAGACGGCTTGGCAACCAGAGCGTTGTAGAGATCGATAGCTTGTGCATCGCGGGAGGTCTGTCGGTAAAGGCCCGCGAGAGCTAGTTTTCCGAGGTTGGCCTGGTTGCGGTCCCAGGCGCCAGAGACAGCTTTGAGCTCAATTTCGGCGGAAGCATTCTGGCCTAATTCCTCGTCGGTGATACCCAGAAAGTAGCGCGCCTTGGTGCCCTGAGGCAGCCAGTCAAAGTCTTTGGCTACCGCGGCAAACTGACTATTGGCAGCCTTGGTGCGATCGGCGGAGGTGGCGTAGATTCCGTTTCCAACTGGAAGTCCGGGCTGCGCCAGCGGTGCGTTGTAAGTGTCCATGGCAGCGCCAAGGGCAGTATCGGCCGCGGTCGACCGCAGGTTCCAGAAAATGAGCGCCCCTACAATCACGACAAGTGCTGCACCGCCAACGATGACCCAGCGCAGAACGCCGGAACGGTGACCACTGACCCAACTGGCGCTGTCCGCAGCTGCCTGGGCAAACTTATCTTTCTTGAGGGCGTGACGCGTTTGAGTATCCACTGAGTCTCTTCTTGTCCTTCTCTTGCGTTTCTCTTGCGATTTCTAATCTGAAGACTTGCAGGCGGGATGCGAACCGGCGGAAGCACTGCGACTGCAACCCTACTAGTCTATCAGCGCGCGAAGAGCAGCGTCCACCGGACAAGATGGCGACCGGCAAGCGAGAGGTGCTGGTTTCTTATTCCCTGGTCTTTTCCGCGGCTGTGCGCAATGCGCGAATCCGCTCCATGGCGCTGTCCAGCACCGGACGACCTTGAGTCGCGTTGATTCCTTTATCTATGAGAGACTCTACGAAATCGATAACTGGCTGACCACGAACCCCGGCTTCGCGGACAATGGCGTCGGAAATGGTGACGGTGACTTGCATCGCTGGCACTCTCCCTCTTGAGATTCATCGGCGGAGTGGCGCGGAGAAACAGACTGCGAATGCTGTGAATAAGTGCGCGGCGCGCACGTAGCGAAGGCGCAGAGCGGGAGCGAGGAAAGCCTTACTTGGCTTGCCCTTCTTTCCCCGGAACGATAGGCTAAGTGCATGTATGAAGATTTTCACGTGACCGACCGCTGGAGCGGCGAGGACTTGCACTGCCGTTGGAAGGGCACCATGGTGGCAATCGCCACGCGCCACGCGGACGCCGTGGATGTGCGCTTCGACGTCAACGGACGGCCCATGTGGATTGCGCTGCCCTGCACCGCCTGGGTGGAACAGAAGAGGCGCACGGGACTGGTCATCACCGATCAGCTAACCGCGCAGATTGCCGGCCTCCATTTGAAGCAGTTGATCGAAGAAGGCTACGATGCGCAGCGCGAGGTGTACACCATGACCGTCGCCGAAGTACTGAGACTTCTGGATGTGGTCGTGGCTGAAGCGAAAGCGCAGGGCGAGATGCCGAGTGTACCTGTGCTGACGTAGAAGGGTAGAACAAGCCCCAGATTATTCGTGCCGCAGTGCTTCCGTCGGCTGCACGCTCGCGGCGCGGTGGGCCGGAATCCAACTGGCTGCCACCGTCACCGAAAACAGAATCAATACTGCACCAGCGATTGTGATCGGATCGTTCGGCTCTATGCCGTATAGCATTGACTTGACCAGCCGTGTGAGACCGAGAGTTGTGGCCACGCCAACAATAATTCCTGCTCCTGCAAGCCAGATGCTCTCGCACAGAATCATACGGCGTACCTGTCCGGGTTGCGCACCAAGAGCGAGACGAATTCCGATCTCATTGCGGCGGTTGGCTACCGAGTAAGCCATAATGCCGTAAATGCCGACGCAGGCCAGCACTAGCGCCAGCAAACCGAAACCCGAGGTAAGCGATGCAAACGTCCGCTCCATCCTGGTATCGGCGTCTACCTGCTCTTGCTGCGTGCGAATGTCGATCATGGGCAGGCCGCTGTCGACCGAATGCAAGACCTGCTGCAACGCCGGAACCACGGCAGTCGGCACAAGCGAAGTGCGAACCGCATAGGTCAAGAAGCCGGACTGGGGAGTCTGCACATACGGAACCAGAAACTGCGGTGGAGCGTCATCGCGAATGTTCTTGAATCGATTGTCGCCGCAGATGCCCACGATCTGAATCCAGTTGTTCTTCTCAATAGCACCGTATTTGAAGTGCTTCCCGATAGGATCGACACCCGGGAATCGCGTCCGCGCCAAGCTCTGGTTGACGACTGCCACCTTTGTCGAATTGGCGGTATCCTGGGGCCCAAAGCCACGTCCGGCAATGATCGGGATGCCCATGGTATGAAAGAAATCGTCTCCTACCGAGTTTTCCCATTCGGGCCGCAGCTTGGCCCGATCATAGGCCTCTCCTTCGGGCAGGAAGTTCTGCTCTGACATGCTGCTCGTGAGGTAGCCGGTACTCATGGCCGTGACCGCCTCCACGCCGGGAACGTCAGCAAAGGCCTGCTCTAGGCGCACGTGCAACTCCGCAGCCTTACCCGTTGGATAGCGTTTACCCGGAGGCTCAAGCACAAACCACAGCAGGTGATCTGTCCGGAAGCCAACGTCGACCGACTGGAGCGCGTAAAGCGTTCGCAAAAACAATCCCGCGCTCACCACCAGTAGCGTTGAAAGCGCGATCTGGAAGGCCACCAGCAGCTTGCCACTCATCCCTTTGCGTCGCCGCGTAGCCGTCTGCACGCCCTCTTTCAGGCTGCTGCCCACTTCGGTGCGCGCCGCCAGCCATGCCGGAGCCAAGCCAAAGAGAATTGCAGTCAAGATGGTCACTCCACCCGCAAGCCCGAACACTCTCCAATCGAAATGGATATCGACGTCATTCTGCTGCCAGGCGTTGGTCATCAGTCTCAGTGGTACGTTCCGCCCCAGATAGCCCAGTGCGAAACCGCACGCACCCCCTAGTGCCGCCAGCAGCAGGTTCTCGGTCAGCAGTTGCCGCAGAATGCGCCCACGCCCCGCGCCCAACGCCTGTCGCACACTCATCTCCTGCTGCCTTCTGACTCCCCTGGCCAGCAATAAGTTGGCGATATTCGCACACGCCAGCAGCAGAACTAGGCCGGTCAGGGCCAGTAGCGCATACACGGGCTTCTCAAACAAACTATCGGTGTAGTAATGCAGACCGCGGCTGCCGTCGGTCAGAATCATGTGAGGAATAGCCTCGTCTGCCCCTACCGTCATGGTCCCGCGAATCGCGGCGGCCAGTTGAACATCGAGCGCGGACTGCGCCTTCACGTCCTGCACGCCCGGTCTGATCCGACCCATCACCTCCAGCCACCACATCTCCGGGTCAGCCAGCAGATCCGATCCGCCTTCTCGCTCGGCCCTCACTGTCGCCGGTTGAACCAACGGCTGCATACTCAGCGGCACAAAAACGTCCGGTGATTCTTGCACGCTCCCGGCGCCAGTAAACCCGCGCGGAGTCACGCCGACAATCGTCAACGCGAACCCGCTTAGTTTGATGGTCTGCCCCACGGCAGCCGGCGACCTTCCGAACGTCCTCTGCCACAGCCCGTCACTAATCATCGCCACTGCGCCTGTTCCTGGCACACCATCGTCGCTGGGGTGGATAGCCCGGCCAAGCTGCGGTCGTACCCGCAACTCGGTAAAGTAGTTGCCTGAAACCAACTCCGTGGCTACCGGTTGCGCTTCTCCGCGAAGGACGGCGGTCAGGTCGAAATCCCTGAAGGCGAAAAGGCCATCCATTACGTTGTTGTGCGCCTGCAACTCACGAAAAACCGGATAGGAGATACACTCATTCGTCATTCGCGCGTCGTGAGCATTAGAACTCTTCCAGTAGCGGTGTATAACCGTGTTCTTGTCGCCCGCCCACCCCAACAGCCGCAACTGCTCGGGATGCGGCACAGCCAGCCGCTCATACAGAAGCTGATTAGCGACTGAGTAGATCGTTGTATTCGCGCCGATAGCCAACGCCAGCGAAGTCGTGGCAATGGCCGTGAAGCCCGGACTCTTGCGCAAAATGCGCACGCCGTAGCGCAGATCGGCCCAAAGTTCGTCCCACCAGCGGAGGCCGAGCGAGGAGCGCATGCCTTCCCTGGTAGTGAGAGAAGAGCCAAGGGCGATTCGTGCGTCGCGGGCAGCTTCGGCGGGTGACTGACCGGTGCGGATAAGATCGGCAGTGAGGCTCTCAATATGATGCGCGAGTTCCGCTTCCATCTCCTGTTCGAGGCGGCAGCGGCAGGCTATGGAGCGGAACCACGAACGCGGGCGGGCGAAGATGCGAACCAGGGAGCCACGAATGTTCATGCTTGCTCCGGAGTCGCGCTGAGGATGGCGCCCATGATGCCGGCCATGCGGTTCCACTTTTCGGTTTCCTCGCCAAGCCGCTCGCGGCCGGCCGCGGTGAGATGGTAGTACTTCGCCTTGCGATTGTTTTCGCTCTCACCCCACTTGCTGGCGATCAGTCCCTGGTGCTCAAGCCGGTAGAGCGCCGGGTAAAGGGATCCTTGCTGAATTACGAGCGTTTCACCGGAAATCTGCTGGATGCGAAGGAGGACTCCGTAGCCGTGGAGAGGCCCGAGGGAAACTGCCTTCAAGATCAGCAGATCGAGCGTGCCCTGCATCAGGTCGATTTGTTTTTCTGGTTTTTCCGAGAACATTGCTCTCTCCTTGGCGGCCTAGGGAAGAAAATAGCCCCCTTCTCCTAGACTGTCAAGGGGAGAATTTGATGGAATTTGGGAGGCTCGGGTTTCTAAGATCCAGGAGCCAGCCCGGCTGCGTGGTAAGCGTCCCGATCGTCCCTCTTGACCTCCCTAAGGATTGATGCTTGAAGTGTCCACTACCTTTTTGGTGGGCACCTGATGAGTGTGTCTATGCGGCCTGGGATGATTGGGTCTGTATGAAGGGGGCGAGGTTCCAGGGCAAGAGTTCCTCGATGCGGCTGATGGGATGGTCGGCGATCTGGGCCAATACGGTGCGGAGATAGAACTCCGGATCGAGGCCGTTCAGCTTGGCCGATCCGATCAGGCTGTACATGGTGGCGGCACGCACTCCTCCGCAATCGGAGCCTGCAAATAGATAGTTCTTCCGTCCAAGAGCAACTGCGCGCAGAGCTCTCTCGGCGGCACTGTTGT
>JBARBP010000136.1:0-20531 GCA_049793195.1 Occallatibacter sp. | reverse complement strand
CGCTCTTCCGGTTTCCGGGCCCAGATGGGGTTCGCCCCGGCGTTCTCGCCGAGCGCGCAGGGATGAGCAAGCAGGCCATGAACCGCCTGCTCGGGAGTCTCGAAGATCTCGGATATCTGGTTCGATCCGACGCGCCGGACGAGGGCCGCGCACGAATTGTCCGCTTTACAAAGCGCGGACACGCCGCGTACGCAAAAGCTGTGAAGGTGCTCGGCGAAATCGAGCGCGAATGGCTCGCCGAGCTTGGCCCCAGGGATTTCGCTCAACTCAAGGAGATACTTTTTCGCGTTTGGGAGAGTCCGTTGGTTCGTTAGCCGTCTACTTTCGCGGCCAGGCAATCAGTGAAGAAGTCCCAGGCGACGACAAAGCCGACGGTTGCCGTCCAATGACGGGAACAGACTAACTAGTTAATTGAGCCAAGCAGTGGTTCAGCTTGTTGGCGTTCCGGTTGAGTTGTCGCCAACTCGTCAGTGACTCGTCCGTAAACAAGATCGCAGCGTAGTTCATACAAGATCCCAGAAGCAGGGGTTGGGCACTTGGCGTCTGCCATGCGCACCCGTCGCAAATTTGATTTTTCGTGCGAGAGGAAAATTCCGAAGGGCTAGAGCCCAAGTCCTTCTTCCGGCCGATTGCGGCCCGCGACCCACCCACCGGATGGGTTCCCCGGTCGTGCCCTGTTACAAAACCTTGAGGTCTTGCGCCAAGTACAAGTTTTTCCGCGGCCGGTGAAGTCCTTAGCCTTCAGGCTGACTCACTTGCAATTTCATTGAAGGCCTGGCGGGCGGCGGCGATAGTGGCTTCTACTTCTTGTTCGCCGTGGGCGGTGCTCAGAAAGGCGGCTTCGAATTGAGATGGGGGGAGCCAGATGCCCTGGTCAAGCATGGCGTTGTGGAAGCGACCGAAGGCGGCGGTGTCTGATTTCGCGGCTTCGTCGTAGTTGGTGACGGGATCGGGCGTAAAGAACCACGTACCCATCGAGCCAACACGGTTGGTGGTGAGGGGGACGCCGGCGGCTTGGGCTTCGGCCGCTACGCCCTCGAGGACGGCTTTCGAGATAGCTTCGAGCTGGGGGTAGATTTTGGCGGCGTTGGATTGCAGGTGGGAGATTGTGGCGATGCCGGCGGCCATGGCCAGGGGATTACCGCTTAGTGTTCCTGCTTGATAGACAGGGCCGAGGGGTGCGAGCTGGTCCATGAATTTGCGCTTGCCGCCGAATACGCCAACGGGGAGGCCTCCGCCGACGATCTTGCCGAGGGTGATGAGGTCGGGGTCAATTTCATAGAGTTGGCAGGCGCCGCCAAGAGCTACGCGGAAGCCGGTCATGACTTCATCGACGATGAGCAGGGCGCCTTCGCGGCGGGTGAGGGCGCGGAGGGCATGGAGGTAGCCGGGGGCGGGAGGGATGCAGCCGGCGTTGCCGACGATGGGCTCGACGATGACGGCGGCGATGACGTCGGGATGGGCGTCGAAGGCTGCTTCGACAGCGGCGATGTCGTTATAGGGCAATGGGTGAGTGAGGTGGGCGATTTCTTCCGGGACGCCGGCCGATCCCGGTATTCCAAGGGTAGCGACGCCGGAGCCGGCTTTGACCAGCAGACCGTCGGAGTGGCCGTGGTAGCAGCCTTCGAATTTGACGATGATCTTGCGGCCAGTGGCGGCGCGGGCGAGGCGAATGGCCGACATGGTGGCTTCGGTACCGGAGCTGACGAAGCGCATTTGCTCAATGGTGGGATAGCAAGCGCCGATGCGCTCGGCGAGGTCGGCCTCCGCAGCCGTGGACGCGCCGAAGCTGGCGGAGTTGCGGGCGGCGCGCTCGATGGCTTCGACGACGGGCGGAAAGGCGTGGCCGAGGATCATGGGGCCCCAAGAGCCGAAGTAGTCGATGTAGCGGTTGCCATCGGCGTCGTTGAGGTAGGCACCTGAGGCGGATTCAATGAAAGGGGGCGCACCACCTACAGCGCGGAATGCACGTACCGGGGAATTGACGCCGCCAGGAAAGAAACGCTCGGCGCGGTGCTGGAGGGCCTGAGAACGAGCGCGGGGGCGTGTTGGTGATTTGGAACTCATGGTGGGTTCAGTATAGAAGTAGCGGGTTCAAGGGCGTTGGCGAACCGATAGTCAAGAGCCGGTCATCTTAAGAGCAAGAGGGAGAATGGAAGAGACATTTGATATCGGCGAGCGGTTGCTGGTGATGTTTGATGGACATTGCGGGCTATGCAATGGGTTGGTTCGGTGGCTGCTGCGGCGGGATCGAAGGGACAGGCTGCGCTTTGTGGCGATGGAGTCAGCGAAGGTGGCTGGACTGGTGGCGCGGCACGTGCGGGATTCAGATGTACCTGCGTCCGGTCCCGGGACGTTGCTGGTTGTGCAGGACGCAGGCGGGCCAGCGGAGAGGGTGCTTGAGCGGTCGGATGCGGTGCTGACAGTGCTACGCGAGTTGCCACGGCCCTGGCCGGAATTGGGAATGGCGCTCAGGTGGATTCCTCGGCCTGTCCGCGACCTCGGCTATCGGGTGGTGGCGCGGTTGCGCTATCGAATATGGGGACGGCTGGAGAGTTGCCCAATACCAACGGCCGAAGAGCGAGCGCGATTTCTATAGCGGTTTTCTGTTCTTTGCGGCAGCGGCAGAGGCGGCAATCGCTACGCCCGCGATCTCCAAAACGATGGCAATGCCAAACATGAAGCCACGAAAGAAGTCGTTCCAGTCCGTACCTGGGTGCGGGACCGAGGGCACGAACCTGGGCCAGGCAACGCCGATCATGGTTAGCGATAAGCCAACCACGATAAGTGCCATGGCAACGGGGATCATCTTTTCGGGGGAGTTTTTCAGGTTGCGGAGAATCATTCTGTGCCTCGCTGGCTGAAAGATCCTGATCAAAGCCACCGAGCCGATCAGAGGGGGTATCCCAGAGGAGCTCGATCTCCCTTTCATTTTGCGCTATTTGCGGAAGCACTGATGCCGTTACCCTTCAGAGCCTGTGCCGTTTTCCGTTCGAGGCCGGTTTTCGGGGCAACTGCGGGCGAAACCAAGTGCGCCGAAGTTGAATGCAATTGCCAGGCCGAGGAGGAATCCGCGGATGGCGTCGTAGATGGCGGCGTGATGGAGGCCGAGGTCCTTGTCGAAGATTGACAGTGTGAGGCCAGCGACGAGGCAGAGGTTGCCGATGGCGAGGAAGCGGCGGGCTTTAGGGGTGAGGGACCTACCTGCGAAGCGCATGGCGTTTCTCCGTTTTTCAGATTTCAATCGTTGAAGCGGTACCAGGCAAAGAGTGAGATTTTGAAGACGGCAAACGTGAGAATAACGATGAGCAGATCCCAACTGATTTTGCTATCGACGATGAGGCGATATTCAAACAGGCAGGCGGAAACGATGAGGGTGGCGAATCCGGCGATGCTGCTGGCGCGTCGGCGGTGATCGAGAAACCGTTCATCGACAAAGGCGCGGAGGATGGGGATTCTGCTGAGGATGGGGTGGGTCATGATTGGCTCTCCAACTGGAAGATGTGGTCGGTGGGGCAAGCGAAGATGCGGGCGAAGATGAGGGCCAGTTCCAGGCTGGGTACATAACGATTGCGCTCGATGGAGTTGATGCTCTGGCGGGAGACACCGACAGCGTGAGCGAGCTGCTCCTGGGTCCATCCGCGGGCGGTGCGGAGTTCCTTGACGCGGTTTGAGATTGAAGTTGTCATGTAAAGCGGACTTTCCAGGTCAGAGTAACGTGGAACTGGGTGAATGTCAAGCTGGCTTGTCATCTTTTGGAATGGAGGGGTGATCAAGGCCAGCGGAACGATAGCAGGGCGGTGGAATTCGTGACGGACGAATCCTGCTAGAATCGACCTTTCCGGGCATCCGCGCCGGCTTGAATCCCACACAGAAAGTCCTGACTTTGTCCGACGAACCCAAACAAAAATCCGTGACGTATGCCGATGCCGGCGTAGACATTAGCCGTGGCGATCGCGCCAAGGAACGCATCAAGTTTTTGGCGCAGAAGACCTTTAACCGCAATGTGCTGGGAGGGATCGGGGGGTTCGGCGCGCTGTTCCGGCTGGACTTGCAGCGGTGGAAGAACCCGATTCTTGTGAGTTCGGCAGATGGGGTGGGAACCAAGCTGAAGGTGGCGTTCGAACTGGGGCTGCATCGGACGGTGGGCGCGGATCTGGTGAACCACTGCGTGAACGATATCGCGGTGCAGGGGGCGACTCCTCTTTTCTTCCTCGACTATCTTGCGACCGGGCGACTTGACCCGGAGGTGGCGGAGAGCGTGGTGACAGGGTTAGCGGACGCGTGCAGGGCAAATGGATGCGCGCTTATCGGTGGCGAGACAGCGCAGATGCCGGGATTCTACTCCGATGGAGAATACGACCTGGCCGGATTTATCGTGGGCGCGGTCGATCGCGACAAAGTGGTGACCGGAGCCGGGATCAAGCCGGGCGATGTTTTGATCGGACTGCCGTCGACAGGTCTGCATACGAATGGCTACTCGCTGGCGCGCAAGCTGTTGTTTGAAGTTGCCGGGTACAAGCCGGCACAGTACGTGACGGCGATCAAGGAAAAGGCCGGGGCTGCACTGATGAAGACGCATCGCAGCTATCTTCATGTGATTCAGAAACTGGTGACGGCGGGTCTGACGACGGGGATGGCGCACATTACGGGGGGTGGAATCACGGAAAATCTGCCGCGGATCTTGCCGAAGAATACGGGGGCGCAGATTGAGATTGGTTCGTGGCCGGTGCTGCCGATTTTCGAACACCTGCGGGAGCTAGGGCGAGTACCGGAAGAAGAGATGATGCGCACGTTCAATATGGGGGTGGGACTGATCGCCGCGATTCCTGCGGCGAAGTTTACGCGCGCGAAGAGCCTACTTGATCGGGCCGAAGAGAAATTCCACGTGATTGGGCGCGTGGTGAAGGGCGAGCGGCGGGTGCAGTACACATGAGCGGGATTCCCTCGAAGTCAGGCGGGAAGACTCGGCTGGGGATTTTGCTGTCGGGAAGGGGATCGAATTTTCTGGCAATCGCCGAGGCGATCCGGGCCGGACAATTGACGGGTGTTGAGGTTGCAGTGGTGATCTCGAATGTGGCCGAGGCCGGGGGGCTGAAGGCTGCGCGGGAACTTGGACTGCCGAACGTGGTACTTGTTTCAAAGGGACGTAAGCGGGCGGAGCACGACGCCGATTTGATTGCCTGCCTCATAGCGCACGATGTGGAGTTGGTTTGCCTGGCTGGTTATATGCGGCTGTTATCGCCAGATTTCGTAGCTGCATATCCGAATCGAATTCTCAACATTCATCCTTCGCTGCTGCCGGCATTTCCCGGGCTGGATGCGCAGGAACAGGCACTTGCTTACGGTGTGAAGGTGGCCGGGTGCACGGTTCATTTTGTGGATAACGATCTGGATCATGGGGCGATCGTGGTGCAGAGAGCGATTCCTTTGCTGGATAATGACGATGCACACTCGCTGGCGAAACGGATCCTGACCGAGGAACATATTGCCTACGGCGAAGCTATCGGGATGGTGGCTAGCGGAGAATATGAGATTCGCGGAAGGTGTTTTGTGAAGAGAAGCGCGATCTAAAGAAGATCTCTGAAGAGACAGAGTGCCGACCGATTGGCAGACTGAATGTGGTTGATAGAAGACCACGAAGGGATCAGGAGAAAAGCTTGGGGTCACTCGCGCTTCCAGGAAAAATCGAGTTAGCAATGCAACTGGAGCACGGATAACTCCGGCACGAATTCATGGCTGTCAAGCGATTTTGTTTAGATAGATTCGATACATATCTGATTTTAAAGCTCTTGTCTCTCTAGGGTGGCTTGCCGAAGATATACCTCTAACTGTCTAACCTTATATGTAGCCAGACAAACGACGGCAGCTTCGTGCTGGGCTACTGAGTACAGTCTCCCCCAGAATACGGTTTTCAAATTCATTGGCGGAATTCGATGTCAGGCAGGGTCAGCTTTGCTTCTTCCGCGGAAGCGGCGGGCACTCTGGGGTATTGGGTTCGTCAGGCAGTGAATGGAGAACCTCGGGAGAGGAAGGCGCCGAAGCACCTCCGCGGAATGCGGGGCTGTCGTTGCAGGCTTGAGAGCGGCTCTCAACTCGATTGCGGACTGAAACCACGGCTGCATGAAGTGTGTGAGAGTTTCCTCTTTCTCGGAGTTCCCGGGCTGGTTCGCGGTGAGCCGGCCCTGGAAACGAGAAAGGGGAAGTGGTGGGCCAGGTGAAGGGCTGGAAACGGACCGAGCCAGGTCAAGAGAGATCGAGACACAACGAGAAGAGAAAGAGGGTCGAAAGCAATGGCGAACATTCTTGTGAATATCGAAAAGGGCGTCGAGGTGGGTGCGGAGGACGTTCTCAAGTGGCTGATGGGTACTGAGAAAGTTCTGATTGCCGCACCGGCGGTGATTGCGGCCTTGGCCACATTAGCGGGCGCACTGGAGAAGCCGCTCACGGAACTCGCCGCTGCGGCTTCCAATCCGCTGAACATTGCACTTGACGTGCAGACGGCGACCGACATGAAGGCAGCCTGGCCGGAGGTAAAGACGTTTCTCGGCAGCCTGGGAGTTAAGTTTTGAAGAAGCAGCGAGCGAGTGCTGCCTCGCGTCATCGGCGAGCCAGCAAGTTGGACCTCTGAGCGGTACATGATTTCAGTCATGGAAAGCGAAGAAGGCATTGAAATCTCTTTAGGAAACGGAGAAGTTGTTTATGAATTTCATTTCGAATATCTGGAATCATCCGAAGACATCGGCTGCGGGCCTGCTGATTGCGGTCGTCAGCATTGCGGGAGTTCTTACGCAGCAAGGCATTACGCTCGGGGCAGCCGGAACCGGCACGGTAGTTACCTTGGTGGGTGCAATTGCCTCAGCGTTGCTGGGGCTGCTGGCCAAGGACCCGAGTGACGCACCATCGTCTTCAGAGGGCCAAGCCAAGTTAGGTGCGTGGGCGCTGATCGCGCTGCTGCTGCCCCTGCCGTTTATGAGCGGCTGTTCCGAGACGACCGTTGCCCAGAATATTGTCAACTGGACTCCGGCGCTGCAGAGTGCGGTGGCCTCAGTGGACTCGACAGGAGCACTGCTTTCGCCGTCGGATGCACCGGCGTTCGCTGCCGCAACGGTGGGATTCGATGCGGCATCGAATCTGATGACAGCGCAGGCGAAGGCTTACCTGGCCAATCCATCGGCGAGTACGCTGGCCCAGATACAGAATCAGGTGGTGACGTTGCAGCAACAGGTAAACACAGCATTGCTGCAAGCGGCAAGGATTGTGAATCCCGCGAGCCAGCAACATGCACTGGCGACGATTCAGGCCGTGGGGACAGTTGTGAGCGCGATTCTGGCGCTGGTTCAAACGGTTTCAAGCAAGGCGGACGTGGTGCAGATGGCGAACCGCGCGACGGTCAAGATTGCAGCAGTGCGCCCCTATCTTAATGGGGCACAATCGGCGGAGATCGTGGCCGGGCATTACGGGGAGCCGGTTGTTCTTGCGCGGATGCAGGTGGCGCAGGTTGAGCGGGCCGAGGTGCTAGCGGGGTTTTGAGGAACGGTGGCCTGTTGGCATTGATTTCTGGGAAGCGAGGTTCCGGGAATCCCAAATATCAGAAACAAGAAATCGGAACCCGTGGTTTATTGCATCGTGAATCAGGTTGCTCTCTTACACTTGCGACAGAAACGAGTTGCAAAGGTGGGGCACGGGGCAGTCCTGGTAGATGGGCATCTTTGGAACCTGGCATTGGCTAAGAAATTTAACGGGCCGCTCTGGAATCGGGCGGCCCGCTATCTCTATTTACGGATAGACTTTCCTTCTCCATCTACGAGTTGTCATCGCGGGCTTCGCCGAGAATTAATTTCAGGGTCATTTGGCGTTTGCCGCGGAGGACGGTAATGGAGATCATGTCGCCGGCCTGGTGTTTGTCCATGAGGGCACTAATATCTTGAGGATCTGTGACCTGTTGCCCGTCAATGGCTACGATAAGGTCGCCGCCAAGCATAATGGGCGTATTGCCGACGTAGGCCTGCTGGTTGCCGCCGTGAAGGCCCGCGCGCTCTGCAGCCCCACCGGGGATAACTCGCTGAATCAGAACACCGGAATCAGCTGAGAGGCCCATCTGGGATGCGAGATCCGGACCGATGGCATAGGAGACGATGCCGAGCGATGGCCGGCGGACACGGCCGTAACGAGTGAGGTCGGCCAGCACCGCTTTGGCTGTATTGATGGGAATGGCAAATCCGATACCGGAGCTCTGATCTGCGCCATTGGACGCAATCATGGTGTTGATGCCGATGACTTCGCCGCGGGAGTTGAGAAGCGGGCCACCGGAGTTACCGGGATTGATGGCGGCATCGGTTTGGATGGCGTCCTCAATGGGCGCGCCGTCGGCGTTGCGGATGGGACGGATGGCGCTGATGATGCCAGTGGTCATAGTGCCGGTGAGGCCGAAGGGGTTGCCGATGGCGTAAACCTTTTGACCGACGGCAAGTTCGGAAGAGTCGGCAAGAGTGACGGGCTGGAGGTTGGGCGCGTTGATCTGAAGGAGTGCAAGGTCGTGGACCTTGTCCTGGCCGACGACCGTGGCCTTATATCGGTTCTTGTTGCTGAGCATGACCTCGACGCCGCGGTTGGCTCCCTCGACGACATGAAAGTTGGTGAGGATGTGGCCGGCTTTGTCGAGGACGAATCCAGAACCCTGACCTTGCTGGGGCACGGTTCCATAGAAGAAGTTGAAGACCAGGGTGGTAGAGGTGATATTGACCACCGAGGGCAGCGCTTTCTTGTAGACCGCGATGTTGTTCTGCTCTTCCGCGTCGAAGGCGGGGGCGGCCTGAGCTTCAGTGAGTTGAAGCGGCGAGTTGGAAGCACTCGCATTGAAGAAGGGAAGATTACTGAAAGGGTGGGTGAGATGCGTGGTGAGGTACCAGAATCCGCCCACAAGAAGGACAACCAAGATAACGCGACGAAATTTCATGAATCGCAACCCCAAATGACTTTCTGATACAGATACGGCTGCTAAAAGCCGCGGTTCCAAGGAGTAGACGCGGTAGCCTTCTCACTATTTTAGAGACAAGTTTTCAGGGGAATTGTTGTTCTGCGGATTGAGACGCTGCCAGAGGGCGACAACCTGGGCACGGAGATCGTGTCTATTGCCTGCATTGTCAATGACATAGTCAGCCAAGGCGGCTTTCTCGGCGTCGTGGATCTGATGGGTGAGGCGCCGGCGAGCATCGGCAACTGCCGCTTCGCGGGCAGATCCCATGAGGGCCAGGCGGGCAACGTAGCGATCGATCTTGAAGTCGTCGGGTGCGGTGACGAGGATGATGCGGTCGATGCGGCGACGCCAGTCGGCCAACACGCCTTCTTTTTCGCCGCGCGCGCGGGCGTCACGGACAACTTCAAAGATAAGAGCGGACTCGACGACGGCGACGGCTGCGGGATCACGGGCGAAGACTTCTTCCATCCAGTGCTGCTGCGCAGCGATGACAGCGGGATGGACGATGGCGTTGAGGTTATCGAGGCGGCCGCCCCTGAAGGCGAGCTCGGCAAGACGGGTACGGTTGAGGCGGCCATCGGGGCCGACGACGTCAGGGCCGAATGCGCGGACGATTTCCGTATACACCTGCTGGCCGGGTTCCATCATCTCGCGGCCAAGGGCATCGGCTTCAATGACGTATGCGCCGAGTTCGCGGAGAATGCCGGCGACAGTGCTTTTCCCGCTGCCGAGGCCACCGGTGAGTCCTACGCGGAGCATGGACTAGAGACCTCGCCGCATTTTGGCAGCGGATACCGTGTTGGCCATGAGCATGGCGATGGTAAGCAGACCGACTCCGCCCGGAACAGGAGTGTAGGCGCCAGCAATTTCGAAGGCCTTGGGATCAATATCGCCGACGATGACGGAGCCGCGCTTGGCGAAGGCGGCTTCGCGCTTCGCGTTGCCGAGGAAGAAGCGGTCGAACTGCTCGCGGGTATCGATGCGATTCATGCCCACGTCGATGAGGGTGGCTCCGGGTTTGATCATCTCCGGAGTGATAAAGCCGGGACGGCCGATGGCGGCGACGAGGATGTCGGCCTGGCGCGTAAGCTCTGCGAGATTTCTGGTCCTGGAGTGACAAATCGTCACGGTCGCGTTGTTGTTGAGCAGGAGCATGGCGGCGGGTTTGCCGACGATGTCGCTACGGCCGACGACGACTGCATGCTGCCCTGCGATGGGGATTTCGCTACGCTTCAGGATTTCAATGATGCCCGCGGGAGTGCAGGGCACTAGAGCCGGACGACCTGCCTGAAGACGACCGGCATTCACGGGGTGAAAGCCGTCTACGTCTTTGGAGGGGGAGACTGCGTCAAGTAGAACCTTGGTATCAACCTGGTGGGGAAGAGGGAGCTGGATGAGGATGCCATCGATTTCGTCGCGGCTGTTGAGAGCAGCGATGAGATCGAGCATGGCTTCGGTCGTGATGTCGTCGGATGGCGTGATGAGGTCGCTGTAAATGCCTAGTTCGGCGCAGGCCTGGACTTTGCTGCGGACATAGATTTCCGACGCGGGGACGTGACCGACAAGGACGGCGGCGAGGCCGGGGCGGACGGCTTGGGCGGCGAGCAACTTCACCTCAGCGGCGACTTCGAGTTTGATGGCGGCGGCAATGGCGGCACCGTCCAGGATTCTTGGCATTCGAACACTCCCAGAATTCATCGTATCTCGTTCGGGCGGAAGCCGGTCCGTGTGGCGAATCCGGTTAGTTCCTGAGGGGAACGAGTTTTGGTGACTGCAATGGGTTTCGGCGATGTCCGTCACATGGGCATGTGATCTCACTCACATACGACCTCAATGAGGCTGCGTAAGGTTGGTGGCACGAGACGTGTTCCAAATCACATGGCAATGAGAAAGCGAATACCTCTTGGCGGTTTGGGGGACAGGCGCTGATGAGTTCATTCAGAGAAGCAAGACACCTATTCACATTTGCGGGGCTATTTGTGCTCCTTTTTGTGGTGTTTCTGGTGGTGCGCCATTACGTTGTGCCGAAGACGTTTGGACAGTACGGGCACTATCGCGGAGCAGCCATCGGCGATGTAGCCGCTCATCCAGTTAAATTTGCCGGCCATGAGACTTGCGAGGGTTGCCATACAGACATTCTGGACGTGAAGTCGAAGGGCAGACATGCTCACGTGAATTGCGAAGCGTGCCACGGAGCACTTGCGGACCATGCAAGCGATCCGGCGTCGGTAACTCCGGTAAAGCCGGATACGGCGGTGCTGTGCGCACGATGCCATACGGCGAGCGCGGCCAAGCCGAAGGGATTTCCTCAGGTCGTGCCTGCGGATCACTCGAATGGCGTTCCCTGCCAGACTTGCCACAATCCACATAGTCCGGCGATGGACGCAGGAGGTGCAAAGTGAATATTTCCCGGCGTCGAATTCTTGTTTTGCTGCCGGCGGCGGCCGTGGCGTGGAAGGCGGTACTGGCCGGTACGCCCGAGGACTCGCCGAATTACAAGTTGTCCGATCACTGGTGGGGAATGTTGATCGACATTCCAAAGTGCATTGGGTGCGGCAACTGCGTGCGGGCTTGCGCTACAGAGAACGACGTGCCGGACGGACACTTCAGGACATGGGTTGAGCGGTATCACGTGACCGATGAGAACATGACCAGTCCGCAGGTGATTTCTCCGGATGGGGGGAAGGAAGGCTTTCCCGCTGCAGAGGGAGATGCCGGGAAGTATTTCTTTGTTCCCAAGCTCTGCAATCATTGTGCGGACTCGCCGTGTACGCAGGTGTGCCCAGTGGGCGCTACCTTTGTGACGCCCGATGGCGTGGTAATGGTGGATCAGAAGTATTGCCTGGGTTGCGCGTACTGCGTGCAGGCCTGTCCATACGGATGCCGGTATATCCATCCTGAAAAACATGTCGCCGATAAATGCACGCTTTGCTATCACAGGATCACCAAGGGCCTGACGACGGCATGCTGTGAGACTTGTCCGACGGGGGCGCGCCAGCTTGTGGATCTAAAGAATCCGAAGGACCCGATTCACGAGTTTCTAAAAACCCACAGCGTGCAGGTACTGAAGCCGCAGATGGCGACGGGCGCGAAGGTTTATTACAACGAGTTGGATGGGTCGGTGCGGTAGAAGAGCGCAGGTGTCAGGGGCAAGACAATTGCCGAGGATTGGTGGCGAGTGATGAGTGGTGTCGAAGGCTTCATGTATCCGAATGAAATTGCGCTTCAATGGAGCGTGCTGATCGTTTTGTACCCGTTCATCACGGGGCTGGTGGCGGGCGCATTCATTCTGGCGTCGCTGGAGCGGGTGTTCCGGGTGGAAGCAGTAAAGCCCACTTACCGGCTGGCGCTGCTGACGGCGCTGGCATTTCTGCTGGACGCACCGCTGCCGCTGCAGTTGCATTTGGGGCATCCGGAACGGTCGCCGGAGATGTACTTCACACCGCACAGCACGTCCGCGATGGCGATGTTCGGGTATGTGTACCTCTGGTATTTGATGGCTGTGCTGGTATTGGAGATCTGGCTGGATTACCGGAAGGACATCGTGCTGTGGTCGCAGGAGTCGAAGGGGCTGCTGCGGTTGATCTACAAAGTGATGACGCTGGGATCGAGCAACATCAGCGAGCGTTCGCTTGCGATTGACGAGCGGGTGGGCTGGATTGTGACGCTGATCGGCATTCCATCGGCGTTTCTGTTGCATGGATATGTCGGATTCATCTTTGGTTCAATCAAGGCCAACCCGTGGTGGTCATCGCCGCTGATGCCGGTGGTGTTCATCTTTTCGGCGATGGTGTCGGGTATTGCCGCAGTGATGCTGCTGTACATGGCGCTGACCAAGCTACGCAAGCTGAAGATAGATATCAAATGCGTGGATACGATCGCGATGTATATGTTCTATATCTTCATTATTGATTTCAGCCTGGAGATGCTGGACCTGATCCATCGCATCTACGAGGCCGACGAATCGTTTCGCAGCCTGGACTTTATGGTTCACACCAAGCTGTTCGTTTCGCAGATCGTGATTCAGATTCTGCTGGGGACAGTGCTGCCGCTGGCGCTGTTATTCCTGACGCAGGTTGTGAAGCTACCTGAAATGGTGCGGAAGCGGATGTATGTCGCGTCTGGCGCACTGGCGCTGATTGGGATCTTTGCGATGCGGTGGAACGTGGTGATCGGCGGGCAGTTGTTCTCGAAGAGCTTCCTTGGCTATACGACTTACAAGATGGAAATGGTGACGAAGGAAGGTTTGCTACCCGCAGTCATACTGACGATATTGCCATTCCTCTTCCTTTGGGTTCTGCTGAAGCTGCTGCCGCCGTGGGGTGATAAGGACGAGCATCGGGCCGTAGCCGCGGATTGAGTGCTGCACCAGATCGGGTGGAACCAATGAACGATCTTCCCGACACATTAGCTCGGCTTGAAGCGCGCGTGGAAACACTGGAACAGCGGGTCTACACCCTTGAGCATCCAGCCGAAGCGCCGAGTGAGATTACTGCGAAGGTGGCATGCCCGCCGCCTGGGCCAGTCGCCGACGAAAAGCCCTCCGCGACGCTGGCTGGCGGAACGTTCCAAGTACTGGGCAGGGCGATGCTCGGCATTGCCGGCGCTTACCTGCTGCGAGCGGTAGCGGAATCGAGTTCACTGCCGAAGACGGCGGTGGCTGCGGTGGCAATCGCGTACGCGCTGGGATGGCTGGTGTGGGCATCGCGCGCAAAAGCCGGAGACTGGCTGGCAAGCACCACGTATGCGTGTACGTCGGCGATGATTCTGGCGCCCATGCTTTGGGAACTTACATTCCGATTCAATGTGCTGCCTGCAACCGTCTCGGCCGCGGTGGTCTGCGGCTTTGTTCTGGCAGCTTCAGCGCTGGCATGGAGACGCGATCTTGCGCCGGTAATGTGGGTCGCCACCTTTACAGGCGTTGCGATTGCGCTGACGCTTGGGATTGCGTCGCACCAGATTCTGCCTTTCATTGCGGCGCTTCTGCTGATGGTGCTGATTGGTGAGTACGCTGCAGGGCGCGGTCGCGATTCGGGCGTACGTGTGCTGGTGGCGCTGGCTGCCGATGCGGCGATCTGGGCTCTGCTCTATATCTATTCCAGCCCGGAAGGCACGCGGGCGGATTATCCGCCTCTGAGCTCAGTCGCGTTGCTTACGCCGGGAATCGGCCTGTTCTTGATCATTGGTTTGAGCCTGCTTTACAAGACTGTTTTGAGGCGGAAGCCGATTACGGTTTTCGAGACAATTGAGACGATGATCGCATTTCTTCTAGCGGCGTGTGGCCTAGTCTACTTCGGCGCGCCGTCGAGCGCGACGGCGCTGGGAGTTTTCTGCGTTGTGTTGTCGGTGGCAGGTTACGCAGGAGCGTTTGTCTATTTCGACGCCGTTCAGGAAAGACGGAACTGTCTGGTGTTTGCTAGTTGGAGCGCGGCGCTTCTGTTGGCTGGTTCGCTTTTGTGCCTGCCTCACGGGTGGCAGCCAGTATGGCTAAGCGTGGCTGCGATTTCGGCTTCCATTGCGAGTGCACGGATGCAACGGTTTGCGCTGGAAGTTCATGGGATGTTGTTTCTTCTGGTAGCGGCAGGGACTTCAGGATTGCTGAAAGAGGTCTTCGACGCACTGGCTGGGACGCTACCTGGCGCGCCGGGGATGAACGTTTGCGTGGTGTCAGTTGGCGCGGTGCTTTGCTATGCGGCCATTAAGCCTTCACGGGAAAAATCCTGGATACGGCAGTTTTTCTCTATTGTGTTTGCGACATTGGCGATTGCAGCATTGGCGGCTCTTTCGGTTCAGGGCCTGGAGTGGCTGACGGCGCTCAAGGTGATCCCGGGTGCGCATCACCTAGCATTTATTCGAACCCTAACCGCGTGCGTGGCGGCAATTGCACTGGCGTACAGCGGTGCGCATTGGCGTCGGATGGAATTGACGCGCATTGGCTATACAGCGCTGGCACTGCTGGCGGTGAAGCTGGTGGTAGAGGATTTGCGTCACGGCCATCTGGCGTTTATTGCGGGTTCCATCTTTCTTTTTGCGATCACGCTGATCGTAGTTCCGCGAGTGGCCCGGATGGGGCAGGGGGTTTGAGTGTTCAAGTCCCAGGTTTCAACATTGAAACCTGGGACACCCGATGTGTAAAGAGAATCAGCGGTAGATCTGGGGGCTTAAGCTGGGTTGTGGTTTTGGGGCGCGGCGCCCACCGCTGCTCGACTTCATTTTGCTGATGTGGACATCGTAGCCGGTTCCGGGCAGCAGGGACTCGAGGACGAAGGTGGAGGTGCCGCCGGATTTCAGTTCGCGGTAGCGGTAGACGCCGACGCTGCCTTCGCTGGTTTCAGTCCCTCCAGAGGGTGCATCGAGAAAGTGTTCTGCATCGGAGACCGTAGGGGCGGCGTGGGATTCGCCGTCGGCGAGGCTCTCCGCGGCGTAGGATCGGACAAGCTTGGTCCAATAGCGGGAGAGAAGTTCAGGGTCGGCGAAGAGGTCGGCCCAGACAATTTCTCCACGAACGGCGACGATGACACCGATGGCGCGTTCCTCACGGAGTTTGGCGAGGATCTGATCACGCGACTTCATGACAGGAGCAGCGGCCTCATCGACTTTTTCGCTGACGGCGTTGGACTCCATGACCTTGGCGTAGCTCGTGGTACCGAACGACGACGCCGAAGGTGAGCTCGCACTGTTTGGCGATGGCGGGGGTGCAGCGGCAACCGCCATTTGCGAGATGGCGCCACGTACGGAATCCCAAACCTGTTCCTGATCCTTCTGCACCATAGCGCGTTCGCGCACAGTGGGTTGAACCATGAATCCGTGTGAAGGAGTTTTGGCGGCGGCGCCGAATGTGGATGAACTTTCAGTCCAGCGGCCGGGTTCGATGCAGAAGACTCCAAGGTCGATGGGATCGGCACCAACGGGAACGATGCGATCTTTTGCAATGACGCGGTCCTGCTTTCCCCCGGTGACGATTTCGCCGGCGAGGAGAAGGAGCGGCTTTTGGGAGTTGTTGACGAGTACCAGTGAGTTGACCTGATCTCCGCGGTATGAGTTTTGTGCAGGGTCAGGATAGCGGTTGTTGTTCTGGGCTGCGCCTCTGGGACGCACAAGACCCTGGACGTGTCCGGCCTCGGTTACCTCAACTTCTCCATTCTTGATTCCTTCATCGAGGGTAATGAACGGGGTTTCGCCAGCCGCCAAGGATTTCCCCAAAGTGCGAACGACAGGGAACAACAAGAGATCGCCGCTCTCGATGGGCGCGAGCACCCGGAATGGGCCGCTGGATGCTTCAGGCGGCCGGCCGACTGCGTTGACCTGACTACCCTGTTCAAATGCCGCGAACGCGAGCAGCGATGCCGCCGCCAGCCCGAATCTGCTGAAATTCTTCATGATCTTCTCCTCCGCCGGCTCAAGGGATGCCGGCATGTGATCGAGGAACGAAAGGCCGGGGGTTTCTTGCAGGATATTTTTGGGTGTGGTCTGGACTGATCGGTTTCGCGTATCGTGAGGGCGTGGGGATAACGCCTGCCCAATCCGTCGATGGAGCTGCGGGTAGGGAAGATCCGGGCCAGCGCGGCGCAAACGGTGGTGCACTGGACGGCGCTTTGCTAGATGAACTTTGGCTAGAGTGCGGAGGCGAAAGCTGCGGGCTGAAGCGCGGCGAATTCGACAAAATTCTGTTTCAGATTGGACAGGCGCAAAACCTTGCGGAGGATGAAGGGGTCGCCATTTCGAGGCAGCAGCAGGCGACGTACTTCCGCAGGCTCAGGCTGGGAGACCTGGTGCTTGCGCGGGCCTGCGCGGACGGGAACGAACGTGCGTGGGAACGCTTTGTTGCGCTCTACCGGCAGCCCCTGGTGCGCGCGGCGATTGCGATCACCGGCAGTGAAACGCTGGGGCGAGAACTGGCTGAACAGCTCTATGGTGAGCTGTTTGGATTGACAATGCGGGATGGAGAAAGGCGATGTCCGCTGGAGTCCTATCGCGGCAGAGGGTCGTTGATCGGCTGGCTGCGGACTACTCTTGCGCAGCGCCATGTGGATCACTATCGGCGCAGGCATCGGGAACAGCCGCTGGAGGAACTCGACGCTCCGGCGCCGGAGTTTGAAGCTGAGAAGACCGCGATTGAATTGTCCGAGCTGGAGAAAGCGGTTGAAGGAGCGCTGAAAATCTGCAAGGCCGAGGATCGGCTGTTGCTTGCGGCCTATTTCTTAGATGGGCGAACGCTGCTCCAGATTGCAGGGGTACTTAACGTCCATGAGGCGACCGTGAGCCGGAAGCTGAAGCGTGTGTGCGAAGAGATTCGCAAACAGGTTGTGAAGAATCTGCAGAGTGGCGGCATGAGCAGGCGGGCGGCCGATGAGGCGCTTGGAGCCGATCCACGGGATCTGGATCTGAATCTGAATCTGAAAAAACTATTGCAATATTCTCAAGTGGACTCGTTCGAAGAGAAGGCCACACAATGAATTCAAACACCCAACTCGATCTTCACCCCGATGCGGAGAGGCTGAATGCTTTTGCAGAGCAGGCGCTGCCGGAGCGTGAACGGGGACCGATCCTGGAGCATCTTGCGGAGTGCGGGCGGTGCAGGCAGGTGGTTTATTTGGCGCGGCAGGCGGCGGAGATGGAGATGGAAGGGGAGCCGGAGTTGGCCGTTGCGGTCGCGGCTCCGCGATCCGCTGCAACGAGAGAGTCTTGGTTCAGGAACTGGCGACTGGCATGGGCTTCCGCTGGGGTGCTGGTTGTAGCGGTGACGGTGGCGTATTTTGTGCAGACGCGACGCGCAGAGACAGCTGCTGAAAAGGTCAAAGTGGCTCATGAAGCTGCGGCGCGTAATGAGGAGACTGCTTCAATGCCACCGCCGCCCTCGCTCGGATCGCAAGCGGCACAGCCGCCCGCTCCCGCTCCCGCGCATGTGCCGCCTGTAAACAAGAGGTCTGTGCCGGAGACGTCGACTGTGACGCCGAAGCAATTGCCGCTTCCTGCGGGAGAGGCAAGTGCGATGTCGAGCGCGAGCGGCGAAGATGCAGCGCCAGAGCCAGGCGCATCCGGAGCGGTTTCTCCGGCGATGAGCGCGAGCGCGGCCGCACCCGCTAGACGCGCGGAGACCAATGACGGAACGATGACTGCGGCAGCGCCTTCGGCGCAGATCGAAGCCCAACCCGCGCGTGCTGGGAGCTTCAACGCCGGCGTGCAGCACAAGGCGAGCGGAGCATTTGCTGCGTCCAGGGTGAAACCGGCTGAATTACCGAGCGGCTTGCCCGCTGTGTCGACGGCAAAAGCACAAGGCTCCACTTTGGCAGTGGACCGGACGGGCTTGGTGTTTCTTAGCGAAGACTCGGGACGCCATTGGGAGAGCATCGCTCTGCAATGGAGTGGGCGAGCGGTTGCGATCCGCGTGGAGCCGGTGGTGGGCGCGAATGAGAACGCCGAACCTTCGGCGGCAGTGATATTTGAGATTGTTAATGACCAAGGTCAGGTTTGGCTCAGCACGGACGGAAGGAACTGGAAGGCGAAGTAGATCAAACCAATAAAGAACGAATCCGTTTTGGTCATCGTCTTGAGGTTCTCTTCAATCAAATACTCAGCACGTGTTGGGACTAGCCATTCCCTCTCTAGAAAAGCGAATTGAATGCCGACAAAGTACTCACCGGCCTGAGTGCACAATTGTGGGTGTGCGAGTCGATCCAGCTGGCGTGCAAGTGGAAGACGTGCGGCGTGCTCTTTAGAAGAACGCTTCAACATTGAAGGGGAAAAATTAAAGCAGACATGAAAGGGACTTGCGATGCGGATTGATGGGGAGAGTGAGAAGGTGGTCGATCTGCCGTGGGCACATTTGCGATTGCCCCCTTTTCCGCAAGTTGCGATTCGGGTGCTGCAATTGGCGAACAATGAGAATGTTCAGTTGCATCAACTGTGCGAACTGATCTCTTCAGATCCGGCGTTTGCCAGCGAAGTGCTGACGGTGGCGAACTCAGTTCTGTATTCTCCCCGGTACCCATCGAGTAGCATCATGCAAGCCATCTCAGTGCTTGGCGCGAATACGCTGCAAGGCATGTGCATCACCGTTGGGGCGAGAGCTTATCTTGGCAAGTCAATGAGTCATCCGGCGATGAGAGGGCTGTGGCGTCACAACCTGGCGTGCGCGATTATTGCGGAGAGGCTAGCTTCTGTGGGTTTTCTTGATAAAGATACGGCGTACACCTCGGGAATCATGCATGACATTGGCCGGATCGCCCTTGCGGTGATTCAGCCGAAAGAGTACGCCAGCCTGTTGGGAACACATCGTGGAACACCATGCAGCATTCTTGAGGGCGAGCGGGAGTTATTTGGGTGGGACCATTGTGAGACAGGCCGGCAACTGATTGCAGATTGGAAACTTCCATCCGATTTTGAGTCCATTGTCCTGGAGCACCATTGCGCCAAGCGGAAAGATGGGGCCTGGGAAATGGCAGACCTGGTGAAAGTAAGTTGCGGGATGGCCGATGCAGCGGGATTTCCGGCATTCCCTGGCTGTGAGGCGACGCCGTATGCTGAGTTGCTTGACGAAGTTCCCGCAAGGGAACGGCGACTCTTCTATCCCGATCTGAAAGCCCTGACCCTGGAAATTTCCAATAGTATCCATGCAATCGAGTCGGTTTGATGCTTTGGCATCATAGACCGAGAGCGAGCGAGGGGTCGGCAGAGAGGCTGTCACGGGCGAACTCGCCGGCCTGGAGGCGGGGCCACGCGGCGGCGGCGATCATGGCTGCGTTATCAGTGGAGAGAGCCAGGGTGGGGAAGGCGACGTGGAGATTGCGGCGGGCGGCCTCGGCTGTGAAACGGGCTCGTAGTTCGCGATTCGCCGCGACTCCGCCGGTAACCAGGATGCGGGGAACGGCGAGGGATTCCTGGGCGGCAAAGGTCTTCTTCAGCAAGTCGCCAACGACCGCGTACTGGAAGCTGGCAATGAGGTCGAGTGTCTGGGGGTTGCAGGTGGCGAGGGCGGCTTCGATGGCAGGTTTGGCCGGAGCGTCGGGGCCAGTGAAAAGGGCTTCGCGGCGGGCCTCTGCTTCCGGGCGAAGATTATGGAGCTCGACATAGCGGAGAACTGCCGTTTTGATTCCTGAAAAGGAGAAAAGGAAGTGCGGGTTGAGGTTGGCGATGGGGGCCGTCCTGGCTGCCTTGGTCCGCGGAGGCTTTCCGCCGAGATGGAGCTTGGTCTTGATTTGGGAGAAGGCGAATGGAACGGCGTGCGGGTTACCGTGTGGGGCGAGAGCGTCGATCCACGGGCCTCCAGGATAGCCGAGGCCGAGGAGCTTGGCGACCTTGTCATAGGCCTCGCCGGCTGCGTCGTCCACCGTGCGACCGATGAGGGAGTAGGTCCATGAGCCGTTGGCGGAAGTAGCGAGATAGAGGTGGGTGTGGCCACCTGAGACTACGAGAGCAAGGGCCGGTTCGTCTTCCGCGGTCGAAAGTACGCCTGGCGACTGGCGTTCGTTTAACAAGACGGCGTGGATGTGTCCTTCAAGGTGATTGACGCCTATCAGGGGGATGTTCTGCGCGTAGGCCAGGGCTTTTG
>JBARBP010000135.1:0-4289 GCA_049793195.1 Occallatibacter sp. | reverse complement strand
TGATCAATCGTCGCCATTACCTGCCACGGCTGCTGCTGACCCTGTCCTCGAAAAGACAAAAGCAAAAACCACCCCAGCGATTCGAAGATGTTGACAGGGTCACACCATATCACTTCCGAATTGGCGGCGCACAGAGACAATGCCGGTATGAGATGATTTCCGGTGAACTGTGAGCCGCAGGAATGATTAAGTATCCAGGAGGAACTAATGAATCCTATACATGAGGCGAAATCGATGCTCTCTGCTTGTCTGAACCCATTTCGCCCGGTCGCGCTCATCATGATTGTTTGTCTGGTCCTTATCACTCCGAGCATTCAATCGCCAGGACAGGCAAATGGAGGCGTCAATTCACAGGCCGCACAGAGCCAGGCTCAATATATGCCCGTTCCCGTTCAAGCTCGACAACATGCTCCAGATTTGAGCGTTGCAGACATTGCGGGGAATAAGATTACGCTCTCCCAATATCGCGGGAAGGCTGTTCTGCTTGACTTCTGGGCTGTGGATTGTGGAGGGTGCGTCATCGAGATACCGTGGTACGTTCAGTTCGATAAGAAATACCACGACAACGGGCTGCAACTGATCGGACTTGACATGTACGGTGAGTCCCCTAATTACATTAGGCCATTCATGCAGAAGTCGCAGATGAACTACCCGGTTGCGGTAGGCAATGATGACATTCGGACGCGGTTTCAGGCAGAGGAGCTACCGAAAACAATCTTGATTGATCGCCGGGGCCGGATGGCAGTCGCTCATGTTGGCATCGTGGACCGGGACGCATTCGCACGAGACGTTGAAGAGTTGTTGAAGGAGCAGTAGCGATTTCTTTGTACTCTGTTCCCTGTCGTGGGTTGGGGTCCAATGCGGGGTAGTTGGAGGATCACCGATTACTCGTCAATTACCTGGCAGTAAACGTCAATTCATTTGCTGACCCACACACCCAAAATGCCTGGGTCATCTACAATTCCTGGGAACAGGCAGGAGTTTGCCGTTTGGCAATCTCTTGCTTGTTTTTGGCGAGTCCTGAAGCCGACCGGGAAGCCAGTTGCCCGCTCTCAAGTCTCGAAGGCTCCCTCCCCCTCTACCACATTGTCAGATTCACGTTATCGACCCATTCATGAATTGGAGCGCCGGTGGAGTCCTGGTCCAGTTGGTACTGGATGCCGATCAAATCCGGCCAAGAGGTATAGTTGATCGTCCAGGTCTGGTTGAGTCCGTAGGGATGACCATCGACGACCAGGGTGTCGTAGCGATACTGCGTGGGGTTGATGCGCTCAACATACCACTGGATGTGGTGCCAAGTATTCGGCGCCCAGCTCGGACAAGCGATCCCGTTGAGGATCCAACGATTGCCCGCGCTATCCCAGGTGGCCCAGTAGCCGTCGCCAAAGTCGCACTGGCTCCCAATCATGAACTCGCTGCCGCCAAGCGCCTGAAATAGATCAAACTCCGAGGACCAGAAGCTTGAGGAAGTGGAATCGTGGTAGACCCAAAAGTCCCACAAGAAGTGGGAATTGGAACTGGTGCCGACCATCGTATCGATAAACAGCACATTGGTCCATGGCAACCCGTCGACGTACATCTCAAGGCTGCTTCCGCTCTTCGAAGGCTGATTTTGAAATGGCGCCATCCAGAAGTTGGAGCTGTTGTTTGTGCCATGCGCGCAATCGCTGCAGGCCGTCCAATCGGATGTGTTGTTCTGCATCTGCTGCAACACCTCAGCGTTGGCAGGAGGAGTGGGCAGAACGGTACTGCTCTGAGGCGGCGGCCCCACCTGGAGCAGCAACGTGCCGGACGTGTTGTAATCGCCCTGGGCGTCCCACGCGCGCGCATAAAGAAGGTGCTGGCCTTGTGTCAGATTGATTTGTTGAGAGATCGTACTGGAAACGTCATTTGACTGATAAGCGATGCGATCGTCGAGGTAGATGATCCAACCGGTAACGGTGCTGGGGCCGTACGCGATTGCAGTCACCTGGACCTGGCTCGGGTTCTGCCCTGGTTTTGGGCTCTTCAACCAAACGCCGGTGATCTGTGCGGACGCTACACGAGACAAAGCCAACAAACAAACGAGTAGCATGCAGATAAGAAGAGAGGGTCTGCGAGAGGTCATGCGGGTTACCATCCGGTGAGAAATGTGTTGGCTCGCGCGTGGTGGAGCCAAGGTTTGAAACCTGGGCCGTGCTGCAAGAGTTGCTTATCAACGGTCCTCGGGTCCTCGTTCGAGAATGAGTCGCCCGATCTTCCCAAATCTCGGGCAGGGAACGCCAGGTGAAGTGATCAGTTGCCGTGTCGAGGCCCTGCGTCGCTCGCCCTCTTGGTGCGAGATGTTTCATTTGCGCTTGAGGTTGCCTAGGTTCTGCCGATGCCTGACTGAGAGGAGTGGCGGCACGATTTGGCGCCGTGGCGCGTGGAGTCCATTTCCGTTGAGGCCTTCGGGAGCATCTCGACCATCTACAATTCTTGGGAGCTTGCCATTTCGGCAAGGTCTTGGTTGTTTTCGCACACACACAACAAACAGATTGGTGAGAGGCTATGCGCATCGGGATCACGTGTTACCCCACTTACGGTGGCTCGGGGGTTGTGGCTACCGAACTGGGGATCGAACTGGCGGCACTGGGTCACCAGGTGCACTTTATCTCCTATTCGCAGCCATTCCGGCTGAATGGACGGGAAGAGGGGATCTTCTACCACGAGGTTCCGGTGTCGAGCTATCCGCTGTTCGAGTTCCCGCCGTACGATCTGGCGCTGGCTTCGCGGATGGCGGAAGTGGCGGAGTTCAACGAGCTGGATTTGCTGCACGTGCACTACGCGATTCCCCACTCGGTGAGCGCGCTGCTGGCGCGGCAGATGCTGGCGACCAAGGGGCGGCGGCTGCCGTTTGTGACCACGCTGCATGGGACCGACATCACGCTGGTGGGCCTGGACAGGTGCTACTTGCCGATTACGCGCTACTCAATTGAGCAGAGCGATGGAGTGACCGCTATCTCCAGCTATCTGAAGGAGAAGACGGTTGAGAGCTTCGAGATCGCGCGGCCGATCGAGGTCATCACCAATTTTGTGAACTGCGATGTCTACACGCCCATCAAAGACGAGGCGGTGCGGGCTGAGGCGCGCAAGAAGCTGGCCGGGCCGGATGAGGCGATCCTGATGCATCTTTCTAATTTCAGGCCGGTTAAGCGGGTGGTGGATGTGGTGAAGATTTTTGCGCAGGTGGCACGGGAGATGCCGGCACAACTGATCTTGATTGGCGACGGGCCGGATCGGTCGGCGGCCGAATGGCTGGCGCACGACCTGGGCATCCAGTGCCGCGTGCACTTCCTCGGCAAGCAGGAGCGGGTAAATGAGCTGCTGCCGCTGGCCGATCTGCTGTTGATGCCGAGCGTGCTGGAGTCGTTCGGATTGGCGGCACTGGAGGCGATGGCGTGCAAGGTGCCGTCGATCGCGACGCGGGTGGGCGGGGTTCCGGAGCTGATCGACGACGGGGAGACGGGGCTGCTCTTCGAAGTGGGCGATGTGGACGGCATGGCCGCGGGAGCCTTGAGCCTGCTGCGAGACCGGGAGCGGTTGGACGCGATGCGGGAGGCGGGGCGGCGGACGGCGCAGAAGCGGTTCTGCTCGTCGCTGGTGGTGCCGCAGTACGTTCGTTATTACGAACGTACAGTGAACAGTGGACAGTGAACAGTGGACAGTGGACAGTGAAGAGATCTGACAAGCACCTCAGTTGAGTTTCGTGTTCTCCTGTGATGGAAGATCGAGACCCATTCTGCCTGGCTCCGGCCTGACCCCCCGTCACCAAGACGCTGGAACCCATGGACCTGGGCAATGAGATGGCGACTCGGCCGGTCAGGGGGGTACCCCCCCTCCCCCAACGGCCAAATTGCTCTGCTGTTTGGACTTACAGAGGGGTACCCTAAAATACTGAAGGCGTTGGAGTTGCACGCAAAATAGTCTAAATGCAGGGGTTAGGAGCTTTCAGCTTTTGGCTGTCAGCTTCCAGCTTCTAGCTCCTAGGTTCTGCTGGAGGTGGATGGCTATGAAATGATTGTGCGCCAAAGTGCGGTAATTATCTGCAAAACAGAGATCAGGGGTCAGAGATCAGGGGTCAGAGGTCAGGGGTCAGAGGTCAGGGGTCAGAGATCAGAGGTCAGGGGTCGGAGATCAGGGGTCAGGGATCAGAAAAGCTGCCGGGTGAAGGGTTGGGGAATCAATCGCTTCTTAATTGGCTTCTTGCCGGTGGCGGGCCGTTGGGGTCAGGCTTGCGGGGATTCCTGCTCGAAGGTGGGGGCGAAGGC
>JBARBP010000134.1:0-5286 GCA_049793195.1 Occallatibacter sp. | reverse complement strand
GTTCCCAGCAATGCGAGCACGGTGTCAACTACAAACAGAGAGCGGGGTAAGGTCATCCACCAAGCGCGCAGCCATGCTAACCCAAGCAACCCATAGCCAACGAAGTGGCCGGTTTTGCGGACAAGGTGATGGATCGTGTCCCAATTGGAATTGCTCACGGGTCCGAAGATTGCCTGAAAGATCGCCCGCAGCGGGCCGGAGGTGCGGTCGGCGCCGAATTCTGGTGTCGACTCGATCGCAATGATGCAGATACCCAAAGCAACCGGCCACCAAACGTGTATCCAGAAATTGAGGCTGCGCCCGTTACTCGACATGATAGTTCGGTGCCTCTCGGGTGATGATCACGTCGTGCACGTGACTCTCCCGTAAGCCCGCGCCGGAGATGCGCACAAACCGCGCCCTCTCCTGCAGTTCCAGAATCGTCCCGCACCCAAGGTAACCCATACCGGAGCGCAAGCCGCCGACGAGCTGGAACACCATTGATTCAAGCGGTCCCCGGTAAGGGACCCGGCCCTCGATGCCTTCGGGAACGAACTTAGCAAGGCGATTCTGGCTGGCCCGCTCGCGCTGTACCACGCCTTCGCTCCCCAACTCCGCGCTCGCCAAATCGGATGTGCTCTGGAAGTACCGCTCACCCGACCCCTGGCTCATCGCCGTCAGTGACCCCATGCCGCGATAACTCTTGAAGCTGCGTCCCTGATAGAGAATAGTTTCCCCTGGGCTCTCGTCGACGCCCGCAAAAAGTGAGCCGATCATCACCGAACTGGCGCCGGCCGCGATGGCCTTGGTAATCTCGCCGGAATATTTAATGCCTCCGTCGGCGATCACGGGAATGCCACGCTCGCGGCAGGCACGGTAAGCTTCCGCAATAGCCGTGATTTGCGGCATGCCCGCACCCGTAACCATGCGCGTGGTGCAAATTGACCCGGGACCGATGCCAACCTTTACGGCGTCGGCGCCGGCATCCATCAGAGCAATCGCACCCTCATAGGTGGCAATATTTCCCGCCAGCACTCCGATATCCGGGAACTTCTTCTTCACTTCGCGCACCGCTTCAAGCACCCGCGAGGAGTGTCCGTGCGCAGAGTCGATCGCCAGCACGTCAGCCCGCGCCCGCACCAGCTCAGCCGCGCGCTCAAGAAAATCGCCGGTAGCGCCGATGGCACCGCCCACGCGAAGCCGGCCTTGATCGTCCTTGCTGGCCATCGGATATTTTAGCTTCTTCTGAATATCTTTGACCGTGATCAGGCCCTTGAGCTCGTACTGGTCGTTCACCACCAGCAGCTTTTCAACGCGGTGCTTGTGCAGAATCCGTTCTGCCTCTTCGAGCGTGGTGCCCACTGGGACGGTGATCAGGTCTTCTTTCGTCATCACGTCGCCGATGGGAATATCTGTGCGCGTCTCGAAGCGCAGGTCACGGTTGGTCAGAATACCCACCAGCCGCTTGCCCTGCGTAACCGGTACGCCAGAGATCTTGTAGCGCCGCATCACGTCGAGAGCATCGCCGATCATCTGGTCCGGGCCAATGGTCACCGGGTCAACAATCATGCCGCTTTCGGAACGCTTCACCTTGTCGATCTCGCCTGCTTGGTCAATGATCGTCAAGTTTCTGTGCACAATGCCGATGCCACCCTGCTGCGCCATGGCAATGGCCATGCGCGATTCGGTGACGGTATCCATGGCTGAGGAGATGAGGGGCGTGTTCAGGGTAATATCGCGCGTCAACAGGGTTTGGGTGCTCACCGAAACGGGCACCACCTCGCTGTATGCAGGAACCAGCAACACATCGTCGAAAGTGAGGGCTTCAGGTAAGTTTTCTTCCAGCATAATGCTCTGATGCGCCTGGCGGCCGGCGGACTCGTGTCCCCGGCGCAGCAGGCGCTTGAACTCTATTGTAGCGGAGGGGGCTCAGGAGACCTGGGAAATGCGGGCAGATATATTCTCGCGGATGAGGCAGACGGTCTTAAGCAGATTTGTTTATCGGTAATAGCAAAGGGAAACGGCAAGTCATTGATGAAGGCAAACTCAATCATTTTGCAGAGAGGCACCGGCGTGGTCAAGAAACTTTCTCTGGCGGGTTCCAGGAGGAGAATCCTTTCCGCCATGGCGGTGTGATCTCGATTTAGGCCGCTGGAGCAACCTTCTTCGCTGCCTTGAGCAGCACACGCAGCGCCTCGTTCACGGAGTCCGCATCCGGAAAGGCAGCCGCCACATCCGGGGCAATGGGCACCATTACGACATCCCTCTTAAAGCGTCCGGCATATTTCCCTCGGACTCCACCGGTCATGTCGTACTCCCGACGCATGGTGTTCTTGAATTTCGTGGATTCAATCGTCTTCGTAGGCATTCCGTTCGCTTCGCGTCGGCATCCTTGCACTCACGATACGTATCTCGTCCGGGTCTTCCGCGTGTGCCAGGAGAACAAGCCGACGTCTAAATCATAGCCCAAGAGTGAGAAACCTGCTCTCATTCACGGAGTGATCTCGGTCCGGTTTTGTGATGGACAGGGGATCCTTGAAAACAGTTGCGGCTTCTTCAAATGAAACCTTGTGCTTGCGAAGATTTGAATTGGCCTTGCGAGGGTCCCATAAGACATTCGGCTCTGGAACGGTTTCTTGCATGGTCAGCCTCTACACGCCCACCGGGAACGGCTTCGGGCTCGACTCGTCGGTGTTTGCGGTGCCGCCCGTGCGCCAGCGCTCGAACCGCCCCTGAAGAAGGCTCATCAATCCCGTGTACCAATAACCAATAACAAACAGAATCAGGAACGGAGCGGTAAAGTAATTCTGGTTTGAGAAGGTATAGAGAATAGCAAGGAAGAAATAAGCGCCAAGAAGCAGCTCAATCCACGGAGCCAGCACCAGCCTTTTGCGGTACTTCGCGGCCTGCGACTTCTCGCCCTTCTTGGCGACGCGGTACTTGGGCGTTCGCACAAACGCGCTCTTGATGCCAAACAGTGCCTCCATCACCGCCTTGGTGTTGGTCACTGTGAGGCCAATGCCGAGTGCCATCAGAAATGGCAGATAGTAAAAAGTCTTTTTCCAGGTTTTTGGAAAGAGCTCCCGCTCGCTCATCACGTAGAACACGGCAATGGAGAAAGTGGACGCCGTGAACAGGGGCACGTCGATCAGCAGCATCTGGAACCACCCCTGGTAGAAACGGCAGATCATGGCCGGAATGAGCGCGGCCGACATGATCACCATGAGTGGATAGCTCAGGTTTGCGGTGAGATGGTAAACGGCCTCGACCTTGATCCTGCGCGGCACATCCGACCGGAAGACCTTGGGCAGCACTTTGATGCTCGTCTGAATCAGTCCCTTCGCCCATCGCGCCTGTTGCGTCTTGAAGGCCGTCATCTCGATCGGAAGCTCCGACGGACATTCAACGTCGGGCAGGTACTTGAACCTCCACCCGGCGAGCTGCGAGCGATAGCTCAGGTCCGTATCCTCGGTGAGCGTGTCGTGCTGCCAGCCGCCGCCGTCCGCGATCGCCTGGGTGCGCCACATCCCTGCCGTTCCGTTGAAGTTGAAGAAATCGCCGCTACGAACGCGCGCGCCGTGCTCCATTACGAAGTGACCATCCAGCAGGATGGCCTCAATCTGGGTCAGCATGCTGTAGTTGCGGTTCAGGTGTGACCAGCGCGTCTGCACCATCCCGATTCCCGGCTCGGCAAAGTGGTGAATCACCTTCATGAGCCAGTCGGTGGGCGGCACAAAATCGGCGTCGAAGATAGCAACGTATTCACCTTTCGCCACCTTAAGCCCTGCATCAAGCGCCCCAGCCTTGTACCCGTGGCGGTTGGTGCGGTGGATATAGACGATCGGGTGGCCGAGCGCAGCATAGCGCGCCACGATGCCTGACGCGACCTCGCAGGTTTCGTCAGTCGAGTCGTCCAGAACCTGTATCTCAAGCTTTTCCTTCGGATATTCCATCGCACAGACGGCCTCAATGAGCCTGTCGATGACAAACTGCTCATTGAAGATAGGCAGTTGCACGGTCACCCTGGGCAGTTCTTCGAAGTGGTTCGGTGGATTGGGGTTATAGTTCTTCCGATACTTGAAATACAGGTAACACATCGTGTAGCGGTGGACACCGTAGAGGGCCAGGATAATCATCACAGCGAAATAGGGTAGTAACACCGCCGCGTCAAACAGATTCCAGTGATAAAGCCCTTTGAAGGTCTGATCCTGGTACTGCATTTTGAGGTAATGGCGCAGACCGTTTGGGGAGGCAAAGGCCAAATACGTGACAACTTGGGAGGCTAGTTTCCCGAGGCTCAAATGGAGCGGGCCGGCAGAAGTCAGTCGGGAAAAAAGCGCAGCGAACAGGGCGGGCCTCCACAGTCTCGATACCGTTTATTGTATGCGATGGAGAAGCTTAGGGTGCCGCGACGCACGCGGACTCGGAGGCGTGATCGGCGATGTGCAGATGCGGTTGCGCTTCCGGTCGCCAACCTGTTCGGTCTATTGCCCGGAAGAATATGTGGACTTCCAAATGCAATTTAATTGCACAACTTTTCCACGGTTGATCGTCTCTAACCTGTTGGCGTAGTGTCATCTGACAGTTGGAGTAAGTTCGCAATGAGCACACCCGTCGTATCGCCCATAATTGCCGCCCCCGGAGGCAGTTTTCTGCTTGAGTCGCGCACTCCGAGTGAGGTCTTTACGCCCGAGGACCTGACAGAGGAGCAGCGGCAAATCGCGGCCACAGCGGCCCGATTCGCGCGGGAGGAGATCCAACCGGCGGTGGAGACAATCGAAGCCAAGCAACCGGGGGTTCTGGCTGGGCTTATGCGCAAAGCTGCCGAACTCGGATTTGCGGCCGTGGACATCCCCGAGGAATACGGGGGCATGGGTCTCGATAAGATCAGCTCTACTCTGATTACGGACCACATTTCGGTCCTGGCGAGCTTCTCAACGGCCTTTGGCGCCCACATCGGCATTGCGACCCTGCCGTTGGTCTGGTACGGCACAGAGGAGCAAAAGCAGCGCTACCTGCCCAAGCTGGCGAGCTGCGAGTGGATCGGCTCCTATGGCTTATCGGAGGCCAGTTCGGGTTCCGACGCCATGAACATCCGCACTCGCGCTGTACTCTCGAGCGACGGCACCTGGTACACCCTCAACGGCGAAAAGCAGTGGATTACCAACTGCGGTATCGCCGGACTCTACACCGTCTTTGCCAAGATCGTCGATTCGACAAATGGGACCGAAAAGTTCTCCGCTTTTTTGATCGAGCGCGACACACCCGGCCTGACTGTTGGAGCCGAGGAGCACAAGCTCGGAATAC
>JBARBP010000133.1:0-16202 GCA_049793195.1 Occallatibacter sp. | reverse complement strand
ACATTCTTCGCCACATCGGCAATCGATTCGCGCTCGCCCAGCGGCGAACTGGTCTGGTCCACGAAGATCGCGTTGCCGCCCATCGTGTTGATGCCCGTCTCAAAGCTCAGCCGGGTGCGCAGGCTCGCTTTCTCGAACATCAGCACCATCTGTTTGGCGTCCAGCGCATTGCGGTACTCGCGCGGATTGCGCTTCACGTCATGACCAAGCTTCAGAATCGCCCGCACTTCCGCACTCTGTAAATCGGCGATCGAGCAAAGATCCTCGCCGGCCAGCCGCGCCGCCGCAGAAAGAATATCGGGGTCCTTCTCAACCGGAACTCCCACGTCCCGGCGTTCCATCGTTTTGCTAACCACGTTGGTGTCCTCCTGCGGATGCGCCTGCACCCTGTGCCGCTGCGTAGTGCCCGGCTGCATATTCAGTAAAAATTTCGTCTAGCGCCGCAATCGCCGTATCTACGTGCGCCTTCTCCAATATGTACGGCGGCAGAAACCGCAGCACCGTGTCACTGGTGCAGTTGATCAGGATATGCAGCTTCAGCATCTCCGCCACAATCGTCTTGCCCAACTCCGCGGAGTCCACTTCCGCCGCAACCATCAGTCCCTTGCCTCTGACATCCACAATCGCGTCATGCTTCTTGGCCAACCCGCGCAACTTCTCCTGGAAGTAGTCACCGACTTGCGTTACCTTGGCCAGCAATCCATCCTTCTCGATTGCATCGATAACTGCCACTGCAACCGCACACGCCAGCGGGCCGCCACCGAAGGTCGTCCCGTGCACGCCTGGATGAAACGCGCGCGCCACCTCTTCCGTGCAAAGAACGGCGCCCAGCGGAATCCCCCCCGCAATCGGCTTTGCCAGCGTCGTAATATCCGGCTGAATCCCGTAGTGCTGATAAGCGCACCACTTGCCCGTGCGCCCCATCCCTGCCTGAATCTCATCCACTATCAGCAGTGCCCCAGTCGAACTCGCCAGCGCCCGCGCCTCCGCAAAAAACTCCTGCGTCAGCGGACGAATTCCACCTTCGCCCTGAATCGCCTCCACCAGGATCGCGCAGACGTCATTCGAAAACTTTGCGCGCAAATCCGCAACGTCGTTGAACTTCACAAACTCCACGCCCGGCACCACCGGCCCAAACGGCTCGCGATACTTGGCCTTGTACGTCGTTGACATCGCGCCAAACGTACGCCCGTGAAAGCTCTGGTCCAGCGCCAAGAACCTGGTGCCGAGATTCGCCCCGATCTTCTTGCCTTCCTCGCGCAGCAGCCCCGCATGAGCCCGCGCCAGCTTCAGCGCGCCCTCCCACGCTTCGGTGCCCGTGTTGGCAAAGAACGCGCGATCCATTCCCGTGCGTTCCGTCAGCCGCAGCGCCAGCTCCGCCTGTCCTTCGTGGTAGTAGAGATTCGAAGTGTGAATCAGCTTTATGCTCTGTTCGGCAATCGCATTCACAATCACCGGGTGGTTATAGCCCAGCGCATTCACGCCGATGCCGCTCAGCAGGTCGAGATACTTCACGCCCTGCTCGTCTGTGATGTACACACCTTCGCCGCCCGTGAACAACACCGGGCTCCGGTCGTAGGTCGAAAGCAGGAGCCGCGACTCCGCGGCACGAATCTGATCGAGTTTTGTCAATGTCCTCACTCCTCAAGCAACCATCACTTCGGTGCCTTGGGCTACGCGGGAGCTGCACAGGTCGGGAAGGGAACCGGCCGCATCCGCGGGTAAAATCCTCACGCGCTTCACGCCATTCAATAAAGCTTCGCGGCACGCTGCAAGCTTTGGCAACATGCCTCCGGTAATCACGGCGCTCTTCGCCATCTCGGCAATCTGATCGATGCTCAGCCATCGAAGTACCGCGCCCTTCGCGTCTTTCACGCCCGGTACATCGGTCAGAAACACCAGCGCATCGGCGCCGCACGCAACCGCGCATGCTGCCGCCATCTCGTCCGCGTTGATGTTGTAGTACTCGCCATCAAATCCCAGCGCCAAAGAACAAAGCACCGGTACGCCGTTCAACTGCCATATCGCATCAAGCCACCGCGGATCGCTCGCCGCAATCTCGCCCACAAATCCCAGGTCCGGCGCTGTCCGCTTCTTACGCGCCCTGAACAGCAATCCATCGCCGCCCGACATTCCCACCGCCGGCTGCCCCAGCGAGCCAAGCGAGGCCACAAGTTTCTTGTTCACCTTGCCCGCCAGCACCATCAGCGCCGTGTCGCGTGTCTCCGCATCGGTTACGCGCAATCCATTGATGAACTCGCTTTGCTTGCCAAGTGCTTTCAGCGTCTGCGTCAACTGCACTCCGCCGCCGTGCACCACGGCCACCTGGTTGCCGTCGCGCACCAGCTCCACAATGGCGCGCGTGCAGCCTTCCAGCAGTGCCGGAGTCTCCAGGCCCGCTCCGCCCAGTTTTACGACGTACTTCATTCGCAACCCTCCGCGGCGACACTCATTCGAGACCTTCCGATTCCGGCCAGCCCTGCATAACGTTCATGTTCTGCACCGCCTGCGACGACGCGCCCTTCAGCAAATTATCAAGGCAACTGACGATAACCGCGCGCTGTCCGCTCGCGTCGAGCTGAAACCCGATGTCCGCGTAGCTGGTCCTCACCGAGTGCTGAATCTGCGGCAGCCCGCTCTCATGCAACCGCACCATCGGGCTTCCCGCAAAAAATCTCCTATACAGCTCGATCACCTTCGCCCGCGTCTGCGGCTCCTTGAACCGAACGTAAATCGTCGCCAGAATCCCCCGCGGAATCGGCAGCAAATGCGGCGTAAAAATAATCTCGCACGAATTCACGCCAATCTGCTCCAGTAATTCGCCGGTATGCCGATGAGTAAACACTCCATACGCCGAAAGATTGTCCGCTGCGTACATAAAGTGCGTCTTCGCAGTCGGCGATTTGCCCGCTCCGCTCACGCCGCTCTTCGCATCGGCCACAATTCCGTGTTCCAAATCCACCAGCCCTGCAACCACCAGCGGCTTCAGCGGCAAAATCACTGAGGTCGCATAGCATCCTGGATTCGCCACCAGCCGCGCACCTGCAATCTCTTTGCGATGCAACTCCGGCATCCCGTAAACAGCCAGCGCCTGCGTCGCCGCCGCCAGATCGGTCCCATCGTCCTCAAACGCATACACAGCGCGGTTGGCCGTCTCGGTCAGCCGCCACGCACCGCTCAAATCGATCACTCTCAGCCCGCGTTCCAGCGCATCCGGAACCCACTCCCGCGACTGCTCATGCGGCGTGGCCAGAAACAGAATCTCCACCCCGCGATCCTTCAGAAGCTCCCACGTGAATGGCTCCTGCTTCAACGCGCCGCTGCCCTTGCTGTCAATCAGCTCTGGATGAATCTCTCCCAGCGGAACGCCGCCGCGCACAATATCCTTTTCATCCACGCGCCCGGCAAATACGGGCGGTTTGCCTTTCAGCTTTGGATGATGCAGCAAAAGCCGCGCCAACTCCGCACCCGCGTAGCCCGTCACTCCCACAACCGCTGTCTGCACTCCGTCTTTCATGACTCCAGCATCTTCCTCAGCCGCGCGTCCACTTCAGTGGCCCGCCGCACGTCGGGGCAGATCACCAACACCGTATCGTCACCGGCCACCGTGCCTACTACCTCATCCCATTCTTCGTAATCCAGGGCCGCGGCAAAAGGCTGCGCTCCACCCATCACGGTTCCCACCACCACCTGGTTCATCGCCTGCCGCACCCGCAGAACAAAGCTCTCAACCATCTCATCCACCGACGGCGGCGCGTCGTCTTCAACCACGGTCGCGGCGCCCGTGCCGCGGTGCCCGTTGGGCAGCGAATAGCCGCCAGGTCCTTTCGAAAGCCGCAACTCGTGAATGTCCCTGGAAAGAGTGGCCTGCGTTACCTCGATGCCCCGCCGCCGCAGCTTGAGCCGCAGATCGTCCTGGTTCGCCACCGCGGACTTCGCCAGCACTTCCCGTATCGCATCCAGGCGTTGAAGCTTCATTGCCACATCCTCGGCCAAAAAATCAAAAGCGCGGTCCGCGAAGCGGAAACCACGCTCGAATAAATATACATCAAAATTGTATAAGTATGCAAATTGAGGTTTGGACTATCGGGGGAGTATCTTCCTCGTTACGCTAGTTGCGGACCGCGTTTCTCACGTGGCGCCTCAACATTGCCCTGCAGCTTCCGGTCCTTCTTGCTGCGTTTGACCTTGTACATCGCCTGGTCCGCGCGCGCCAGCAGTTCATTCAGCGTCTCTGTGTTTGTGTCCGCGTTCATGCTCGTCACATGTCCGACGCTGAAACTCAGCGCGAATCGCCGGCCATCTTCGGCATTTTTTTCCGCGCAACATGTCTCCAGCCGCTCGGTCGCCGCCGCAATCGCTTCTTCGCTGAAGTGGCCCGCCACCGCAAACTCGTCCCCGCCAATCCTCCCCAGCACGTCGCTTTCGCGAAATGTTTGCTGCAGAATCTCGCTGGTTTCCACCAGGAGCGTCGAACCCGCCGAATGGCCCAGTGAGTCATTCGCCATTTTCAGATTGTCCAGATCGATAAACAGCACGGAGAACGGCCGCCCCGATCGTTGCGCCAGCCGCAGCGCCTGTTCCGCCAGCAGTTGAAATCCGCGCAGATTGTAGAGTCCCGTCAACTCATCGCGCAGTGTCAGCACATGAATCTCCGACTCCATCCCGTTGATCCGCCACGCGAGATACAGCAGCAGTCCCAGCGAGATCATCGCCGCCAGCGACGCCAGAACCGCAGTCAGGTAATTAGCCGGCATCTGGCTATTTCCCAGAATGCGTGCCCGCGCTCCCTCGCGCAGATATGGCAGAACCAGAATGATCGGCGAAAGTACCCGAGCAAGCCTCCCGCCAATCCCTCGCCCCGTAAAGATAGAGAAAACCCCGTTCTCAGCGCGACGAAGCACCACAACATTTGCCAGCAGCATCAAGCAAAACAGCGTTTGCGGCGAGGTCGGAACCTCGGTCGCAATTCCGTAAAAGCTCAATACGCCGAAGAGGTATCCAGACACAAGCGTCAGCACCACCAGGCAAAGCCCGAAGGTCAGCACATCGGCAACGCGCACGGCAATCTGGTTGCGCACCGATGCCAGAACCATCGTGCAGCTCAACAGTCCAAAGCCCATCGCCGACTGCTCCGACATCCTTCCCGTTCTCAGGCTTCCAAGCGTCTCCGCCATAGGGGTATCAATCCCTGCCAGAAAGTCGAGCTTGTATTTCAGCAGAACCACGCCCGCAACCGCGCATACCGCCACGGCCAGCAAGATACTCAACCGCCGAGTCCATTTCGACTGGCCCGCCTCCGATAAGATCAGGCTCAATACGCTCAGCATCACGGCCAGCACCGACTCCGCCTTCATCGGTTGCAGGCTTCTCGGAAACAAATTCGCAATCGCCGGAATCAGCCAGCCTGCAATATTGGTTGCAACCACAATCACCAGTACCGACAGACAGACGTGCTCCACCTGAATCATCTTTGCCAGAATTGCTGGGTCGGGTTCGCTCGGGAGCAGTGCCGGGGAAGGTTTGGGCATTGTCAAGTAATTGAGACCGCTGAAGTTCGTCTCACGCTGGAGCGTCGTTAGTTCCGCTTCCAGTTTAACTCGGAGCAAGCGTGAACAAAAGGCCCAAAATCGTTGCCTGAACCCACATCTGCAACCAGCAAACTCTCTCCAGACGCAGCGCCTCGCCTCAAGCTCAATCCCATAATTCAACCCACTTCTCACCTGGCGCTGTTACACTCTCGATTGGCCGCGCTTGCTTGCTATCTGCGCCTCCAACTTCAAACCGATGACCCACATCGCTCCCATCTCCACCATCAATGACCTCTTTCGCCGCGTCTCCGCTGCCGCCAACCCCCGCGCCGTTCTCTGGCAGGACGAGTTTGGCCACTGGCAACCCATCTCTTCCGATCAGATCTATCAGCGCGTCCGCGCAGTGGCTCAGGCCTTGCTCGCATTGGGTGCGAAAAAAGGCGACCGCATCGTCATCATTGCCGAGAATCGCTGGGAGTGGGCCGTCACCGACTTCGCCACGCTCGCCATCGGTGCAGCCAATGTGCCCATCTATCCCACCCTCACCGGCGAGCAGATCGCGACCTTGGTCAACGACGCAGGCTGCCGCGTCGCCTTTGTCTCCACACGCCAGCAGTTCGACAAGCTCAACTCGGTCCGCGCTCTCACCCAGCTTGAACACATTGTCATCATGGATTCACCCGCGCCCGATGGCGCCATCTCCTTTAGCTCTCTGATGGACGATGTCGATCTCCTCGGCTCCCAGCGCGACTCCGTCTTCGATGCACTCGTCCTTGCCGCCGAGCCAAAAGACCTCGCGACCCTTATCTACACATCCGGCACCACCGGCGAGCCCAAGGGCGTTGCTCTTACCCACGGCAACATCGCCGCAAACCAGAACCTCGCACCCCTCGACTTCGGCTTCAACTCCACCGACGCCTGCATCTCCTTCCTTCCGCTCTCGCACGTCACAGCGCGTGCCCTCGACTACGTCATGTACAACTCAGGCGCGCAAGTGGTGTACTGCTCGCAATTCGACAAGCTGCCCCAGGCCATGCGCGAAATCCGCCCCACCGTCATTGTGGGCGTCCCCCGCGTCTTCGAGAAGATCCGCCAGGCAGTCGAGCAAAAATCTGCGGCATCGCCCGTCAAGAAACGCATGCTCGCCTGGGCCATCCGTGTCGGTTCGCATTTTACTCATATCGTCTACGACGGCCGCCGCCCTTCCGCTTTCAGGTGGAAGGTGGCAAACAAGCTTGTCTATTCCAAAGTTCAGGAGGCCTTCGGCAGCCGCGTCAAAGTCTTCGTCTCCGGCGGCGCGCCCCTCGGTATCGACACAGCAAAGTGGTTCGCCTCGGCCGGCATCGCCCTCTGGGAGGGCTACGGCCTTACCGAAACTTCGCCCGTCATCTCCCTCAACACACCCGTTCGCCATCGCATGGGCGCTACCGGCTTCCCCTTGTCTAACGTCGAGCTCAAGCTCGCTGACGACGGCGAACTCCTCGTTCGTGGCCCCTCAGTCTTCTCCGGCTACTGGCAAAAACCTGAAGCAAATGCTGAGTGCTTCGACAGCGAAGGTTGGTTCCGTACCGGCGATATCGGCCACTTCGATGCCGATGGATTCCTCTACATCACAGATCGCAAAAAAGAGCTTCTCAAGACCTCCGGCGGAAAATTGGTGGCGCCGCAGCCCATCGAAAACAAGCTCAAGAACAGCGTCCTGGTCGCGCAGGCCGCCCTCGTCGGCGACAAGCATAAATTCATCTCCGTCCTGATATCCCCGAATTTCGTTGCTCTGGAAGATTGGGCAAAGCACCACGGCGTGCAAGCATCATCCCGCGCCGAACTCGTCGCCGACAGCCGCGTCATCGCCCTCTACGCCGAGATCGTTCGCGAGGTCAACGGCACCCTCGCCAACTTTGAAACCCTCAAGCGCTTTCGCGTTGTCGCAGATGAGTGGACGCAGGAGTCCGGAGAGCTCACCCCATCCATGAAGCTCAAGCGCCGCGTCCTCACGGCCCAGTACGCGGCGGCGATTGATGCGCTTTATGCGGACGAAGCAACCGCACGAGGCGAATAGGAGAGCCCCATCGTCCCAGCCCCTTGCCAAACAAAAGGCCCCTATGCGCCAGCTCCTGAAGTCCCCTGAAGAACGGTGCGCCCCAGGCCCCCACCGCCAGAAGGCTGCCAAATAAAATCACCGCGTCGATACTCAGCCGCCCTTCGCTCGACCAGTATGCATTCGGCTCCAGGTTCAGCCAAAGCGAAAACTCGTCCAGCGTAAGCGCCGCGCCCACCCCATAGCCCACCGACATCAGCCTGCTGAAAAAGATTGACGTCGGCGAGTGCGAGCGCCCCAGGTCCATTAACCACCCGTAGCCCACCAGCAGCAGGATCAAGATCCCCCACACCAGGTGGTGAATGTGCATTCCTCTCACCACAACCCACTGGAAATGGCCCTCATGGTTCACAATCCGGTGCACCAGTATCCGCACTCCCACGAAGGTAATCAGAAACGAGACCGACGCAATGAACATGCGTCGCCTCGGCCGGTCCGGAATCGTCGTGCGAATAAGAAACCCCAGCCGCGTCAGTTGCAGCAGCACCAGCAGTACGATCACAACCAGGCCGACAAAAGCCAGCAGCAGCAGTGCTCCAATTCCAGGCATACCCTCCTATTGAACCACCCCGCCCCATTCCACCCCAACTCCAAAATCAGTCAGGCCGGGTTCCCTCGTTCGCTTGTTCCCTCGGTCCCTGCTTTCACGTGCGCCCGGTCACGATTTCCCTTTACAACCCAGGAGTACACTGGTTAAGGCGTCGAAACCGACCGATAGCTAGTCCAGGCACCCGGTTTTCGCCCTATATTGCAGACACAAAACGTCCGGCACGGCTCCAGAATGCCGCGCCAACTTTCACGAGGAGATTTTCGAGATGCGAGTTGCTTTGTTGACCGGCGGCGGCGATTGCCCCGGATTGAATGCAGTCATCTATGCCGCTGTCAAAAAGGGCATCAACCACTATGGAGATGAGTTCATTGGCTTCCTCAATGGCTGGCGGGGCGTGCTCGACAACAACTTCATGCCCCTCACCCTTGAAAACATCGATGGCATCCAGTTGAAGGGCGGCACCATCCTCCACTCCTCTCGCACCAACGTGAAGAAAATTCCCGGCGGCATCGAGAAAGTCCAGGAAGTCCTCAAGCTCAACAAGATTGACGCCCTCATCGCCCTTGGCGGCGACGACACCCAGTCCGTTACCCTCTTCCTCAGTGAGCACGGCGTCCCCTCCGTTGGCGTTCCCAAGACCATCGACAACGACATCAGCGGCACCGACCAGACCTTCGGCTTCGACACCGCCGTTATGATCGCCACCGAAGCCGTTGACCGTATCCACACCACCGCCGACTCCCACAACCGCGTCGTCGTCGTTGAAGTCATGGGCCGCGATGCCGGCTGGATCGCCTATGCCTCCGGTGTCGCCGGCGGCGCTCACGTCATCCTCGTCCCCGAAAAGGAAATCGACATCGACCACGTTTGCGCCCTGCTCAAGTACAACTACGATCACGGCAAGCACTACGGCGTCGTCGTTGTCGCCGAAGGCTGCCACCTGCCTGAAGTCGGCCAGGTCACTGGTTCCGCGCAGGTCGACTCCTTCGGTCACGCCCGCCTCTCCGGCATCGGCGAAGCCCTCGCCGAGCTCATCGAGAAGAAGACCGGCTTCGAGACTCGTTCCGTCAACCTCGGCCATACCCAGCGCGGCGGCGTACCCACGGCCTTCGACCGCATCCTCGGCCAGCGCTACGGCCTCCACGCCATCGACATGGTGCACGACAAAAAATGGGGTCGCATCGCCGTCCTTCACGGACTCGACATCACCGACATCACCATCAAGGAAGCCATCGCCAGCAACCGACGCCTCGACCAGCGCTTCTTCGACGTCATCGCCGATCTGGAAGCCAAAGTCTAGTCCAAATCAACGGTAGCGCCGGTCTCCAGACCGGCTGTCGTGGGGGCCTCCGCCCCCAATCTTCTTTGCCCAATTTCCGTCCGCCACGGCGGATGTGTCCGGGATGCAAATTTCCTTGCGCAAGTCAATTCCAGACTTGGCAAGAAATTGGGTTCCCTGTGGTCTCGCTCTTGAGATCCGAGAAAGCGCGCCCATACCCAAGCCATCTCCAATCTCAGCAACATTAGCTTCGTTACATTAGTGCGCCTTCACATTGGAACCCTGTAAAGACTCTTGACCCCCTTGACGATGAGGTGAATGGTTAGAGATTCAAAATCTCTAAAGTTGTTCTCAGGCGGGAGCCCAAATCATGCAAATCATTCGTCATTCTCTCATTCTGGCAGCGGCCACCCTGGTCGTTGCAGCTGCTTCAATCACACCCGCGAAGGCGGCAACCAAGGTCAACGTTCCCTTCTCATTCGTCGCATCCGGACAATCCTTCGCTGCCGGCACTTACTCGGTTGAGCAAAACAAACTGAGCGGCACGGTCCGTTTGGACGGCGCCCGCGGCAGCTTGGTCTCGATTGGCTTGAACGCCGATCAGGAGCCAAGGGTCAACCGAACCGTATTGAAATTCGACGTGATCAACGATACCTACTATCTGCGCACTGTCCAATACGGCGCGCAAATCTCGCGCCGCTTCGACTCGAAGGTAAAAGAGCTCAAGGCGGCCGAAGAGCGGATGATTGTTGGCGGGGAGTAACCGCACCTCTCCAACTCGTCCTGCTCGAAAACGAATTCAATCCTGAAGGAGGGTGCATCGCATCGGCGGTGACCCTCCCTTCAATTTCTGTCCGTTAATCCTCAGCCATGCCCCCCATCCATTAAAGTCTTCCTGTGCACTACCGCCTCTACCGTCCCGGCGACTTTCCCCAGCTCTACGCCATCGAGCTAGCCTGCTTCCAGCCCCCCATCCGTTTCTCCCGCCGCTACATGCAGCAACTGATCGCGGACCCCGACTCCGCAACCTGGATTGCCGAGTCCAAATCTGCCGAACAAGAAGACCAGATGACCGGCTTCGCCATCGTCAACTGGGCCAAACACGATACGCAAACCATCGCCTACATCCAAACCCTGGAAGTCGCTCCCACTCACCGCCACCGCGGCATCGGCACCGAACTCCTTCACCGCCTCGAAGCCTCTGCCATCGCCGCCGGCGCCCAGATCCTCTGGCTCCACGTCGCCGAAACCAACCCCGCCGCCATCCGCCTCTACCAATCCCACGGATTTCAGCCCCAGAGCAGGGAAGAGAACTACTACACCCACAGCCTTCACGCCCTCATCCTCTCCAAAACCCTCCCGTAACCCCTGCAAATCGGCCCAAAATCCCATTTCGCGTAGAATAGACACAAGCCTGCATGTCTATAAGCAATCCAAATCTGCCGAAATCGGTATTGGCCCTCCGTGCCTACACCCGCCAGATGTTCCTCCACGACCTGCTCGCCGGAATCACCGTCGGTCTTGTCGCGCTCCCTCTCGCCATGGCCTTTGGCATCGCCTCGGGCGTCACGCCCCAGGCCGGCCTCTACACCGCCGTCGTTGCCGGCTTTCTCATCTCCGCCCTAGGTGGCTCCCGCACCCAGATCGGCGGACCCACCGGCGCATTCGTCGTCATCGTCGCCGGCATTGTTGCCCGCTTCGGCATGAGCGGCCTGGCCATGGTAACCCTCATGGCCGGAATCATCCTTCTCCTCATGGGCTTCACTGGCCTTGGCGCAGCGGTCCGCTTCATCCCGCGCATGGTCGTCGTCGGCTTCACAAACGGAATCGCCATCCTCATCGCCTCGACGCAAATCAGGGACTTCTTCGGCCTCCGCACTCCCGCCGTGCCCAGCGAATTCTTTCCGCGCATGAAGCTGCTCGCCGCTCACTTCGCCAGCTTCAATCCCTACGCGCTCGGCCTCGGCCTCGGCACGCTTGCCATTCTTCTGCTTCTCCCGCGCATCACGCGCCGCGTTCCAGCGTCAATCGTCGCCGTTCTCTTCTGCACAGGCGTGAGCGTCATCTTTCATCTCCCTGTTGAAACCATCGGCACACGCTTCGGCGGAATTCCCCGTGGTCTGCCGCCCTTCGCCATCCCCGACTTCCACGCCGAACACATTATCCCTCTCATCCCCGCTGCCTTCACGGTGGCCATGCTCGCCGCGCTTGAAAGCATGCTCTCCGCTGTTGTTGCCGACGGCATGACAGGCGACCGCCACAACTCCAACGTCGAACTTGTTGCCCAGGGCTTCGCCAACATCGTTTCGCCGCTCTTCGGCGGCATCCCCGCAACCGGCGCAATCGCCCGCACTGCCACCAACATTCGCGCCGGGGCGCGCTCGCCCGTTTCAGGCATGATCCACGCGCTCACCCTGCTCGGCATCCTGCTCGTCGCCGCTCCCCTGGCCAGCTACATCCCGCTCACCACCCTGGCCGCGGTGCTCTTTGTCGTTGCTTACAACATGGGTGAGTGGAACGAGATCGGCGCAATCCTGCGCCTCGACTTCACCGCCATCTCCGTCTGGCTGGTCACCTTCGCGCTCACTGTCTTCGCTGACCTCACAGTCGCTGTCGCCGTCGGCCTCGGCCTCGCCGCGCTGCTCTACATCTATCGCGTTGCCGACACCACCACCGTCTCGCCCGTCACCGACGAATACATCCGCGACGGCTTGCCGCACACGCTTCAGGGCCGCATCGTGCCGCCCTACGTCACACTGCTCCGCATTCACGGCCCGTTTTTATGGGGAACCACAGAAAAGCTCGTCGAAGCTACCGTCAACATCGACGCCTTCGAACCTGTCGTCATCCTGCGTCTCCGCAACATGACCGCCATCGACGCAACCGGCATCCACGCCATCGAGACCTTCGCCAAGCGCCTTCACGACTCTGGTCGCACCCTCATCCTCTGCGGTGCCATGGAGCAGCCCAACAAACTCCTGAGCGGCACCCGTTTCCTCGACCGCCTCGGCCGCGAGAACATCATGCCCAACGTCCAAGCCGCCTTAGACCGCGCCCGCGAAGTTTACGAATCAACCTCAAACAACGTAGCCGCCGCCTCGTAGCGAAGAGTTGAAAGCCGGAAGCTAGAAGCGAACACACCCTCTCCGGCCGCCTCTCTTACCCCTGTTCCCTGATCCCTGTTCCCACAAATAGTCCCTGCCGATCAATACTTCCACGAAGTCAAATCCGCCCCCGCCGGCGCAGTCTTCTCTATCTGCTCCAGAATCTTCGGCAGATACTGCGTCTCATAGTGAAAGCGCGAATAGGCATTCGACAGCGTCGGATCTCCATTCCAGCAGTGCTCCGCTCGCGGCCCGTACGTCACCTCGCCGCCATACGCCGGATCCTTCGCCGACTTCAAGAAATCCTCCATGCGATACACGGCGTCGTTCAAAAAATAAGTATCGTCCGACCCCACATAGATATGAATCTTCCCTTTCAGCTCCGGCCCCAGCTTCGCCCAGTCCCGTTCCAGCAGCGCCTCCAGGTCGTAATGCTGCCGCCAATACTCTGCAACCGAGTGGTCAATCTCTCCCGTTACCTTGTCGAAAATCTGCGCAGGATACCCATCTGCGCCCACTGGCCCAAACACCGCCTGCCAGATGTCGAACTGGTCGCCGCTCCGTCCATGGTCTCCCAGCGCCAGCTCATACGCGCCGTTCTCCTCGGTAGTCATCAACGTATGTCCAAGGTAATCGCGCATCGCGGGCTGCGGCACGCGCATATGCGCGCCCTCCAGAAAATACGCGTTCTTGTCGTCGTACAAATTGATCGTCGTGTACGCGTGGAAATCTACCGGGTCCGGGCAGGCCGCAAACACGCCGTTGTAGTGGTCGGGATAAAGCAATTGCACCGCCAGCGCTTCCCATCCGCCCGTTGAGCCGCCATATGTAAACCGCGCCCACCCCTGCCCGATCGCGTGAAACTGTTTTTCGATCGCCGGAATCAGTTCGTTCTCGATCGCGTCTCCATAAGGCCCGACATTTGCCGAGTTCACCGCATACGAGTCGTCGTAAAACGGATTCGCATGTTGAATTTTCACCACCAGGTATCGCGGAAAACCTGGCGAAATCCACTTCTGGTAAAACTTGTATTCCTCCTCTTGTTCGATCCGGTTGTACCCCGCTATCTGGAAACGTTCGTTGAAGTTCGGCTTCAGATTCGGATCCGGCGGCATCGCCCGAAAGTCGCCGATGTCCGTCGCAAAATGGTCGTGAAAGATCATCACCGGGAACCGCGCGTTGGGATGCTCGTCAAACCCCTCCGGCACCAGCACAATCGCGCCGATATACATCGGCTGCCCCCAGAACTTTGTCAGCGCCTCGCTCTGGATGCGGATATGCCGCACGTACTTTGTGTCAGCCGCTACCGGTATCGGCGGAATCACCTCTGTGAGCGTCACCGCAATCGGTGCGCCCCCAGCCTTCAGCGTCACCTTCTGCACCTTCGAATACAGATTTCCCGGCGACGAGTTCCAGTGCTGCCCCTCGCCCTGGTCCGCATGCAGCTTCACCGTCTTCCCATCGCTGCGATGAAAAGTCGTGTACTTGTTCAGCACCGCCTGCACATAGTACTCACCCGCCGGCACATCCTTCAGGCTCCGCACCGGATAGCCCCACGCACCGGCATCCACCACCGTCGCCTCACCCGGCCGCAACCCATCCACCGTCACCCCGAACACCATCTGCGTCCGCGGTGAATCGTCAACCTGGTTGCGCGGCTCGTCGCTCCGATCCGTTGAAAGAACCAGCAGCACCCGCCCATCCAGCGCCTGCGCGCTCACGTCTTTAGGGAACGAAACAGAGAACGACTGCCCCACCGCCGAAAGCGGCAAGCAAAGCACAAGACCAAACTCAAGCATTTTCATGCAAGCAAGTCTACCGCGCGGAGAACTCCCCAGGAAGACGAATCATCTGTGGAAGAGCGGGAAGAGAACCGGGTGCCCCAGGTTCCTCGCAATTGGGGACCTGGGATCGACCGAACATCACTCTCTGCGGAGCCCCGGAAGCTAGAAGCGCCCTTACTCCCCACCCTTATCCGTCTTCGTAATAAACGCCGCCACACGATCGTGCAATTGCTTCAAGCTCTCATCCCGCACATAAACCATGTGCCCCGACTCGTACCAGTCATATTCAATATTCTTCGCCAGCGACTGCGGGATCGGCAGATGCTTCTCCTCGTACTGAGCCGCAAAAAACGGCGTCGCCAAATCATAGTAGCCGCCGTTCACCATCACCTTAAGCCGCGGATTGGTCTTCATCGCCTCCGCCAGATCCGGAGCCACATTCACGCTCACCGGGTTGCCGTTATGCTTGAAGTCCCATTGCGCGCCCCCGAACTGAGCCATGGGAAGATAAGTCTGCCCTTCGCCATACTTCAAATCGTGCCGCACATAATCGTTGAACAGCGACACATACGCCGACGAGATCGCCGAGCTTTGCGGATCGTACTCCGCGTTTTCGCTCAAAGGATTCAGGCTCGGCCCCGAGAACCGTGTATCCAGACGTCCAGTCGTCAGGTCCTGGTCGTCCTGCAGCGTCTTCTCAAACTCTCCGCCGCTCACCCGAAGGTTAGCCTTCTGCAGGTACGCAACAGGCAAACCTGTATACTCGTGCAGCTTCTCGGCCACAGCCTGCTTTTCTTCCGCGCCGATGTCCGTGCCCAGCGCCAGCGCGTGTGCATAAGGCCCGTTGGTAAACTCCTCCACCGCTTTCAGAAACGGCTCTAGCGCCGCCGGCTGCGTCGGTAGCTTCTTGTGATACCACGCCGTCGCCGCGTACGTCGGCAGAGCCAGCACGTAGGGTAAATCCACCCCTGGATTCCCCGACGGAATATCGATGTCTGTCGTAAAGTTGAAAATCTGCGACAGCAGAATCACCCCGTTAATGTCCATGGTCTTGCCGTTTTCCAGGATGTCCGACAGCACCGCCGACCGTGTCGTCCCGTAGCTCTCGCCAAAAATGAACTTCGGCGAATTCCATCGGCTGTACTTCGTCGTGAATCGCACAATGAATCGCGCAAACGCATTCGCGTCCTCGTCGATTCCCCAGAACGCCTTCTCCGGATCCTTCCCCAGCAGCCGCCCAAACCCCGTTCCCGGCATGTCGATGAACACCAGGTCGCTCACATCCAGCAGGGAACTCGCATTGTCTACCATCTTGTACGGCGCCGCCGGCAGGTGCGTGTCCATATCCGTCACCACGTGCTTCGGCCCCAGAGACCCCATGTGCAGCCACACGGTCGAGCTCCCCGGCCCGCCGTTGTAGAAGAACGTAATCGGCCGCTCCTCCGCCTTTGCATCCTTCTTGAAGTACGCAACGTAGAACATCCGCGCCGTCGGATCAGCGTCCTTTGCTTCCTTGGGCGCGGCCAGAGCGAGTTGGCTATCGTCCTGCGGCTTTCCATCCATCCCCAGTTGCGCATCCTGCGCGTCCGTCGCCCCCACCGTAATGGTTCCAGCGATCGCGTTGTACGCAATATGCTGTCCGCCGACGGTTATCTCGCCCTGCGTTGTCACATCCGCCGGCGGTTTCTTCTCCGCAGCTTTCTCCGCAGTCTTGTCGGTGCTCTTGTCAGCGCTCTTATCCGTGCTCTTGTCCGCGGCCGTTTTCGCCGCGGCCGCATCGTCCATTGCATGTGTCGTCTCAGGCACCACCAGCAACACCGCCGCAAACGCAGCCGCAAAAACCCATTGGGTTGTCT
>JBARBP010000132.1:0-4148 GCA_049793195.1 Occallatibacter sp. | reverse complement strand
ACTACTACCCGCTCTCCCTCAATTCACTCATCAACGCGTGTAATCAGCGCTCGAACCGTGAGCCGGTAATGAGCCTCGACGAAGATGACGTGCGCCAGGCGCTGCGCGGTCTTGAAGACAAGCACCTTGCCGGGCGTGCGCGTTCTGCGGACGGCCGCGTCACAAAGTACGAGCACTGGCTTGGTGAAGCATTCAACTTCAGCCGGGCCGAAACAGCGCTACTCTGCGTGCTCCTGCTCCGTGGTCCGCAAACCCCCGGCGAACTCCGCGGCCGCACTGAGCGGCTGCATAGCTTTGAAGAAATCACTGACGTGCTTTCCGGCCTGCAAAAATTAATGGACCGTGAGCCGCCCCTGGCCGCCGTGTTGCCGCGCCAACCCGGCACCAAGGAAGCCCGCTACGCGCATCTGCTTTCAGGACCTGTGGAAAACATCCAGATCGCTTCACCCGAACCGACCACCGGCCACGATTCAAGCGTCGTCAGCGGTTCCGTCCAGGAACGCTTCGAGGGCCTTGAAGCAGCAGTCGATGAGTTGCGCCGGCAGGTCGCCGCTCTCAATCAGAAGATCGACAATCTCTTCGGTTGAACCCGCAGATTTGGCATTGCCCAACTTGGCCCACACGGCATAGTATTCCCTGAGAACGTTTCCAGAGGGGTTTCATGCGCCTTTTCGCTTTGCTTTCCGTATTGGTTTTTGCATTGATTCCGCACACAGCAGCAGCCCAAACCTCAGTCGCCCCGAAGGCTGCTCGCGCGGCCGTGGAGACGATAGCTCCCACACCGCCCATGGGCTGGAACAGTTGGAACTTTTTCGCCCGAAGAGTGACCGACAACGACATTCGTGCCGCCGCCGACCAGATGGTGTCTACAGGCATGAAAGACGCTGGCTACATCTACGTGAACATCGATGACACCTGGGAAGGCGAGCGGGACGCCAACGGCGTGCTCCATGCCAACAGCAAGTTTCCCGACATGAAGGCGCTGGCCGATTACGTCCACTCCAAGGGACTCAAGATCGGCATCTACTCCGGCCCAGGCAACAAGACGTGCGCCGGATTCGCGGCCTCGCTCGATCATGAAATACAGGATGCGCAGCTTTACGCGTCGTGGGGCATCGACTACCTGAAGTACGACCTGTGCAGCTTTCGTAACGACGTGATGGCGGCAAAGGCCCCCGATGACAAGGTCGCGCAGATGCGTCTGATGGTCGCCGCCTACGAAACGATGGGCAAGGCTCTCAAGGCCAGCGGAAGGCCGATCGTCTACTCGCTCTGCCAGTACGGCTGGGATGCACCGTGGGAGTGGGCGCCGGCACTTGGCGGCAACCTGTGGCGCACCACGGGCGACGTGCAGGCCAACTGGATGAGCATCTACGACATCGTCAACCAGAATGCTGGTCTGGCTAAATACGCAGGACCCGGCCATTGGAACGATCCCGACATGCTCGAAGTGGGCAATGGAAAGCTGACTCTGGCTGAAAACCGTTCACACTTCTCCATGTGGGCCATGCTGGCCGCACCGCTGCTCGCGGGCAACGACCTGCCCAACATGAAACCTGAGATCAAAGCCATCTTGACCAACAAGGACGTCATTGCCATCGACCAGGACAAGTTGGGAAGCCAAGGCACGCGCGCTTATGTCGACGGCGAAGTTGAAGTGTGGACCAGGCATCTCTCACGAGGCGCTCTGGCTATTGCTGTTCTCAATGCCGGCTCCGATCGCGTCGCGAGCCATCCCTTCCATCTGAGTCTCGCCAAGCTCGGCCTCAAGGGTCCCGAGAAGGGCGTCGACCTGTGGACCAGCCAGGAGATCACTCTCACCGACAACCAGCCTATCGAGCTCGCCAGCCACGACATTCTGCTGGTCAGGATCGCCACGCCGAAATAGGTGGTCGTACTTCGGATGGCCTGCCCTCCAAATAGAAGCTCCCGTGCCCCATCCCGTCATCTTGAGCGAGCGCGGCGAGTCGAAAGACCTGCTTCTTGAAAATCCGCCAAAAGGGTGGGACCGCGAGAATCTCGCTCAACTCGAAAGTGGCTGCACTACCCGTGCGGCCGCCTGTGTGACTTCGCGAATATGCGCAGGCCGAGTCCTGCAACAGCCGCCCACAATCTGCGCCCCAGCCTTAAACCAATCCGCTGCCCTCGTTCCAAAATCACCCGGATCGGTGTTCCCCCTCCAGCACCGCGCAGTCGCGTCCCATCCTTCGCCGGAATTGGGATAGACGACCACTGATTTGTCTGAAGCTGAGCGCAACTGGGCAATGAGCAAAGGAATCCACTTCGGCGGAACACAATTAACGCCGATGGCTACGGTCTGGGGAAAAGCGGCGACAACTCCGGCGCATTCTGCAAGTGATTCGCCGTGAGATACATGCTCATCGTCGCGGCAGGAAAAACTGAACCACGCCCGCAATGCGGGCCACGGGGCGAGCGCCTCGCCGACAGCCCGTACTTCATCGAGCGAAGGGAAAGTTTCGAATGCCAGAAGATCCGGCGCTTGCGCACCAGCAGCGGCGGCGAGAACCTCGATGCGCTCACGATGGAACTGCACTAACTCCGGGTAAGAGCAGTCGTAGTCACCCGTGTACTCGGCTCCATTGTGAAGCGCCGCACCGTAAGGACCGAGCGAGCCGGCAACAAGCACGCTGCGTCCACCAAACTCTGCGGCTACTGAGCGGGCTATCTCCACGGAACGCAGCAAAGCCGCATCGGCGCGCTCAGGCGAAAGTCCAACTTCCGCATAGCCCATGCGCGAGACCTGGTAGCTGCAGGTAGCGATGCACTGGGCGCCTGCCTGAATAAAAGCGCGATGGACGGCGGCAACCTTCTCGGGTTCGTCTTCAAGGACGTGGGCCGACCAGAGCGGCCCGTCGATGCGCGCGCCCAAATACTCCAGTTCCGAAGCCAGCCCGCCGTCGATGACATGGATGCCGCGCAGGAGAGCGCACGGATCTTCCGCTTCAATTGCCATGAGGAAATGTTACCGCTGGCGCTCCAAGTCTCTACGTCCAGTGCAATTATCTGGCGGAGTCCTTCGGGCGCGTAGCCTTTACACCGGACAAGATCCCAATGCCGATCATGACGATCGCGCCCACAACAATCCAGTGCATTGGCATCCGTACCAGGTGCGCGGCATATGCCAGTCCAATGATTACAATTGCGAATCCGGCAGAATAAAGTCCGAATGACATGAGGTCTCCTTGCCCAATTTGCGTGCCGTAACGCAGAATCTCGCACACTAGGACAGCCTTGCACCTCGACAGGCAAGAGTCTGAGCAGTTCAGACCAGTAGTTTTCTCCGCTTGATTTTTTATCTGGACGGACACGAACGTGGGTGAGAGAGATGTAAGGAAGGCTGCCTGACGTTACGGATGGCTGGTGTAGCGGTCTGGACCCTATAATTTTTGCGTTCTCTGCACTGCGCGCACCCCGGCCACGCGGCGCAAGCCGAGAACCATGCGATTGAGATGGCGCATATCTTCGGCTTCGACGACAAACTCGATAATCGCTTCGCCATCCTCGTCGTGGCGCATCTCCACACCGCGGATATTGGTGTTGTCGTCGGAGATGGTTGCGGTCAGCTCCTTCAGCATGCCGGTGCGGTCGTCGCAGTAAACGGTGATCTTGACCGGGTAGCGCTGTGGCTTGCCCGCCGTATTGTCACCAACGCGTGACCACTCGACGTTGATGCGGCGGTCGCTCTCGTAAAGAAGATTCTGCACGTTGGGACAACTGCGCGCATGCACAGCCACACCTTTGCCGCGCGTCACGTAGCCGACGATTTCTTCGCCGCGAATCGGGTTGCAACATCGCGCGCGATAAACGAGCAGATCGTTCTGGCCTTCCACCTGGAGCGAATCGGAACCGGTGAGATGCAGCTTTCTAACTGCATCTGACATGCCGGCCTCGCCCGGCGCCCCTGGCTTGGTTTCCGGACTCGGCTCGGCTTCGCCCAGGTTCGCGTAGCCCGGCGCGAGTTTGTTCAGAACTTGATGCGCCGAGTGTTTGCCCGAGCCAAGAGTGGCCAGCAAATCCGCGGCCGTGGCCACGCCGTATTCATTGGCGATGCGGCCCAGATCCTGGTCGGAGATCTGATTCATCGGTACCTTGAATTTGCGCGCCTCGCGCTCCAGCAGCTTGCGGCC
>JBARBP010000131.1:0-15811 GCA_049793195.1 Occallatibacter sp. | reverse complement strand
TTCATCACCCGCGCAGACTTCACCACCTGCGGCAAAAACATCTTGCCCGCGCCAAACAGATCGCCCACCACGCCCATCCCGTCCATCAGCGGCCCTTCAATCACCAGCAGCGGCCGCCCCAGCTTCAGCCGCGCCTCTTCCGCGTCCGCCTCAATGTACGTGTCAATTCCCTTTACCAGCGCATGGCTCAGCCGCTCCTCCACTGTCCCGCTGCGCCACTCCTCTTCCTTCTTCTCTTCCACCTCCGCGCCGCTGCCCAGGGCCTTGAGCTTCTCGCCGTGCTCCACCAGCCGCTCCGTCGCATCCGGCCGCCGGTTCAGCAAGACGTCCTCCACCAGCACCTTCAGCTCCGGCTCAATCTCCTCGTACACCTCCAGCATCCCGGCATTCACAATCCCCATATCCATGCCCGCGGCAATCGCGTGATACAAAAACGCCGAGTGCATCGCCTCGCGCACTTTGTTGTTCCCGCGAAAGCTGAACGATATATTCGACACGCCCCCGCTCACCTTCGCATGAGGCAAATTCCCCTTGATCCACCGCGTCGCATTGATAAAGTCGACAGCGTAGTTGTTGTGTTCTTCCATCCCCGTCGCAACCGTCAAAATATTCGGATCGAAGATAATGTCTTCCGCCGGAAACCCAACCTCGTCCACCAGAATCCGGTATGCCCGCTCGCAAATCCGAATCTTCTCCTCGTAAGTCGCCGCCTGGCCCTTCTCATCGAACGCCATCACCACCACCGCCGCGCCGTACTTCAGCACCGCCGCCGCGCGCTCGCGAAACTTCTCCTCGCCCTCTTTTAGAGAAATGGAGTTCACAATTCCCTTGCCCTGCAAACACTTCAACCCCGCCTCGATCACCTCCCACTTCGACGAGTCCACCATGAACGGAGCCTTCGCCACCTCCGGCTCGCTCCCCAGCAACTGCAGAAAGCGCGTCATCGCTGTCACGCCGTCGATCATCCCCTCATCCATGCAGATGTCGATCACATTCGCGCCATTCTCCACCTGCTGCCGAGCCACGCTTACCGCTTCTTCAAACTTCCCGTCCTTCACCAGCCGCGCAAACTTCGGCGACCCGGCCACATTCGTCCGCTCGCCAATCATGATGAACACGCCCTGCTGCTGCGTAAACGGCTGCGACCCCGATAACCGCAGCGGCCTTTCGTCAACGTCAGCATCGGTTCTCCCGTCCTCAACAAGAACCTGCCGTGCCCCATCCATCACGCTTTTTGTGATGGGTGGGAAAGTACGAACTCCCCCTCCGGAAAGGCTGGGTGCCCCATCCATCCCGCGCTTTTGCGGGATGGGTGGGAAGGTATGCCCTCCCCCTCCCGACTCCCGAAGTTCCCGCGGATGTCGCCCCTCCAGCGCCTTCGCAATCGCCGCAATATGTTCCGGCGTATTCCCGCAACATCCCCCGGCGATATTGATCAACCCTCCCTGCGCAAACTCGCCCAGGTACCGCGCCATATCCGCCGGCCCCAGATCGAACCCCGTCGCCGACAGCGGATTCGGCAACCCCGCATTCGGATAGCAGGAAATCGCGGCGCTCGACTTCTGCGAAAGCTCCGCCAGAAACGGATACATCAAGTCCGGCCCCAGCGAGCAGTTCAGTCCCACCGAAAACGGCCGCGCATGTTCCACCGCATTCCAGAACGCCTCAATCGTCTGCGCGGAGATCATCGTCTCCCCGCCGCGCCCAACCGCCGCCGAAATCATCAGCGGCAGTTCCTTCCCCTCGGCGTCGAACACTTCGCGAATCGCCACCAGCGCCGCCTTCGCATTCAGCGAGTCGAAGATCGTCTCCACCAGCAGCAGATCCACACCACCGGCCAGCAGCGCCCGCGCCTGCTGCACATAGGCATCCTTCACCTGGTCGAACGTCACCACGCGAAACCCCGCGTCCTCCGCATCCGGAGAATTCGACAGCGACACCGTCAGCGGCCCCAGCGCCCCCGCCACAAACCGCTGCCGCCCCGTTGCATTCCCAACCCGGTCGGTCCACTCCCTGCACTGCCGCGCCGAGGTCTCATTGATATCCCACGCCAGCTCGTTCAGAAACTTGTCTTCAATCACCTTCTGATAGAACGCGGGATCCTTCCTGCCCCCCTGCTCTCGCGGATCGTCGACAAAAAACTCGCTCTGCGTAATATTGGTCGCGCCAAACGTATTCGTCTCGATAATGTCCGCCCCGGCCTCCAGAAACCGCCGGTGAATATCGCCGACCATCTTCCCCTGCGTCAGCGAAAACAGGTCCCCATTGTTCAGCAGGTCCTTCTTCGACCCTTTGAACCGCTCCCCGCGGATATCCGCCTCCGTCATCCCGTAGGTGCGGATCGTCGTACCCATCGCCCCATCAATAATGGCGATGCGGTTCTCGATAATTTCTTCAAGAGGATGTTTGTGATTGCCCGTCAAATTCGCTCCCGATCATATCGGCCGCCCTGATTTCGAAGGGAAAGCGGCCTGCTATCAAGCATATCGGAGCCAGCGCCCATCCCCGACCGATTCGCGCCAAACGGACCACTTCGCTCACTGGGAAGTCGCCACGGCCGCCTCAACGGCACCGCACCCAGAGCTCGCGGGTGCCCCTGGTCCGGGGTCCCCACGGACAGGTCTTCGTCCGTGGGGTGGTGGTCTCTCGCACTTGGGGACCAGGGAATGTGCCACCTCTCACCCCATACCAGTTTCGAGATGTCCGCAAATCGAGCAATCAACCCGCCAACTCGCTAACTTGCTATTCCCGCGAAGCGGGAGCCAACTCGCCGCCTTCGTTCAAAACCCAAAAACGTTCCGCCCCACACGACAGATCCTTTCAATCGCCCTCGGTTATTCGATGCTCTAGACTTGGATCTGGACCCATGATGAAGTTTTTCGGCAGCAAGAACGACCCGCCTGCAGACTCCGCGGAGCCAACCAGCCTCTTCGCCCGCATGAAGCAGGCCGTCTCGCGCACCCGCGAGTCGCTCTCCTCCAAAATCGAAGCCGTCGCCGCCCTCACCCGCACCGTCGATGAGCAGGCCTTCGAAGACCTCGAATCCGCTCTCCTCTCGAGCGACCTCGGCGTCTCCACCACCGCAACCATCCTCAGCGCTCTCCGCGACCGCGCCCTCCGCAAAGACATCGAAGGCGGCGAAGAGCTCCGCGCCCTCTTGAAGCAGCAAATGGTCGCAATCCTTACTGCCCCGCAAGGGGCGGCTGCCGCACCGCAGGTGCCCGAGCCGCCCAAAGTCACCTTCCTCGTCGGCGTCAACGGCACCGGCAAAACCACCACGAGCGGCAAACTCGCCGCCTGGTCCCGCGCCCAGGGCCACTCCGTCCTCCTCTGCGCCGCAGACACCTTCCGCGCCGCCGCCATCGAGCAATTAGAAGTCTGGGCCACCCGCTCCGGCGTTGAAATGATTAAGACCAGGCAAGGCGGCGACCCCTCCGCCGTCCTCTACGACGCCGTCTCCGCCGCCAAAGCCCGCAAAATCCATGACCTCTACGTCGACACCGCCGGCCGCCTCCACACCAAAACCGGCCTCATGGACGAACTCGACAAGATGCGCCGCACCGCCCAGCGCCTCATCCCCGAAGCCCCCCACGAAGTCCTCTTAGTCATGGACGCCACCACCGGCCAGAACGGCCTCCAGCAAGCCCGCCTCTTCACCCAGTCCGCCGGCGTCACCGGCATCGTATTGACGAAACTCGACGGCACCGCCAAAGGCGGCATCGCCGTAGCCATCGCACAGGAGCTGAACCTCCCCGTCCGCTTCGTTGGCGTAGGCGAAAAAATGTCCGACCTCTTAGAGTTCTCCCCCGAAGCCTTCGTCGATTCTCTGTTGGGGTAGGCCCCATCGCACCTTAAGTACTGCGTTCGTTGGCTTCGCACCGCGCCGGAGGCGCAATGTTCGTTAGCCCCGCGCTTCAGCGTGGGGTACGATTGACCGGTTAAACAGTGAAGTCCCGTGAGGATGTCGCCTGGCACCGTCGACGAACAGCTTCAATTTTGCGGGTACCCCTGGTCCCTCGCATTTGGGGAACAGGGATCCCCACCAGACCTACCGCCGCCGCCCCACCAACGAAAGCACGCAGCCAATCAGCACTCCCGCCGCGAATACAACGCCCATCGCCTGCAGCGGATTCCGCTTCACCGAACGCCGAGCATCGTCGATCACATCCTCCGCCGCGTCACGTCCCTGCCTTATCGCGCGAACGGCCGACTTCACCCCGTCGTCCACTGCCTCCGCAACCGTCGCCCTGATCTTTGAGACCTCGCGAATAACGTCGTCCACAGTCGCCGGCATCTCCAACTTATCGAATACTTTTGATGACATCGCTCCACCCTCTCAATTTGCCTGCTTACCGGCAAACCGGTAAACCGCATTGATTTTTCCTTCAACTTGTTCGATGTGAATTCATGCAGGGTTGTTGTCCCTCGTTACAGCAATCCCCCAAAAGCGACTACCCCGCAACCCCAATTCCATCCAGCTCCGCCAAAATCTCCTCCGGCAAAACCAGCCGCACCGCTGCAAGATTCTCCTTCAAATGCCCCACCGAAGAAGTCCCCGGAATCAGCAGCACATTCTGCGACCTCCGCAGCAGCCACGCCAGCGCCACCTGCATCGGCGTCACCCCAAGCCTCGCCGCCACTTCGTTCAGCTTCGTCGACTGCAGCGGCGAGAACCCTCCCAGCGGAAAATACGGCACATACGCAATCCCCTGCTCCGCCAGGGCATCGATGAACCCATCGTCGCCGCGCTGCGCCACGTTGTAGAAATTCTGAATGCATACAATCTCCGTGATCGCCTGCGCCTCGGACAGTTGCTTTGCGGAGACAGTACTCAACCCGATATTCCGAACCAGCCCCTGCAGCTTCAGTTCGGCCAGCGCGGTCAACGGTTCTTCAAAAGGCGCATCCTCCGGCCCCATAAACCCGCCCAGCCGCAGATTCACCACATCCATCGCATCCAGTCCCAGATTGCGCAGGTTGTCGTGCACCGCGGAGATTATCTCCTTCCGCGTTCGCGCATTAAGCCACGATCCATCGCTGCCCCGCCGCGCCCCCACCTTCGTCACAATCACCAGGCCCTCCGGATAAGGATGCAGGGCCTGCTTGATCAGTTGATTCGTCACATGAGGACCGTAATAGTCGCTCGTGTCAATGTGGTTCACGCCCGCGGCCACAGCCTCCCGCAGCACGGCAATGGCCTCAGGCACGTCACGCGGCGGACCCCACACCCGTTTGTCGCCATCCTGTCCGGCAAGCTGCATCGCTCCATAACCCATGCGGTTCACGGTCATCGAAGTCTTGGGAAAGGTAAAAGTCCCGCCCATATTCATTTGTTTCACCATGGCACTCCTAAAATCCTTTCGGTTGTGTCGCAATTATCTGCGCAAGGTGCTCGCCTCTGCCATGCCCTTGACCTCCATCGCCCCCGCCACCGCCGCCAGCCGCCGGTACGAGTCGAGCCGCGCCGCGTGATCCCATGTATCGGTCACCGCAATAATCTCATCGGCTCCGGTCGCGTCCTGCAGGCGTCTCAACCCAGCCTCGACCGTTGCCTCCGACCCCACAATCGCCGCGCGCAGCCTGCTCTCCACGGCGGCTCGCTCTCCGGCCGTCCACAGCCCATCCATCGACTCCACCGGCGGAAGCAACTCCACCGGCTGATTACGAATCAGCCGCAGAAACCGCTGTTGCGGCGTCGTGAAAAGCCGTTGCGCCGCGGCGTCCGTCTCTGCTGCAATCACTGCCACTCCCACCATCAGCCATGGCTGCTGCAGCACTTCGCTCGGCCGAAATCGCGTGCGATACAGTCTTGCCGCCGGCTCCAGCAGCTCCGGCGCAAAGTGTGCCGCAAACGCGAACGGCAGCCCCAGCATCGCCGCCAGTTGCGCGCTGAAGTCGCTCGAACCCAGCAGCGTAATCGGCACGCGGCTTCCCTGGCCCGGAAACGCCTTCACCGCCTGCCCCGGCTTCTCCGGTCCAAGATAAGTTCTCATCTCCTCCAGCAACGCTGGAAAATCGTCGCCGCCCCGCCCCGAATCGCGCCGCAGCGCGCGCATCGTCTGGAAATCCCCGCCCGGCGCCCGCCCCAATCCCAGATCGATCCGCCCCGGATAGAGCGCCTCCAGCGTGCCGAATTGTTCAGCCACAACCAGCGGCGCGTGATTTGGCAGCATCACCCCGCCACTGCCCACGCGGATCCGTTGCGTCGCGCCCGCCACATGCCCAATCAGCACCGGCGTCGCCGAACAGGCAAGCCCCGCAATCGAATGATGTTCCGCAAGCCAGAATCGCCGGTATCCCCACTCCTCTACATGCCGCGCCACATCCACCGAGCGCGCAATCGCGTTTCCCGCCGGCTCATCCGGCCGCATCCCCACCAGATCCAGTACTGAGACAGGCAAACTCATACAGCGTTAGATGAAGCCGCTGGCCAATCGATCCACGCCGGGGTCCGCCAGGTCCCGCTTTTAAGACTCCTGAGAGAACGACGGATTCGCCGCAAGCCGATTCAGAGATATCCGCAAACCGAGCAGAGAACCCGCTGACTCGCTACCTTGCTAACCCTGCGCAGCAGGAGCTGACTTGCTGCATTTGTTCCTCAAATACCGCCTCCAGCCTTTCCGTCTGGACTGCTCCGCAGAATGCGCAATCCGCTGACATCCGTCTCAAACTGCTATAACTAAAATCCAAGACGCAATGACCACCACCGACCAAGACCTTCACTGGATGCAGCGCGCCCTCGACCTGGCCCGCCGCGGCATCGCCCTCGCCTCGCCCAACCCCGCCGTCGGCTGCGTCCTCCTCGACAGCTCCGGCCAGGTCGCCGGTGAAGGCTGGCACGAGTACGACCTCGTCGACCACGCCGAAGTCGCCGCCCTCAAAGCCGCGCAGCAATCCGGACACTCCGTAACAGGTGGCGCCGCCTACGTCACGCTCGAGCCTTGCAACCACACCGGCCGCACCCCACCCTGCACCCAGGCCCTCATCGCCGCCGGCATCGCGCGCGTAGTCGCCGCCACCATCGACCCCAACCCCGCCGTAGCCGGCCACGGCATGGCAACCCTCCAGGCCGCCGGAATCCAAACCACTCTGGGCCCCTGCGAAAAAGAAGCCCGCCGTCTCAACGAAGGCTTCGCCCGCTGGAGCCAGCACCATCGTCCCTTCGTGTTGATGAAGGTCGCCATGACCCTCGACGCCCGCATCGCTCCGCCTCCCGGCCATCATCAAATCCGCGAGCCCTATTGGATCACCAGCGAAGCCGCACGCGCCGCCGTCCAGCCTCTACGCTGGCAGGCCGACGCAGTCATGGTCGGCGTTGACACCGTCCTAGCCGACGATCCCATGCTCACCGACCGCAGCGGTCTCCGCCGCCGACGACCCCTCCAGCGCCTCATCCTCGACTCCGCCCTCCGCATGCCCCTCGACTGCAAGCTGGTCAACTCCGCGCAAAGCGATGTCACCATCTTCACCGTCTCCAACAATCAGGCCCACATCGACGAGCTTCGCGCTCGCGGCGTCCGCGTAGAAGTCCTTCCCGCGAATGCGGGCCGCGTCCCATTAGGCAAAGTCCCCTTGGACCGAGTCCTGGATCAACTCGGCTCGGAAGGCATCCTCACCCTCCTCACTGAAACCGGCACCCTCCTCAACACAGCCTTCCTCGCCGCCCACCTCGTCGACCGAATCCACTTCTTCGTCTCCCCGCAAATCATGGGCTCCGACGCCGTCCCCGCTTTCAAAGGCATGCCTGCCCCCATCCACATGGCCGAAGTAGAAGTCGAGCGCTACGGCAACGACCTCGGCCTCTGCTCCCTCCTAAAAGACCCCTGGCCGCCTGCCTCGGCCCCCCCCATCTTCGATTGACCCTCACCACCCGCCGAGCTATACTCCACGTCTAGCGTCGAAAGCTTGCCCTCCGGCCCCTCCACTTCACTTTCGACAATCCCCCCAGGAGGTCTCTCATGCGTTCATTTCAAACATCAGCTGTGCTCGCTTGTATCCTCGCCATCCCATCTACCGTCTTCGCCGACTTCAGCTACCAGCAAACCACCCAGATCACCGGCGGCTCTATGCTGAGCATGATCAAAATGGCCGGCGCCCTCAGCTCTCAGGCTCGCAAGGCAGGTGAACCCGTCGTCACCTCCGTCTACCTCAAAGGCAACCGCCTTGCCAATGTCTCCCCGGAAAGTGTCGAGATCATCGATCTCGACCAGGAGACAATCACCCACATCGACGTCGCCAAGCGGACCTATACCGTCATGACCTTTCAGCAAATGAGGGATCAGATGGCCAGGGCCCAGGAGCAGATGGAAAAGCAGCAGGCCGCGCATCCAGCCAGCACACCCCCTCCCAATCCCAATGCGGACAACGTCAAAATGAGCTTTGACGTTCACGTGCGCAAAACCGGCACCGTGCGGCAGGTCAGCGGCCTTTCAACCAGCGAAGCCATCTTGACCATGATGATGAATGCCACCGACCAGACTTCCAAGCAGACCGGGACCATGGCCATCACCAACGACATGTGGGTCGTGCCTGAAATTCCCGGCTACGCACAGATGCGCGATTTCTACATGCGCATGGCCTCGAAAATGGGCACCATGCCCGCCCAAATCGGAATGGACTTCAGCAAAATGCTTGCCCAGAACCCCGGCGCCTCGCAGGGCCTAGCCGACATGGCCAAAGAGATGCAGAAGATTCAGGGAGTGCCCGTCATGCAGGTCATGCGCATGGGGACCACCACCGATGGAAAACCGCTCCCCGCAGCCTCTGAGGCTCCTCTGCCTCCCGACTCCTCACCCGCCATGCCCAGCGGAGGCGATATCGCCAAACAGAGCGCCGCATCCGTGTTCACAAGCCACCTTCCCTTCGGAGGCTTCGGCAAAAAGAAACAGGATGACCCACCGCCACCCAGCCAGAATTCGAATGCGCCTCCGCCCACTAGCGCCGTGTTGATGGAGTCCCAAACCACTACATCGAACTTCTCTTCCGACCCCATCGATCCATCGCACTTCGAAGTGCCGGCCAGTTACAAACTCATCCAGACTCCAATGAATCGGCAATAATTTTCAAAAGAACTGTCTCCCCTTCAGAGGATCGAACCCGACCGGCATTCTCTTTGAGAGCGCGGAAACCTCCGCACCTACGCGAGGACTCGTCCGCCCCAATAAATTCTTGTACTTCTGCCTTGCCCTCAAATGGTACGGTGAAAGCGAAGGTGCTAGGAGGCTGGCTTGATCCCTTCGTTTCGCCGTTTTTTGCTTCCCCTGCTGTCCGTTGCTGCCTGCTCAGTTCTCTCGCTCACCGCGCCACGCCTCGGCGCGCAGACGTTTGACGCCACCACCCTCCGCCAGCCCGTCGACCTCACCACCACTTGGCTCGTCCACGCCGGCGACGATCCCGCCTATGCCCGCCCCGGCTTCGACGACTCGCAATGGTCTAAATTCGACCCCACCACTTCCATCCACAACCTCATTCACCAGGACAATCCCGGCGTTATCTGGTACCGGCTCCATGTCAAGGTTTTGCCAACCCAGCTCGGCCTTGCCCTGTTGGAGTGGAACACCGCCACTGCCTTCGAAATCTATGTCAACGGCCAGCGGCTTATGCAGTCCGGGCAGGTCGCGCCTTACGTGGCCTATACAACTGGCGCAAGAATCCTCGCGCCGATTCCCGACCCTCAAATCCAAACCGGAGCGCTGGTCATCGCGTTGCGCGTGCACATCTCCCGCACAGAGTGGGGCGATCAATTTGCCGGCTTTTACGCAACCAACCTCAGCCTCGGCCAGGAACCCGCCCTGCGCGATCGCATGTGGCTCGCCTGGATCGGCGAAAACTCCATTAATTGGATTATCGAAATGGCGGGACTGGGACTCGGCTTCGTCGCCCTCGCTCTCTTTACCTCCCAGCGACAGCACCGCGAGTATCTCTGGATCTTTCTTCAGTTTTTCATCCCTATCTGCATCCTTCCCCTCAGGATTGTCGAAACCTGGCGCAACGTCCCCACAAATTTTGACCTCTTCGCTACGCCCTTCAGCATCGCCGGTACCTACTTCGCGGTCCTCATGTATCTCGCCCTCCTGCGCGCACGTTTGGGATGGTGGATGCGCGCGCTGGTCTGGGTTGCTGTTCTCGCGTGGGCCTCCTCCGCGGTGGGCTCATACAGCGGAAGCATCTCCAGAATTGCCACCCTGCTCGGCGCCGCCCCACTCCTCTTCCTTATTACCGTCGTCCTGCCCGTGCTGCTCTTCGTCCATATGCGGCGCGGCAACCGCGAAGCTGGCATCCTCCTCATTCCGGTGCTGCTCCAGAGTCTCTCCATCTATGTTCAGGTCGTGCTGCTGGTTATGTCACAGATCCCTGCGCTGGCCTCAATTACCTACCGCTTGTCGATTTTGTTCTTCCGCTTCTCTGTCGGCCCGTTTCTGCTTTCCGTCGGACAGCCCGGCGCGCTCTTCTACGTTCTCTCCCTGGCCATCATCATCGTTCTCCGCTCCACCCGCATCAGCCGCCAGCAAGCCATGCTTGAGAGCGAAATGGCCGCTGCCCGCGAAGTCCAGCAGGTCATCCTCCCCGACCAGATCGAAACCGTCCCCGGCTTCACCGTTGAGAGCGTCTACGAACCCGCAAACGAAGTCGGCGGAGACTTCTTCCAGGTTCTTCCCACCGGAGAAGGCGGCCTCCTGCTCGTCTTGGGCGACGTAGCCGGCAAAGGCCTCCCCGCCGCCATGCTTGTCTCCATGCTCGTTGGCGCCATCCGTGCAGTAGCCGAGTTCACCTGCGATCCCGCCGAAATGCTCGCCAACCTCAACGAGCGCCTCGTCGGCCGCGCCGGAGAAGGCTTTGCCACCGCCCTCGCCGCGCACATCGCCGCCGACGGCCTCGTCACCATCGCCAACGCCGGCCACCTCTCGCCCTATCTAGACGGCCGCGAAGTCGAGCTCACCGGCGCGCTCCCCCTCGGCATCAAGGTCCGGGGCCGCTACGAAACCTGCCAGATTCTGCTCCCCGCTGGCAGCCGCCTCACCCTCTATTCCGACGGTGTCGTTGAAGCGCAAAACCCGCGCGGCGAACTCCTCGGCTTCGAGCGCGGCCGCGAGCTCTCCGTCCAACCCGCCGCCTCCATCGCCCAAGCCGCCCAAACCTTCGGCCAGCAAGACGACATCACCGTCGTCGCCATCACCCGCACCGCCGCTATCGCCAACGCCGCCTGAGCGGCCATCCAAGATTGACCAGCCATCCAATATACTGATCACAGGGCGTACCGGCCCTGTCCCACCCATCGCAACACTCTGGAAAGGCCCGCATCATGCTCTCCAAAACCGTCTTCACGGCCATCGTCTCCCTCCTCGGGCTCTGCGGCGTCCTCCTCTGGCGCTTCCGCGAAGGCCGATCCGCCGTGACCGCGCGCAAGCTCCTCATCCCCCCCATGGGCATGGCCACCGGCTTCTGCATGTTCTTCGTCCCCGCCTTCCGCTTCCCCATCACCTGGGCCATCGGCGCATTCCTCACCGGAGCCATCCTCCTCGCCTGGCCACTTCTCGCCACCTCCAGCCTCCGCCGCGAGGGCGACGTCATCATGATGAAGCGCTCCGGCGCCTTCTTCGCCGTCATCATTGTCCTCGCCGCGGTCCGCTACTTCGCCCGCGGCTACTTCGACTCCATCCTCACCCTCGAGCAAACCGGCGGCCTTTTCTTCGTCCTCGCCTTCGGCATGATCCTCCGCTGGCGCCTAAGCCTCTATCGCTCCTACCGCGCCCTCACCAGCTCCGCTTCCGCGCTCGATATCTTTATCGAAGAAGCCTGAATCCAAAACTCGTCTTTCCCTCAGCAAAGAAACACATGAGTTTCTTCTCTGTTCTGTGTTTTCTGTTCTGTGTTTTCTGTTCTGTGTTTTCTGTGCTGTGTTCTCTGTTCTGTGTTTTCTGTTCTGTGTTCTCTGTCCTCTGTTCTCTGTTCCGTAGTCCCGGTTCGCCGGGTGCCCCATTCATGCGGCGTTTTTTGCCGCATGAGTGGGAAAGGCAGAATCTCATCCGAGGGGCTTTTCTATTTTCTGTCCACTGTCCGCTGTTCACTGTCCACTAGAATGAACCCATGTTCACCGGCATCATCGAACAGACCGGAACCATCGTCAGCCTCAAGGACACAGGCGGAGTCCGCCGTCTCACCCTCGAAGCCCCCGGCATCGCCGGCCGCCTCCGCGAAGGCGACTCCTGCGCCGTCTCCGGCGTCTGTCTTACAGCGTTGGACGTCGACCCCAAGTTCTTCCACGCCGACCTCGCCCAGGAAACCCTCGACAAAACATCCCTTGGCTCCCTAGCCCCCGGCGCAAAAGTCAACCTCGAACTCCCCACCGCCGCCGGCGGCCCCCTCGGCGGACACATCGTCCAGGGACACGTAGACGGCTGCGGCATCATGACCGCCCTCGACCCAGTGATTCCCGCCACCAGCCCGCAATTCAACCGCGAAACCACCGACTGGACCCTCAAAATCCGCGTCCCCGAGAACGTCCGTCCCTGGATGGTCCTCAAAGGCTCCGTCGCCGTAGAAGGCATAAGCCTCACCATCGCCGACTTTGACGGCGATGTCATCACCATCGCCATCCTGCCTCTCACCTATTGGCGCACCAATCTCCACACCCTCGCCCCCGGCGCGCCTGTAAACGTCGAAGCCGATGTGCTGGTAAAGTTGGCCCACGCCGAAATGCAAGCCAAAAACAAGTCCTCGCTCGACCTCACCGAAGCCTGGCTGGTCGCCGCCGGCTTTTAGGGACTGGCTTGTTGTTCGTTGATCGCAGTGTTACAATTCGACTAGTCGAATTGACTGGTCAATTTATGCGAACGATTCAGGCCTCAGAAGCGAAGACCCACTTCCTGCGCATTCTCGACGATGTTGAGCGGGGCAACACTGTGACCGTGACACGCCATGGGAAGACCGTTGCGCTCATCGTCCCCGTTCCTCTCTGCGACGATGAGCGCCACGAGCGGACCGAGCGTGCGATGGCAGGAATCCTGGAAATCCGCAAACGCACAAAACCGGTTTCGATTGAAGAAGTTCTCTCGGCGCGCGACGAGGGACGCCGATAGCCATGCGGTTTGTGCTGGATGCATCCGTCACGATCAATTGGGTAATGCGGAACGAATCGAATCCCGTGGCCGACAGCGCGTTTTCGTCGCTCCGCGAAGGGGCAGCCCTTGTTCCAGGCATTTGGTGGTACGAGATCCGCAACATCTTGGTCGTGAACGAGCGGCGTAAACGCATCGCGCCCGCAGATTCCAACCGGTTCCTTCTCGAGCTTCAGGATCTCGATATTACGACCGACAATGAACCCGATAGCCGTGCGATCCTCGATCTATCCAGGCATCTGAACACCACAGTCTACGACGCGGCTTACTTGGCCCTTGCTCTTCGCGAGCGGATCCCCCTAGCCACCCTCGACAAGGCACTCGCATCGGCGGCCACAGCCGCCGGCGTGCCCCTCTTGAGCTAGCGATTGCTCAATACAGCTTCGACGCAACCTTCGGTGGATCGACGACATACTCATCCCCCGTCCGCGCCAGTATCTGCTGCCGCCGGTCATCCAGCAGCTTCAACTCGTTCGTCACCGCGATGAACTCCTTCTTCTCATCCGCCGTCAAACCCGGCGCACCAGGCCCAGCGCCCGAAACATTCCCCTTGCCCGCCTCCGCAATCTTGTTCAACTCATCCAGCCGAGCCTGCAACTTCGGCATCTCCCGATCGATCAGCACCGGATGAATCACCGGCGTCTTCGCCCTCCCGCTTGCCAGCTCATTCCGATTGTTCTCCCCCCACACCGGCAGAATCCCCACATGCCCCAGTTCCACCCGCACCCCGCCCGGCCCATAATCCTTCTTCACCGCCGCAAACAACCCAATCAGCGAGTCCCGCGGATCGCCATCCTTATCCGGCATCAACCCATCCACAGAGGTCCGCGACTGGTTCGATAAGAAATTCCCCAGCGAGTAGAAGATCACCGTATTTCGTCCATCCACGGTCTTGTACGTCTCCACCGGCTGCAGCACATGCGGATGGCTCCCCACAATCACCGACGCCCCCGCGTCCAGCATCTTGTGCGCTGCCTCCACATCCTCCGGCCGCGGCGCAGTCGCATACTCAATCCCCCAGTGAACCGATATCACCAGCAAATCGCACTGCGCGCGCGCCGCCTTCACGGCTTCAATCACTCCCGATTCATCCATCCCCGGCGCCCCACCCGACTCATTCGGATACGGGAAGAAATTCACATGCGGCAGCTCATCCTTATCCGGATTCCGATTCCCATTCAGCCACCGCGTCATCCCCAGCCAGCCCACCTCGATGCCGTTAGCTTCGGTAATCACTGGCTGCCACTCCGTCTGCGCCGTGTCGCCCGTCCCCGCAAACAGCAGCCCAGTGTCGCGCAAGTGTTCGCGCGTCTCCGCAAACCCCGCCCACCCCTGGTCCATCACGTGGTTATTCGCAAACGAAACTATCTTGATCCCGCTCGCCTTCAGCGCCTCCGGCAGCGCCACCGGCGCATCGAACATAAACGGTTTCGTCCCCTTCGAGTTCTTCGGCGCCACCGGCGTCTCCATATTCACAAACCCGAAATCCGCGCCCTTGAACACATCACTCACGTCGCCGAACAGCCCCTGCCATCCCGCCTCATCCGCACCGTCCGCGGCCGCCGCCTCACGCACCGCCTGGTGCGGAATCACATCCCCCGCCACGGCAAAGCTCACCTGCCCCAGATCATGCGGATACGGAACCACCACCGCCGTCACCGGAGCCGACCCGCAACCCGCCACCAGCATCGCGCCCATCGCTAGCAAGTCGCAGATCCACCGCCATCGCATACGCCGGAAAGTCACAGTCATCGCTCGCACCTGCCCACACGCCACCTGTCCCCCGGCCCAAGCGGAACCCCATCAGAATACAGCTTCGCCCAATGGAGAACGCCCGATACAAGCGCACCAAAGTCACCGCAAATTGTAAAGATGAATACTTTTGCTAAACGAGGATTTGACCTTGCGGTCCGCGGAATATCGAAACCCCAAAACGCCCGGCGGATCAATCCGGTCCCCAGAAACCAACTCAAGAATTGATCCCGCCGGGCGCAACCAATCCAGGAAGCCTACTTCCACTCCCAGATCTTCGAAGAAGTGCTGCCGTCTGCTCCCACTTCAAATTCAAAAGCCCCGCAAGCATTGTTCAGCCTGGCCAGCTTTTGCGAAGCGGTCTTGAAAAACAACATCCCCCGATAGCTCACCGCTCCCCCAGGCCCAAACTTCCCCGAGCCCGTTCCCGTCCACAGAACACCCTCGCCATCGTTCGTCGTATCGATCCCTCGGCCCTCGCCATGAATCGACCCGTCTGCATCGATCACCGATGTATAGGTCCCCATGCCTGTTGTAGGAATCCCAAGCATGGTTCCGCTCTCTTCAAACGTCACTTCCACGGTTGGTGGGTCAACGGAAAGTACCCGTCGCACGATCCTCTTGCCTTTGCTTTCGACAATCAATTCACCGATCATTCACTTACCTCCTCTTTCGCCGGGCTTTGAATTGGGGTCCCCGGCGTCTGCATCCTACACCCGAACCACCCTGTGGAAGCCAGGTTTTTGCCTCCCCAAAACCACTCTGACCCCTTCTCCCTCTCTCCATGGTGCCCCATTCAAGCAGCGTTCTTTGCTGCTTGAGTGGGAAAGGCTGAATCTAACCCGAGGGGCTCTTCAGATCCCTGATCCCTGATCCCTGTCCCTCAACTCCCCGTACGAAATCAACTCAATCTCCGCGAACTATTTCACAGCCTGCAGCGC
>JBARBP010000130.1:0-3389 GCA_049793195.1 Occallatibacter sp. | reverse complement strand
TGTTCGAGTCTGCCTGTGTAAACATTTCGTTTGCCATGGTTGGTGCCGGCTCTTGCGTGTTTGCCTGTCCGAATCCAGTTCCGCCTGCGGGGCCCATTTCGTCCACGCCCATCAAACCATTATGCTTGACCGCCCCCGAAATTGTCTCGGATCCAACTGTCACTTTTTCCGGACAACCGAAGTCCAAAGAATCATATTCCGGCCTGTGCAAGGCTCCCATAAACAATAGACGAAGAGCCTACCCGGTTTGTTACCCAAAATTTCTCCCTTATCTAATTACATTACACTGGTAAGTGAACAAAGGTCTGCACCAATCCAAAACCGATACAGGACCGATCCAGGGAGTCAAGATGCCCGCAGCGCCGGAGTTAAAGGCGACCCTCACCCTTCCGCAAACCGCCTTTCCCATGAAAGCCAATCTGCCCCAGAATGAACCCCTGAGGCTGAAACTCTGGGCCTCGATTGGGCTCTATCGAGAGGTGCGCAAGGCTAGCCTGGGCCGTCCCACCTACCTGCTCCACGACGGGCCGCCCTACGCCAACGGCCCCATCCATCTTGGCCATGCCCTGAACAAAGGCCTCAAGGACTTCGTCGTCAAGTCCAAAACTATGGCCGGGTTCGACGCTCCCTACGTCCCTGGGTACGACTGCCACGGGCTCCCCATCGAGATCAAAGTGGACGAAAAGCTGGGCCGCAAGAAGCTGGAAATGCCGGTTCCTGCCGTTTTGGAAGCGTGCCGTGCCTATGCCCAGAAGTACGTCGACCTGCAAACCTCCCAATTCGAACGCATCGGTTGCCTTGGGCGCTGGGAGACGCCTTACAAGACCATGTCGCGCGACTACGAGGCCCGCACCCTCGAGGCTTTTTATGGCTTCCTCGAGAAGGGGTTCGTCTACCGCGGCCTGAAACCGGTTTACTGGTGCATCCACGACCATACAGCCCTTGCCGAGGCCGAAGTTGAGTACGAGATGCACACCAGCCCCTCGGTTTACGTGCGCTACAAACTCACTTCCGACGCGGCCGCTATTGCTCCAGCGCTGGCCGGCCGCGACGTGTTCACGATCATCTGGACCACGACACCTTGGACGCTTCCCGCGTCGCTAGCGGTTGCCTTCCACCCAGACTTTGATTACGTTGCTTTGTCCACAGGAGACGGTCCCGAGGCGCCTGTCTACATTGTGGCCGCCGAACTGGCTCAGCAGGTTGCTGCTGCCTGCAAACTCGGCCAAACCACCGAATTGGCCCGCTTCAAGGGTTCCGCGCTCGACCGCGTCACGTTCCAGCATCCCTTCCTGGAGCGCAGCATCCTGGGCGTTCTGGCCACTTATGTCACCGCCGACACAGGTACAGGCGCGGTGCACACAGCGCCCTCGCACGGCGCGGACGACTTCTACACTGGCCAACGCTACAATCTCGATTCCACTTGCCGCGTGGATGCAGCCGGCCATATCCACGTCGATCCCGATGCATGGCCGTTCGCTACGCCGCCTGCCTATGAGGGGATGAAAGTTTTTGCCGCCAATCCTGTGATCGTCGCCATGCTCGAAGAGCGTGGGGCCTTGCTGGCCGGGGCGCCGCTGGAGCATTCTTACCCCCACTGCTGGCGCTGCCACCATCCAGTCATCTTTCGTGCCACGGAGCAGTGGTTCATCGGCCTCGATACACAGGTCAACCGTGCCGACGGCTCCGAAACCACGTTTCGCCGGCTTTCGATCGAGGAGATCGACAAGGTTGTGTGGGACCCGGTCTGGGGCAAAGAGCGGATCACGAACATGATCGCGACGCGGCCTGACTGGTGCATCAGTCGCCAGCGCATCTGGGGTGTGCCCATTGCCGTGTTTCTGTGCGAAGCCTGTCAAAAGCCGATTCTCGATGCAACGCTGAACCGCAAGATTGTTGAGTTGTTTGACCGCGAAGGCGCCGAGGCCTGGCACACAACCGATGTTGCGGCCCTGCTCCCCAAGGGTGCTGCCTGCTCCCACTGCGGAAGCAAAGTATTCCGCAAGGAGACAGATATTCTCGATGTCTGGTTCGACTCGGGCACCAGTTGGTTCGCCGTCTGCGAGTCCGATCCCGACCTCAAACCGGCCTACACGGCCTTCCAAAGCGAGAGCGGTGCGAAGCGCCCCGAGTGCCTTTATCTGGAGGGCGGCGACCAGCATCGCGGCTGGTTCCACTCTTCCCTGCTGACCTCGGTGGCCCTGCGCGGACGCGCTCCTTATTCACACGTCTCCACCGCTGGGTGGACGCTCGACGAGCAGGGCCGCGCCATGTCGAAGTCGCTCGGGAACGGCGTCGATCCGGTCGATATCGCGAATCGCATGGGTGGGGAGATCGTTCGCTTGTGGGTCGCGTCAGTTGACTTTCGCGAAGACATGGCAGCCAGCGAGAACCTGATGGAACGCTGTGCCGGAATCTATCGCAAGCTCCGCAACACCTTCCGCTTCCTGCTCGGGAATCTGAACGGTTTCGATCCGGTCCGCGACCGCGTCCCCGAGTCAGATCTTCTCCCACTCGACCGATACATGTTGGCGTGCACCCGCGACCTGACCGAAAAAATCCTTGGTTGGTACAAGGCCTTTGAATTCCATCGCGTCTACCACGCTCTAAACAATTTCGCGGTAATTGACTTGAGCGCAGGCTATCTTGACGTGCTCAAGGACCGGATGTATACATTTGCGCCCACCAGCCGGGAACGGCTCTCGGCGCAAAACGTCTTGTGGCAGATCACAGAGACATTCGTCCGCCTCGTCGCCCCCGTCCTCAGTTTCACCGCTGACGAAGTTTGGGAATATTTGCCCCAAGTCGAAGGTCGCGAAGCCAGCGTTCACCTCGCGCTCTTCCCGAAACCCGAAGAAGTCTTCTCCGAGGACCCCACAAAACTGCTCGAAGAGTGGAGGCGTCTCTTTGCTGTGCGCGACGAAGTGTTTAGAGCTATCGAATTCGAACGGCAGGGAGGCAGGATCGGAAAAGGTCGCGGGGCGAAAGTAATTATATTGTCGAACGCTTCCGACACCCAGTTTCTCAGGTCATTCTCCAACGAAACACTCGAGGAACTCTTTAATGTTTCCGAAGTCTATATAGGCAACTTTGCAAATGATGCGGAAGAGTTAAAGCGCACACTAGGCGATCAGGCGTTCGATTTGCTCAAACTCATAAGTACGACCGGAGAAGGTGGAGCACCCGGCGCCCCCAGGGCAATTGCTCAAGCTGCTTCGGGTGAAAAGTGCAACCGCTGCTGGCGTTACACGAACGACACATCCGACTACGGCATCTGGCACAACGTCTGCACGCGCTGCCAGGCCGCGCTCAAAGAGATGGGCATTGCACCGCCCCAGCCGGCGGAGGCAGCCCAGTGAGCTTCATTGCGCCCCGCCGTCTTCCGTGGT